>NZ_CP107841.1:1500000-1800000 GCF_036346855.1 Streptomyces europaeiscabiei
TCTCCGCGGCCACCGGCGCGGTCGCGTTCGTCGCGGCGATCGTGATGATGGCGTTCCTCAACGCCGTGCTGCTGGGTGTGACGCTCGGCGTGGTCGTGCTGGTCGGCGGGGCCGCCGCGCTGGTGATGCCGCGGATCGCGCGGGCCACCGAACGCTCGCAGGAGGCGGTCGGGGAGATCTCCGTCGCGCTGGAGCGGGCCTTCGGGGCGTTCCGTACGGTGAAGGCGTCCGGTGCCGAGGGCCGGGAGACCGCCCGGGTGGAGGCGGCGGCACGGCGGGCGTGGCGGCACGGCGTGAAGAGCGCGAAGTGGGAGGCCGCGGCGGGCTCGGCCGACGAACTCGCCGTACAGCTGGCCTTTCTCGCGGTGCTCGCCGTCGGCGGGGCGCGCGTGGCGTCCGGGCAGATCCCGGTCTCCACCCTCATCGCCTTCCTGCTGTACCTCTTCTATCTGATGGAGCCGGTGTCCCGGCTGGTCGACGCCGCGTCCTCCTACCAGGAGGGGTCGGCCGCCATCTCCCGGATCGCGGCCGTGGAACGTCTGGCGACGGAGCCGGTCATCGGGCGGCAGGACACCCCGCCCCGGCAGGAGGCGGCGGTGCCGGGCCCGGCGTCGGTCCGCTTCGAGGACGTGTCCTTCCGCTACCTGCCCGGTCTGCCGTACGTCCACCACCAGGTCGGCTTCGAGGTGCCGGGCATTGGGACGACGGCCTTCGTCGGTCCCTCGGGCGCGGGCAAGTCGACGGTGTTCGCGCTCATCGAGCGGTTCCACGAGGTCACCGGCGGCCGGGTCCTGGTCGACGGCAGGGACGTCCAGGACTGGTCCCTGCCCGAGCTGCGGTCTGCCATCGGGTACGTGGAACAGGACGCGCCCGTCCTGGCCGGCACCCTGCGGGAGAACCTCGTCTTCGCGACGCCCGGCGCGACGGACGACGACATCCGCGACGTCCTGGCCCGGACGAAGCTCGACACCCTCGTCGAGCGCCTGCCCCACGGCCTGGACACCCCGGTCGGACACCGCGGCTCCAAGCTGTCCGGCGGCGAGCGGCAGCGCGTCGCCATCGCCCGTGCCCTGCTGCGCAGGCCCCGCCTGCTGCTCCTGGACGAGGCGACCTCGCAGCTCGACGCCGTCAACGAGCTGGCGCTGCGGGACGTCCTCGCGGAGGTGGCGCGGGAGACCACCGTGCTGGTGGTGGCCCACCGCCTGTCGACGGTGACCGGCGCCGACCGGATCGTCGTCATGGACTCCGGACGGGTCCGCGCCATCGGCACCCACGAGGAACTGGTGGATGAGGACCCGCTGTACGCACAACTGGCAGCCACCCAGCTCCTGACCCCCGCCCGATGACCCCACCACACGCGAGGTGGTCCAGTCGGCCACTGCCCCACGCCCGGCCGGACAACCACCCACACCCACACCCACACAGACCAAGACCGCGAAAGGCCCCCATGTACATGGTCATGGGTGCGTTCCCCCTGGGCTGCCCAAGTCCCCAAATCCCCACCGGTCACTGTGGGTTCGGAGCATGTCTAGCCGAAGAGAGGGGAAACCGACCAGACGGGTGCCATCGTGGCCGACATTCCACGGAGACTCTCCTGTTGCAGCTGTGGCCGTGGTGGACACGTAGGGGCAGAAGCTACGGAAGGAAGCCATGCCCATCGACACCGAGGCCGAGTTCACGGACGTGTACCGGGCCCACTACGAGGACGTGCTGAGGTTCGTACGCCGTCGCGCCCATCCCATGAACGTGGACGACGTCGTCGGCGAGACGTTCCTCGCGGCGTGGCGCAGGCGCCGCGAACTCCCCGCCGACCCGCGCCCCTGGCTGTTCGGCACCGCCCGCAAGGTGATGCTCAACGACAGCCGGGGCATGCGCCGGCACACCGCGCTCGCCGTCCGCGTCCAACGGGCCGCCGAGACCGGCGGTCGCACCCTGGCCGCCGACCCGGCCGCGCTGGTGGACGGCCGGATGGACCTCGCCGCCGCCTGGCAGGCCCTCGCACCCGCCGACCAGGAGGTCCTGGCCCTGCACGTGTGGGAGCAGCTCTCCGCCAAGGACGCTTTCTCCATCGGCCTCTCGAACTCCTCTACTTGAGGTTGAACTCGTGGTGTCGTGTCGCTGATCAGGCGGGTCCGATGGTCAGGCCGGTCTCAGCGAGGCAGCCGCCTATGAGGTGACTGCGGTACTGGATGAGGCGCAAGCCGCGTCGGATGGGCTGGTCAAGGTGTTCGGGGGTACTGAAGGCGACGTTGGAGAGACATCCGCGTCGCAGGAGAGACCAGATGCCTTCGACGGGGTTGAGGTCGGGTGCGTAGGACGGCAGGTAGTAGATGGTCAGCCACTCCCGGGCTGCCGCCCACTGCCGCAGGTCGGCGGCTTTGTGGACGTTGAGGATTCCCTATGTTGCGTCAAGCGGCAGAAGGCGGCACAGCGGGGGGGTGACGGCGGCTGAAGTTGACCGTAGATCTCAGAGGGCGGTTGCGGGCGCGCGATAGGTTGCCCGCCATGACTGAACTGGGGTCCGTCACCTGGCCACCTGCCCCGATCAGGACCGAGCAGCTCATGCTCCGTGAGCCCGCGGCCCGGGACCGTGCGGCGTTCATCGAGTTGCACACCTCGCCGGAGGTGCACACCTACCTCGGCGGTCCCCGGCCGCGTGACGAGCTTGAGCGCGAGATGCCCGAGGTGCCCGGGCTGCGGCCCGGGAGTTTCGTCGTTGATCTCGACGGGGCGATGATCGGCCAGATCCTGCTCAGGAGAGCGACGGAGCACCGTCGCCCGGCTGCCGTGGGGAAGGTCGATCTCGGCTACCTGTTCCTGCCGTCGGCGTGGGGATTCGGGTACGCCACCGAAGGGTGCGCGGCGGCGCTCGGCTGGTTCGACGGCGTTTTTCCCGGCGAGCCGGTGGTGCTCACCACTCAGACCGCCAACGTCGGGTCGATGCGCCTTGCGGCAAAGCTGGGGTTCACCGAGGTGGAGCGGTTCCAGGCCTGGGACGCCGAACAGTGGCTCGGCCTGCGCCCCCCGGTCACTCCGTCCGCTTGAGCCCGTGCTCGAAAAGGGTGGCGCGCCGACCGTCCCTGTCACCGGCCTTGTCCGCGGGGCCGGGCGGGTTCTCGACCCGCCGGTCGTCGAGCCGTGGCCCTGGGCGCGGTGGGGGCCGCCCTTTCGGGAAGCCGGCTCCTCGGGGCTCCGCCCAAAGGCGCCGCGCGTGGCCGACGCCGTGCACGCCGACGGCGGTGCTCTCGCCGCCGCCGACCTCGGTGAACTGTCCCGCACCGTGGCGCCGTTCGCCCGCGAAGCCCTGGAGACAGGCCTCGACCTCGGTATCCACGTCCGCGCCGGAGCGAGCCTCGTCACAGCGGTGATCGCCACCCTGGGGCTGCGGCCGTGTCGGCAGCGGCGCTGCGGCGACCGACACAGGCGCCTCAGGCCCTATTGAATGCTTGATTCAGCAGCCCTAGCCTCTTTCGATGGCTTCAATCACCTCTCCCCTCCCACGCCTCGCACACCCCCACAGACCCCCCACACCCCACAGAGCCGGCGGGTCCCGGCATCTGCGCCGGGCTCTGCTCCTGGCCTTGAGCCTGAGCCTCCCCTCACTTCCGTCAGCCGCCGCCGCTCCATCCGCTCCGTCCACCCTGTCCGCGCCGTCCGCTCCGAAGAGCCAGGCGATCCCCGAGGTGTGGCCGACACCCCGGCACATCGAAGGCGGCGGGCGCCAACTCACCGTCCCCGAACGGGTGGTGGAGGTCGTCGGGTCGGACACCGACCCCGCCGCCCGTCGGGTCGTCGAGACCGCGCTGCGAGCGGCCGGGGCCGACCGGATCGTCACCGTGCCGGCCGGGGAACGTCCGCCCGCCGCCGGGCTCACCGTCTTCGTCGGCGGGCCCGGCGAGAACCCGGCCACGAAGGGCGCGTTGCGGCGGCTGGGCGTCAAGTCCCCTGCCGGGCTGCCCGCGGAGGGATATGTCCTGGCCTCCGGTCGGCACGCCGGGCGCGCCCTGCTCGCCCTCTCCGGCACCGACACCACCGGCACCTTCTACGCCGCCCAGACCCTCCGCCAACTCCTCACCGGCAAACGTCTGCCCGAGGTGACGGTCCGCGACTGGCCCACGGCGAAGCTGCGCGGTGTCATCGAGGGCTTCTACGGCACGCCGTGGACCCACGCCGAGCGGCTGAGCCAACTCGACTTCTACGGCCGCACCAAGCAGAACGTGTACGTCTACTCCCCCAAGGACGCCCCCTATCTCCGGGAACGCTGGCGCGACGAGTACCCGGCCGCCCAGCTGGACCGGTTGCGCGAACTCGTCGACCGGGCCGCCGCCGACCACGTCCGCTTCACCTACGCCCTCTCGCCCGGCCTGTCGGTCTGCTACTCCTCCGCCGACGACATCACCGCGCTGGTCCGCAAGTTCGCCTCGCTGTACGACATCGGCGTGCGCTCCTTCGCGATCCCGCTGGACGACATCAGCTACACGAAGTGGAACTGCGCCGCGGACGAGGAGAGGTTCGGCAGCGGGGGCGGGGCCGCAGGTGCCGCTCAGGCCCATCTGCTGAACCGGGTGTGGGAGGAGTTCTCCGCCGACCGCGCCGGACTCGACCCGCTGGAGATGGTCCCCACCGAGTACTCCGACCTCGCCGACACCCCGTACAAGACCGCGCTGCGCGGCCAGTTGGACCCGGACGTGGTCGTCGAGTGGACCGGTGTCGGCGTGATCGCGCCGACCATCACCGCCGCGCAGGTGCGTCGGGCCCGCGAGGTCTACGGTCATCCGATCCTGGTCTGGGACAACTATCCGGTCAACGACTACGTCACCAGCCGTCTCCTGCTCGGCCCCTACACGGGCCGGGAGGCCGGCGTGGCCCGTGCGTCCGTCGGCGTCACCGCCAACCCGATGGTCCAGGCCGAGGCGAGCAAGCTCGCGCTGTTCACCTCGGCCGCCTGGCTGTGGAACCCGGACTCCTATGAACCCCGGGCCGCCTTCCTCGCCTCCGTCCGCGATCTGGCCGGGTCTGCGGAGACCGGGAAGGCGGGATCCGGGGAAGCGGGATCCGGGGAAGCGGTACCGGGGAAGCCGAAGGTCGCGAAATGGCTGCGGATCCTCGCCGAGAACAGCTACTCCTCCCAGCTCGACCCCACCGAGTCCCCGACGCTGACCCGGCTCGTCGCCGCCTTCCGGAAGGCGTACGAGGCGTACGAGGCGTACGAGGCGTACGAGGCGTACGAGGCGTACGAGGCGTACGAGGCAGATAGCGACCTCGACCTGGCGGCGGCCGCACTGCGGTCCTACTTCACCGACATGGCGGCCACACCCGCCGAGTTGCGCGCCCATCTCGCCAACCCCGGTTTCCTGAAGGAGACTTCGCCCTGGCTCGACAAGCTCGGCTCGTACGGCGGCGCCGGACTGACCGCCGTGGATCTGCTGCTGGCCGGCAAGCGCGGTGACACCGAGGCCGTGTCGACGTACTGGAACCGGCTGCGCGGTGAGCGCAAGGCGCTCGACGCGGTCCCGCAGCAGGTGTCGCCGGGGGTGATGGACCAGTTCCTGTACACGGCGATGCTCCAGCACGCCCCCGACCCCGGCGTCGACGCCTCCTTCGCCCCCGCCTCGCGCTCCTTGAAACCCGGCGCCTCCGAAACGGTGACCCTCCGCTTCTCGTCCGACGAGAAACGGACGGTCACCTGGGCGCTCGACGTGCCGGACGGGGTCACCGCCTCGCCGGCCGGGGGCACCGTGACCGTCCCGGCCGGGAGCGGCGCCTCGGCCGACGTCACCCTGACCGGTGTCACCGAGGGCGTCCGTTCCCTCGTGGTGTCCGGCTCGGGCGTCCTCGACCGGGCGATCCCGGTCCGGGTCACCGACGGGAACGGCACCCCGAGAGCGCTGACGGCCAACTTCAGTGGTGCGTCGGTCAGTTCGATCGACCTGTCCTCCGGCAGGAGCACGGACATCGCCGTGGGCGACAACCCCGGTGAAGTGGTCGTGAGCGCCGACGGCCGTACCGCCTACGGCGCGAACCAGGGCTCCGACACCGTCAGCGTCATCGACGTGGCGCGCGGCGAGGTCACCGCCACGGTCGCCGTGGGCCGTGTTCCCGCCGGGCTCGCGCTCACGCCGGACGGCGACACGCTGTGGGTCGCCAACTACACGGACGGCACGGTCCAGCCGGTGGACACCGGCACGCTGAAGGCGGGCTCGGCCGTCACGGTCGGATCGGGGCCGGAGAACATGGCGATCACTCCGGACGGCCGGACCCTGTACGTGGCGAACATCCACGACAACACCGTCACCCCGGTCGGCCTCGCCACCCGCGAGGCCGGTCCGGCGATCCCCGTCGGCCCGCGCCCTTTCAACGTCGTCGCCGCGCCGGACGGGAAGCGGGTGTACGTGTCCAACTCCGGTGGATCGACGGTGACCCCGATCGACACGGCGACCGACGACACCGAGCCGACGCTGCTGGTCTCCGGCCAGGCGTACGGCCTCGGTCTGTCACCGGACGGTCGGACGCTGTGGGTGAGCCCCAGTACCGGGGACTCCGTCACGCCCGTCGACACGGTGACCGGGGCTCCCGGCGCGAAGGTCACCGTCGGCAGGTCCGCCTTCGACGTGGCCCTGGACTGGGACGGCGGCACGGCCTATGTCACGACGGCCGACGGGAACCGGCTGGTGCCGGTCGACACCGCGTCCGGCACCGCCGGGGCGCCGCTGACGACGGGCGCCCATCCGCTGGCGGTCGCGCTGACGCCCGTACCGGTGTCCTAGACATCCGGGGGTGATCAGCCGGCGGTACGCCGGATCCGTCCGGCGTACCGCTCTTCCAGTGCCAGGTTGCGCTCGAACTCGCCAGGCACGTTGGCGGAGACGTAGACCGGGGGCGATCGCCCGAGGCGAGGAGTTGGGCGGCCGCCTCGGCGACCGTCATCTGCACGAGCATGACGCCGGTCAGTGTGGACAGCGCGCACACGGCACCGCCGGTCGGCAGCTCCAGCAGCGCGTCGCCGCGCGGGGCCGCGTTGTCGAGGACGACGTCGGCGAGGTCGGCGAGCTTCTTGCCGCTCGGGTGGGTGGCGGGGACGGACGCGGTGTGGGCGAGGGAGGTGAGGGCGAGGACGCGGTGGCCGCGCTCCTTGGCGTGCAGGGCCATCTCGACGATGACGCTGTTGACGCCGGAGTTGGAGATGACGACGAAGAGGTCCTGGGGGCGGGGGTCGGCCAGCTCGTAGAGGCGGACCGCTATGCCGGGCTCGCGCTCCAGGAGCGGATCGTCGAGGCCGCTGGGGTGGTCGCCGCCGAAGAGGACGAGGTCGGCCATCTGGATCCGGTTGGTGGGCACGAAGCCACCGGCGCGGCCGGCGAGTTCGAGGACCATGGCCTGGGAGTGGCCGGTGCCGAAGGCCTGGACGACGCCGTCCGCGCGGACGCAGTCGGCGATCAGTGCGGCAGCGGCGTGCACGTCGGCGCGCGCGGACTCGGTGAGGCGGTGCAGGACGGCCAGGCCCTCGCGCGCGAAACGGTCGGCGCTCACCGGCTCGGTCACGGACCCGTTGGCGGACTCGACGGACACCTGGGACTCCCCACTGGTGGATTGAACCACCCCCTACACACCTATTAGTGAATCACTGAATCACGGCTCGGCATCGAGGGCAATGGCGCAGTTCACCCCCGGATGCCGACCCCAAGCCCGGTCCTGGTATTCAGCCGCTACGCCAACGGGTGGCTGGTACCTTCTGTCCATGCCCTCGACCGATGTCACCACCCTGATCCGCACCGAGTTGCCCCGGCTGGCCGGCTCCCTGCGGAAGGTCGGCGAGCTGATCCTGGAGGATCCGGCCGCCGTCACCCACTGCTCGGCCGCGGAGCTGGGCCGCCGCACCGGCACCTCCCAGGCCACCGTCACCCGGTTCTGCCGGGCCATCGGCCTCGACTCGTACCAGCACCTGCTGATCGAGCTGGCCCAGGAGCGGGGCCGGGGCGAGTCCTCCGAGTGGGGCAGCGCCGAGATCGGCCCGGACATCTCGCCCGACGACAGCCTGGAGCGGGTCGTCCAGGTCGTCGGCACCGCCGACCTGCGGGCCGTCCAGCAGACCATCGACCGTATCGACCTCGACTCGGTCGAGCGTGCGGCCCAGGCCGTGGCCCGCGCCCGGCGCGTGGACGTGTACGGCGTCGGCGGCAGCGGCGCGGTCGCGCAGGAGACGGAGACCCGGCTGTTCCGCATCGGCTGCGCGGTGCGCGGCTGGACCGAGGTGCACGCGGCGACCACCTCCGCCGCCCTGCTCACCCCGGCGGACGTGGCGATCGGCATCTCCCACTCGGGTGCCACCCGGGAGACGATCGAGCCGTTCGAGCTGGCCAAGGAGCGCGGCGCCACCACCGTCGCGCTCACCGCCGACCCGCGCTCGCCGCTGGCCCGCGCCGCCGACATCCGGCTGATCTCCTCCTCCTCGGAGACCAGCTTCCGCACCGGCAGCATCGGTGCCCGCCACTCCGTGCTGATGCTCATCGACTGCCTGTACGTCCGCGTCGGCCAGCTCTCCTACCAGCGGGCGAGCGCCTCCCTGGCACTGACCGACCACATCGCGGGAGCACACGCGGTGAAGTCCCGGCGCCCTCGCTGACCGGGCGGGGCACCGGCCGCCGGGCCGACACCGGACCACCACCACCCCTGCATGGATGAATCAACCAACACTCCATCGCATGGTTGATTGAACCACCCCACGCTGCCAGGATGGGGCTCCGCCGAGCACTCGTAGGAGCCCCTCGGCTTTCCCCTGCCCCGCCACGCGGCAACGGGCATACACCCCGGCCCTGAACGACCGCCCACGGCGCCCCCGAGCCGCACATCCCGGCGGCCGACGCCCCCGACTTCGCGCGTGCGACCCTCCTGAACGCGGCCGGCTGCGCCCGCCTGTGGGGCGTCACCTGGTGGTGTTCCCACGACGTCGACCGCTCCCTGGCCGACTTTCCGGAACTGGAGTACACGCTCGGCCTGTTCGACTGCACGGGCCGTCCCAAGCCGATCGCGGACGCCCTGTCCGCGACGGTCGCGGAGATCCGCACCGCGGCCGTCCCGCCCGCTCCCCGTACGACGGCCCTGGTCCTGGACTGCACCCCGTCCACGCGCTCGGTCTCCGGTCCTGGCGGCGCCTTCTTCGACGCCTGGATGCGGCTGCGGCAGGAGGGCGTCCGTCCGGCGGTCGTCCTGGCGGAGCACGCGCGGGACACGGCGTACCTCGGGGCGAGGGGGATCACGGAACTGATCACCGGAGAGTGAGGCGGGCGGGGCGGTGGCGGTGGCGGAGGCGCCGATCGGAGGGACTCCGGCTCCGGCCTCAGCCACCTCCTCCGCCACCACCACGCCACCGCCACCGCCACCGCCACCGCCACCGCCACCGCCACCGCCACCGCCACCGCCAGGATGGCGCTCGTACGAAAGCCCGCCCCGTGGGGGTGTTCGCCCGCGTGAGGGCCTCCGCCCGGCGGGAGCGCCCCCGGCGGTCAGGCCATGCGTCCCGCCAGGACCTCGGCCACCGCCCGCAGATTCACCCGTCCCCTCCCGTGCGCGGCCACCCCACCAGCCGCCTCCGGCAACCCGGTCGAGACCACCAGCGCGTCCGGTCGAGCCGCCAGCAGCGCGTCCCGCAGACGGCCCTGCCAGGGGTACAGCTCCGCATCGCACACGGCGACGACCAGCGGACGCCCCTCGGCGGCCCGCAGCACCTCCCCCACGACGGCCCAGAGGCCGTCCGGCTCCCCGGCGACCGCCGTCCCCGTGGCCGTCGGATCGAGGGCGCGGATCTCGGTCAGCAGGTCCTCGCCGCCCCAGTTGAGGGCGGGGTGCGGGAGCGGGAAGCAGTCGACGACATGGGCGCCCGGCACCGGTTCCGGCAGCGGCCCCCCGCTCCGTACTGCCCGTCGCGCCGCAGCCGGGTCGGCGTCCGCGTCCCACGCGGCCACGGCACCCGGCCGGTACGGCACCGCGTACCGCAGCGCGAGCCGGCGGACCCGTTCCGCCGCCTCGGCCACGCGCCCCTCGGCGAGGTCGCCCGTCCGCAGGGCGTCGAGCACGGCGTCGCGGCAGGCGAGCGTGACCTCCAGGTCCGGTACGGCGACGATGACCTGGTCCGCTCCGGCGGCGAGGGCGAGCCGGGCGCCGACCGCCTCGCCGTAGCGGTCGGCGATGGCCTTCATCTCCAGCGCGTCGCTGACGAGGACGCCGTCGAAGCCGAGTCCGCCGCGCAGCAGCTCGGAGAGGATGCGCGGGCTGAGGGTGGCGGGCAGGTCGGGGTCGAGGGCCGGGAAGACGACGTGGGCGCTCATCAGCATGGGCACGCCCGCGTCGACGGCGGCCCGGAAGGGCGCGAGGTCGAGTCGGTCGTAGGGCCGTGGGTCGACCGCCAGGTCGTGGTGGCTGTCGGTGACGGTGCCGCCGTGGCCGGGGAAGTGCTTGGCGCAGGAGGCCACGCCGCGTGCCTCGGTGGCCTCGATCCAGGCGCGCAGATGCCGGGAGACCAACTCGGGGTCGGCGCCGAAGGCGCGGGTGCGCACGATCGGGTTCTCGGGCCGGCTCTGGACGTCGGCGACGGGGGCGTAGGAGGCGGTGATGCCGAGCGAGAGCAGGTGCCCGGCGAGAGCGTCGGCGCACGCGGCGGTAAGCGTCGGGTCGTCGGCGACGCCGAGTGCCCACGATCCGGGCACCTTGGGGGCGCCCGCGGCGACCAGGTGGCCGATGCCGCCGCCCTCGTTGTCGATGCCGACCAGCAGGTCCGGCCGCAACGCCCTCAGGGTGCCGGTGAGTTCGCGGACCTGGTCGGCGTCGCGGATGTTGCGGGTGAACAGGATGACTCCGCCCAGCCCGCGGTCGATGAGCCGCTTGAGGGCGTCGGGGACGGTCGTCGTACCGTCGAAGCCCGCGACGAGGCAGCGGTGGGCTGCCTCGTCGAGGACCGCGGGGAGGACCGGGCCGACAGGCCCGGCGGCGGTGGGTTTCACCTCTCGAATCCTCTGGCTGGTCAAGCCTAAAGTCAACATCTCGGTGGATGAATGATTCACCAAGCCTGGCGGTGGCCCGAGGCCGGCCCGTCCCGGTGACGGTTGTGGCGCCGCCTCCGCCGCCAGTCGCTTCGGCGCACACCGATGGCCGAGGTCTCCCGTGCACGCACCTGCCCTGTCAGTCGCCTCTCGCTTGCTCCCGATGCCGTGCGGCCGGGTGACGGGGCGGCTGCGAGGAGGCCCTCGGCCGTGCGCGCACCCAGTCGAGCAGCACCACCGAGCACAGGGCGGCGAAGGCGCACCAGGTCGAGACGAACTCCATCTGCCACAGGGTCCAGCAGATCGAGGCGCCGACGGCGGCCAGGATCCCGAGCACCACGAGTCGCCGGTCGCCCGAGAGGAGGAGGGAACCGACGGTGGCGAGGAGGTAGCCGGCGACGAGGAGCACCGGGTGGGGGAGACCGATCGTGTAGCCGACGGTACGGCCGCGGATCTCGGCCGTCACCGGGCTGGCGGCGAGACCGTGCGCGAGCAACGCGGCGGTCGCGGCTCCGATGACGAGGAACACGACGAGCCTGGCCCGGGCGGACGGCGGGGCCGCGCACCACACGCCCGCGGGCACCCACACGGCCAGCAACGGCAGCGCGACGACGGCCCAGGCCATGGTGGCCGGTCCACTTCCTCCGCCCGAGGACCAGACCACCGACTCCACGATCTGATGGGCCCCCAGCAGCAGCGGCAGCGCGGCGAGCGGCACATCCCGCCCGCTGCGCACCAGCGCCACACAGGCCACCCCGACTGCCGCGACAGCGCTGCCCGCCACAAGATCGGCCGTCGCACTCCAGCACATCACGCCACCATGGGGTCGCCCGTCATCAGCGCGGGCCACGCTACGTCGCACCCGGCGGACGTTCGCGGGGCGACACGGGGGCAACGAGCCACGGGAGCCATTGGCACCACATGGCTGCCCAGGGCGCGGCGGGGGTTACGGGCCCTCGGGCTCTTGGACCCCGGGCTCTCGGGCTCTCGGCTACTCGGCTACTCGGCTACTCGGCTACTCGGCTACGACAGCGTGGCCACGAGCTTCTCCACTCCCGGGCCGGAGACGCCCGTGAGCCCCGCAGGCCGCCCCGTCGCCAGGAGGAGCAGGTCGGCCAGCGGTCCGCGCACCTCGTCGGGGCCGGTGCCGGTCGTCCAGGTCGCGTCGGTCGCCACCAGCCGCACCGCCCGGAGCCGTTTACGTGCCCCGTAGAACGGGCTGGCCACGACGTGGGCGAGCGCGGCGGTGGCCTGTTCCGTGGGCATCGGGCGGTCGCGTCCGAGGGGGCGCGCGATGTCCTGGCCGTGGACGAGGAAGTCGACGAGCGGGTCCAGGGGCGCGGCCAGGGGTGCGCGGCGGGGCGAGCCCGCCGTCTCACGGATCTGCGCGACGAGTTCGGCCGGCCCGAACCGGCCCGCCCGTTCCCGGGCGAAGTCGAACTCCATCCGGTTCCAGTCGCCCCGCGCCCGGATCGCGCCCTTGATCGTGCCGAGGAGCGTGGTGCGCGTCGACAGCGTCAGGTGAGCCGCCACGTCGTGCACCGTCCAGCCCGCGCAGAGCGAGGCCTCGCTCCAGTCGGGGCCGGCGAGGCCGTCGAGAAAGTCGGCGAGGCTCAGCCGCTCCGCCTCGGTCCATCGGAGAATCCGCTCACGGTCCATGTCGTCCGTCACTCCTTCGCGTGGGTCACGGATGGATGCCGGCGCTCGCATCGGCCCGTCGCCGCCCCACCGCTGTACTGCACTGCCGTACCGCTGTCGCCCCTCTTGACCGCTGCCGGCGGCCGAACTGATCGACACCCCGACGTGACCCACGTCACCGACGTCACCCACCCGCCGCACCTCGCGGACCGTGCTCTCCCGCACATGGCCCCCACTGTTGAGGCCACGGCCGACCGTGGCCGTGCCCAGCCCCGGCCCCGGCCCCGGCCCCGGCCCCGGCCCCGGCCGACGGGCGATCTCACTGATCGTGTACGGGCGTCGCGTCGCGCTTTTCCCACGTCGCGTGATGGCTTTTTGATGTGTTTCACCAGATTGAATGATGGGTTCGAGGTCCTCAGACTGGCAGAAACGCAAGGCTGCGAAAGGAGCCGCGATGTCCTCCATCGCTGCGGTGTCACGGACCTGGCTGACCGAGGCGGACTGCGATCTCGACACGTTCCGCGCGCTCGTCGAGCAGAGCACCGACCCCGCCGACCATCCCTCGGCCGAGCGGGTCGAGCTGAACGTGCCGCTTTACGACAGCGACCGGCTCCGCTCCCTGACGGCCGCTCCGGAGGGCCGCCGGGACGTGCAGGCCGAGCTGGTCCGGGCCCTTATGGAGGGCCCCGGGATCGTCGTGTTCAAGGGCGCGTTCACCGACCCGGCCGTCGTGGACCGGGCGTCAGCGGCCTTCCGGGAGCTGATCGAGGAGGAGCGGGCCGCGGGTACGGCACGGGGCGACCACTTCGCGAAGCCCGGCGCCAACGACCGTGTCTGGAACGCTTTGGACAAGATGGCCGTGCGCGCGCCGGACGTCTTCGCCGACTACTACGCCAACGACATGCTGGGCCTGATCGCCGAAGCCTGGCTCGGCCCCGCCTACCAGGTCACGTCACAGGTCAACGTGGTCAACCCCGGTGGCGCCGCCCAGAGCCCCCACCGCGACTACCACCTGGGGTTCCTGTCGCAGCGGCAGGCCGCTTCCTACCCCGCGCACGTCCACCGCCTCTCCCCCGTCCTCACCCTCCAGGGCGCGGTCGCCCACTGCGACATGCCAGTCGAGTCCGGCCCCACGCTCTACCTGCCCCACTCTCAGAAGTACGAGCCCGGCTATCTCGCCTGGCGGCTCCCGGAGTTCGTCGAGTACTTCGACGCCCACCATGTCCAACTCCCCCTCGACAAGGGCGATGCGGCGTTCTTCAACCCCGCGCTCTTCCACGCCGCCGGGCACAACCGCTCGTCGGACGTCCGGCGCATGGCCAACCTGCTCCAGATCTCCTCAGCCTTCGGCCGCGCCATGGAGACCGTGGACCGCGAGGCGATGGCCAACGCACTCTTCCCGGTCCTGTCGCACCGCAGGTCCGAGGGGGCCACCGAGGACTGGCTGCGCCGCGTCGTCGCCGCCACCGCCGAGGGCTACGCCTTCCCCACCCACCTCGACCTCGACCCGCCCGTCGACGGCCTGGCCCCGCCCTCCCAGGCCGACCTGCTCTGGCAGGCCGTCAGCGAGAACTGGGCCCCGGAGCGGCTGCGCCGCGAACTGGAGGCGGCCGGCAGGCGCCGAGGACGCTGAACCGGCCGGTGACGCCCCGTCGACCGGCCCCTGCGATCGACCGCCCGACGGCGTTGTCAGTGGCTCCCCCTAATGTGGTGACCGTCGCTGAAGTGGCGTGTGTCCGCCGGTCAGCGGCTCGATCCGCGTGAGGTGGGCCGGGGGCCGGCACGGTCGGAAGGGGTGGGGGCGTGCGCCGCTGGGAGTATGTCGAAGGGAACTCTTCGAAGTTCTGGGAGGCCGAGGCGGACGGTGCCACGGTGACCGTCCGGTACGGACGTTGCGGTACGGAGGGCCGGATCCAGGTCAAGGAGTGCGCCTCCTCGGAGGAGGCCGCCGAGTACCTGCGGAAGACCGTCGCGGCCAAGGAGCGCAAGGGATATCGGGAGGCCGGCGCGGCTCCCGTCCACGCGGCTGCCGTCGAACCAGCTGCCGCCGACGGGGGCGGCGCGCCGACTCCGATCGCCGGCGACGACACCACCGCGTCCGCATCGGCTACGGCTACGGCTACGGCTACGGCTACGGCTACGGCTACGGCTACGGCTACGGCTACGGCGGATGGTGGTTCTGAGATGCCGGTCGTCGATGAGGACACCTTCGTACTGCCGGCCGCCTGGCATCGTCACCTCCATCCGCGGCGGGGCGGTATCCGCCGCAGGCCCGCGCCTCCACGCAAGGGCGCGGCGAGCGAAGCCGAGCAGCGGCTGCGCACGGGGGCCACCTGGGTACGGCTGTACCTGGACAGCCCGCGCAGTGACGTGGACCTGGTACGGGCCGCCGAGGCTCACCTCGCCGGTACGGCCGACCCGTTGGGCGCGGCCGTGCTGGCCGTCGCCTCCGACATGGCCTGGTCGGGCTCGGTCTGTGCCGATGCCTGGGTGGAGGCCCACGGACCGGTGTTCGCCGCCCGCGCGACCGTCGAGCTCTTCGACATCGAGGCGCACTGCACCCAGCACGGCACCCGCCGCTTCGATCCGTACGTCGAGCGCGTCCCGAACAAGCCCTTCGCGGGCCAGGCCGAACGGGTGCGGGGCGTCGCGGACCGTATCCGCGCGCTGCTCGCCGCCGCCGACGAGGACACGTATCGCGCGGTGGTCGCGGCGCTCGGCGGAATGCGGAGCAGCGCCCGCAGACGAGTGGTCGTCTCGTACCTCGTCCCCACCGAGACCGAATGGCTCGACGAGTGCGCGGGCGGCCCCGAGGCGAACCGGCCACGCGGCAACGCCCTGCGCTCGATGCTGTTCTGTTCGTTCGACGACCCCGAGCAGGTCCGGCAGTTGGGCGGTGTGGCCGACCTGAGCTACGGCGCCTGGCCGATGCCGACGGTCGCCACCGTCGCCGAGGG
Organism: Streptomyces europaeiscabiei; assembly: GCF_036346855.1. NCBI lineage: Bacteria > Bacillati > Actinomycetota > Actinomycetes > Kitasatosporales > Streptomycetaceae > Streptomyces > Streptomyces europaeiscabiei. The sequence continues at coordinate 1,515,632 of NZ_CP107841.1, forward strand.
CATCGGCACGGCGGTGGCACCCCTCGTGGCGGAGTCGTTGAGGGGCTCGTACGTCGAGTCGGACACCGTCAGGAAGGTCAACTCGATCCTGGTCGCGATTCCGTCCGACGAGGCGTTCGCCCTGCTGATGGGGCAGCTCGGCGACAAGCGGACACAGCCCTTCGTGACGAAGGCGGCCCGCCGCTACCCGAGGCGCGCCCTGCGCATGCTCGCCGAGGCCGTGGCGGCGGGCGGACCGAACACCGACGCCGTTCGGTCCGCGTTGCTGGTGCACGTGTCCGCCCACCCAGACGTGGCCCACGAGGCCCTCGCCTCCCTCTCACCGGAGGCGGCCCACGCCGTGGAAGCGCTGCTGAGTCCGCGGGACCGGGTGCCGGACGCCCCGGCCGCGTCCCTTCCCGACCTGCTCACGAGCCCTCCGTGGACCCGGCCGCGCGAGGTCGTGAAGGTCCGCACGGTCACCGTTCCGGTCGCCGAGGACGCCCCCGGGATCGTCTGGCTGCCCGGTGAACGGCAGGAGTGGGCGGACACCCCGTCCCGGGAGCGGGACTGGGCCTCGCGTTCCGAGTGGCCGGACGATCCGGACGCCCTGCTGGACGCGGTCCGCTCGGACAGGCTCGGCTCCATGGGGATCTTCCTCGACAAGCCCGAGGAGCTGGTCCGGCCACTGCTGGACGAGTGGACGCCGACGAGCCTGGACAGCGATGCCACGCTCAAGCCGATCGTCGCCCGGTTCGGCACGGACGCGCTGGGGGTGGTGCTGCGGGTGGCCCCCAAGTGGCCCGCGTCGCTCGCTCCGCTGCTGCTGCCCTATGTGAGCGTGGGTGCGGCCCGGCTGATCGCGGAGTGGGCCGTGCGGGTGAAGTCGGCGCGGGGGACGGCCCGTTCCTGGTTCCGGCGGCACGGGGAGGCCGCCGCCCCGCTGCTTGTGCCCGACGCCCTGGGCAAGGCGGGACCCGCGCGCCGACATGCCCAGCAGGCGCTGCACACCATCATGGCCCTGCACGGGGAGCAGGTCGTACGGTCCGCCGCCGAGCGTTACGGCGCCGAGGCCGTGGCGGGGATCGGGGAGCTGCTGTCCGCCGATCCGCTGCGGACGGCGCTGCCGGCGAAGCTGCCCGAGCCCGTCGAGTGGGCCGAGCCGGTGCTGCTGCCGCAGATCCTGGTGCGCTCCGGTGGCGCCCTGCCCGCCGAAGCCACCCGGCATGTGGTGACGATGCTCGCGATGTCCCGGCCGGGCGAGCCGTATCCGGGGCTGGCCGTGGTCCGGGAGTTGTGCGCGCCGGAGTCGCTCGCCGAGTTCGCCTGGGCCCTGTTCGAGCAGTGGCGGCTCGCCGGAATGCCGAGCCAGGAGAGCTGGGCGCTGACGGCGCTGGGGCTGCTCGGTGACGACGGCACGGCACGCCGGCTCACACCGCTGGTGCGCGCCTGGCCCGGCGAGGGTGCGCACCAGCGGGCGGTGGACGGGCTCGGTGCACTGGCCGCGATCGGCACCGATGTGGCGCTGATGCATCTGCACGGCGTGGCACAGCGCGTGAAGTTCAAGGCTCTCAAGTCCCGTGCCCAGGAGAAGATCGCCGAGCTCGCGGAGGCCCTCGGGCTGACCGGTGAGCAGCTCGCCGACCGGCTGGTGCCCGACTTCGGCCTGGACGCGCGGGGCACCACGGTCATCGACTACGGCAGCCGTACGTTCACCGTCGGTTTCGACGAACAGCTGCGACCCTTCGTCCAGGACCCCGGCGGCGGGCGTCGCAAGGATCTGCCCCAGCCGGGCGCACGGGACGACGCGGAGCTGGCCCCTGCCGAGCGCAAGCGGTTCATGGCGTTGAAGAAGGACGTACGGACCGTCGCCGCCGACCAGGTGCGGCGGCTGGAGTCGGCCATGGTGCAGGGCCGTTCGTGGTCGGCGGCCGAGTTCCGTGAGCTGTTCGTGGGGCATCCGCTGCTGGGGCATCTCGTCCGGCGGCTGGTGTGGCTGAGCGACACGGACGGCACGACGACCGCCTTCCGGGTGGCGGAGGACCGTACGTTCGCGGATGTCGAGGACAGCGCGTTCACCCTGCCCGACGCGGCGGCCGTACGGATCCCGCACCCGCTGCACCTGGCGGGCGAACTCGACGTCTGGGCGGAGCTGTTCGCGGACCACGGGATCCTCCAGCCGTTCCCGCAGCTGGAGCGGCGGGTGTTCGAGCTGAGTGCGGGGGACGCCGCCGGCCCGCTCCTGGAGCGCTTCGAGGGCCTCACGGTGACGACCGGCCGGCTCGTCGGTCTGGAGCGGCGCGGGTGGCGGCGCGGCCGGCCGCTGGACGCGGGTGTCGAGCGCTGGATCTCCAAGGAGCTCGCCCCGAACCGCTTCGCGGTGCTCACCCCGGACCGCGGCATCGCCGTCGGCTTCTTCGATCCCGCCGAGCAGCAGAAGGTGGAGCACATCTGGCTCGCCACCCGGCCGGGCGACTACTGGCCCAGTGACACCCACAGCATCCGCTTCGACGAGATCGACCCGGTCGCGGTGTCCGAACTGCTGGCCGATCTGGCGGAGTTGACGGCCCCATGACGGCGAAGAAGACGCCATGGGCGGCGGACGCGCTGCAGCGGCCACCCGCCGAGGTGCGCCACGCCGACGAACCGACCGCGCCGCGCGCCGCAGACAGCGGACCTCGTCCGCCCGGCTGGGAGTCGGGCCTGCGGGCGGCGCGCCGTTTCGCCGTCGGCGACGAAGGGGCGGGCATCAGAGGGAAGTTCGCGGGGAACCCCTCGCTGGTCGAGCGTTCCCCGGTGACGCCGGCGCCCCGTCGCGGGCTGAGGCTCATCGGAGAGCCGGGCACGTCACCACGGCCGGCCCCGGCCAGCGACTCTTGACCGGCTCGGCCGAGAGCGATGCCACGCAGGCCGGAAAGGCCCCCGGAAAACACCCCCGCCGCCTCGGCGGACCACGTGAAGCGGCCCTCATGACCGGCTGCCCGGGTCTCCATGAGTCGCGGGGGCGCGTGGCGGATGTCGTCGCGAGGGGTTGACGGCGCCGTGTGTGACGGCCACCTTCGATAGCGCGCACCTTGGGAGCGCTCCCACACTCCGTGTGTCGAAGGGACGGCCATGCAGATGCCTCGCCAGTTATCCCGACGGACGGTGGTCGCGGCCACCGCCGCAGGCCTCGTCGCCACCGTCGTGTCCCCCGCACGGGCCGCCGAAGCGCGGGCGGCCCGGTTCCACACGGTCGGCCGGGTCAGGAAGGCTGCCGACGGGACCGTGCAGTACAGCTGGCCCGGGATCTCCTTCGAGGGGCGGTTCCACGGGACCGGCGTCGGGGTGGTCCTCGACGACTCCGACAACGACTACGACGTCCAGGTCGACGGGACGACCGTCGCCACCCTCGTCACCCCGGGCCGGACCGTCTCCTGGATCGACGGCCTCCCCGACGGCGGACACCGCGTGCGGGTCGTGAAGCGGACGGAGAGCCCGTGGGCGGCCGGCCGGTTCGGCGGTTTCGTCGCGGCTCCCGGTGGCGCGATTCTCGCGAGACCCCGGGCGCGGAGCAGGCAGATCGAGTTCATCGGCGACTCGTACACCGCCGGTTACGGCAATGTCTCCGGCACCCAGGACTGTTCCGGCAACGGCGGGGTCAACCGGAACAGCAACGCGGATCTCGCTTTCGGCGCACTCACCGCCCGGAAGCTGGACGCCGACCACCAGATCAACGCCTTCTCCGGCCGGGGAATGGTCCGCAACTACAACGGCGGCGATCCCGGAACCGACTTCCGGACGTACTACGACCGGGCCCTGCTGAACGTCGAGGGCGATGTCTGGCGGAAGCCGGACAGCTGGCGTCCGCAGGTCGTCGTGGTCGGGCTCGGTATCAACGACTTCTCGACGCCCCTCAACCCCGGGGAGCGCTGGAGCACGACGGCCGAGCTGGTCGCCGCCTACGAGAGCGCCTTTCACGGGTTCCTCGACAAGCTGCGCGCCCGGTACGGGCGCAGGACGTTCCTCGTGGTCGCCGCGGCCCGCCTCTGGAACACCACCGCGCTCGCGGAGGCCACCCTGCGGATCGTCGAGGAGCGGGGCCGGCGGGGCGACGGCAGGGTCAGTCACTGGTACTACGACGACCCCGGCCTCGATCACCTGGGCTGCGACTGGCATCCCTCGCTCCACGACCACCGGATCATCTCCGGGCTGCTGGACGACCACCTCGCCGGGCTGTCCCTGCGCTGGTAGCGGGGCTACGGGGGTGGGCCGGGCGGGCTCAGGCCGTCAGGGCCTGCCCCGGCTGCAGCGCGGCGAGCAGGCCGGCGTGGTGCAGCGTGGCGACGGGGGCGAGGAGGTCGGGGTGGCGGAGCAGCGCGGCCGCCCGGCGGTCGAATTCGCCGGGGGTGAGGAGGCGGCGGAACTCGGCGGGTGAACCGGCCGTGCGGGGGGAACCGGTGAGGGCGGCCACGGCGGCGTGGGCCATCCCGGGGTCGGCGAGCAGGCAGGCCGCCCAGCTGGCCACGACCTCGTCCACCCAGGTCCGCCAGGCGTACTCGTCGGGTGTCAGGTCCTCGTCGAAGCCGGTGATCCAGTCGAGCCGGGCGGTGCCGCCCGGTCCCGCCACGCCGACGAGCGCGGCGTCCATCGGCGTCGGATAGCGGAGCCGGGCGGCCACGGTGACGGCCTGCCGGGCCTGCGCCTCGGCGAGGGCGCCGTCCACGGCGCCGCCGCCCGCCGGGTAGGCGCGCGTCAGCCATTGGGTGGTCGCCGCTATGAGCGGGGAGAGGTCTGCGAGCACACCGGGCCGTCCTTGGGTACTGGGGGAACGCCTGGCACAACGTAGCCGTGCGTCGTCGCGGCCGGAAATGGCGCAGGCCACGGAACGGACGTGCCCTGGGCCACATCCCCTCTTCGACGGCGTCGCACCGCCGACCACTCTCAGCCGGAAACCGTCCCGCGGACCGTGGGCGTACGAAACCCCCTACCTTTCCCACCATGAAGCTCCTGATCATCGGCGGCAGCGGGTTCCTCGGCGACGCGCTGCTGCGCCGGGCCCCGGCGGCGGGGTTCGCGACGGCCGCGACCTACTCCACCCGGCCGCCGGACACCGCGGGGGACGTCTCCTGGCACCGGCTCGACGTCCGTGATCCCGCGCAGGTGACCGGGGTGCTGGACGAGGTGGCTCCGTCGGTGGTCGTCAACGCGTCCAGCGGCGGCGCCGACTGGGCGGTCACCGCCGAGGGCGCGGTCCGGGTGGCGATGGCCGCGGCCGAGCGGGGCCGCCGCCTGGTCCATGTGTCCAGCGACGCCGTGTTCTCGGGCGATCGGGGTGGCTACGACGAGACCTGCCTGCCCGATCCCGTCACGCCGTACGGTGCCGCGAAGGCCGCGGCGGAGACCGGTGTCCGGCTGGTGGCGCCGCACGCGGTCGTGGCACGGACCTCGCTGATCCTCGGGGACGGGAGCCCCCTGTCCGTGCATGAAAGGCATGTGCACGACCTGGTGGCCGGCACCCGCGACGGTGTGCTGTTCACCGACGTCGTGCGCTGCCCGGTGCAGGTGGCGGACCTGGCCGCCGCGCTGCTGGAACTGGCCGCTTCCGACGAAGCGGGCGTCCGGCACATCGCCGGGCCGGACGCCCTCACCCGGCACGAACTGGGTGTCCTCATCGCCGGCCGCGACGGCCTGGACGCGTCGCGGCTGCCGGCCGGACGCCTGGGCGGCACCTCCCTGCGGGGAGCGCTCGACGTCCGGCTGGACAGCCGGGCGACCCGGCGAGGTCTGCGCACCCGGTTGCGTGGCGCCCGGGAGTTCCTCGCGGAACGGCGGGGTTGAAGGACGGGTGCCGGACGGTGTTCTCAGGGTGCGGTGCGCGCGAGGCCCGCCATGACCTCGACCGTGCGGTCGAGTTCGGCCTCGGTGTTGTAGTAGTGCGGGGAGAGCCGGACCAGGGGGTGGACGCCTCGGCGTTCGGTGTCGAACTGGGTGTGTTCGGGGACGGTAGTGGTGACGTTGATCCCCTGCCCGGCGAGGGCGGCGGCGACCTCGGAGGTGGGCATGCCCTGGATCTTGGCGGTCACGATGGCGCAGCGGTGCTCGCCGAGGTCGTGGGTGGTGACGCCGGGGAGGGCGTCCAGCCGGTCGCGAAGGTACGCGCCCAGGACGACGGCTCGTTCGCCGATGCGGTCCAGGCCCAGGTCGAGGGCCTGGCGTACGGCCGCGTCGAGGCCCAGGACGTTGGCGTAGCTCACCTCCCAGGTCTCGAACCGGCGGGCGCCGGGCCGCCAGGTGAAGCCTCGTCCGCCGTCCCAGTCGGCCGCCTGGATCTCGGTGACGTACGGGTCGAGGTACGCCAGCGCCTCGGAGCGCACCCAGAGGAAGCCCGTGCCGCGCGGGCCGCGCAGGAACTTGCGGCCGGTGGCGGTGAGCATGTCGCAGCCGATGGCCTCGACGTCCACGGGGAACTGGCCCACGGACTGGGTGGCGTCGAGGAGGAACGGGACACCTGCGGCCCGTGTGATCCGCCCGATCTCGGCCGCCGGGTTGACCAGGCCGCCGCTGGTGGGGACGTGACTGACCCCGACCAGTCGGGTGCGCTCGTCGATCAGATCGGCGAGGGCGGCGGTGTCGAGCTGTCCGGACGCGTCGTCGGGGACGACCACGATCTCCGCGCCGGTGCGCCGGGCGACCTGGAGGTAGGCGAGCACGTTGCTGCCGTACTCGGCCCGGCCGGTGAGGATGCGGTCGCCCGGCTTGAAGGTCAGCGCGTAGAACGCCGCGTTCCAGGCCCGGGTGGAGTTGTCGAACAGCGCGATCTCGTCGGGCCGACCGCCGACCAGCCGGGCGAGGTTCGTGTAGGTGGCGTCGATCCGGTCCCGCTCCTGCCCGGCCGCCTCGTATCCGCCGATGGCCGCTTCGAGTTCCAGGTGGGAGGTGATGGCCGCCAGGGTACGCCGGGAGAGCAGGGCCGCTCCGGCGTTGTTGAGGTGCACTCGGTTGGCGGTGCCGGGGGTGTCCCGGCGCAGTGCGTCGATGTCCATGCCCACACCCTTCCCACGCGTCAGCGCTTCGCGAACTGGGCGCGGCCCGGCTGATCGGTGTTCGGGGTGAGGGTGATGCCGCTGTCGGTGAGGGTCTGGCCGTGGATGTCGGTGACGCGGATGTCGGAGCCGCAGCCGGTGCCGTCCGCCGAGACGAAGAAGTTGTATTCCTGACGCGGCAGTTGACGCCAGGTCGTACCGGTGCGGACCTCCAGGGTGGCGACGGGGTTGCGGTGGTTGCGCACCTGGATCCCGCACCACCACTGTGTGGACCCCTCCTTTTGACATCCTCGCCTGCGTGAACGCAGGCGATTCCGGTCAGCACCGCTACGCGGTGCTCCCTCGGGTTCCTGCTTCATCGGCCCCTGCCACCCGAGGGTGGTCTGACAAGGTCTCCACAGGCTTGACGTCCCGCCAGTCCGGCGGTAGGTCCGCCAACCACGTTGTCGGACAAGGCGAATTTAGCAGTGTCGCTGCGGCCCTCCGGGCCGCTGGGTTCAGGATGCCCTACACCTCCACCCTGAAGGGTGGATCCCTGGGCAAGTGTTCGGTAGAAGGTGCCCTCGCCGGAGTAGGTGACGCCGGGCCGGACGCCGGCGTACGCCGGTGCCGTGGAGGTGGTCAGGAAGGCCGTGACGGCGGCCAGGAGAACGATTCGGCTGCGCATGTCGATGCCTTTCGAGGACGGTGGGGCGTGCTCGGGCGCCGAGATCCTGGCATCGTTGAAAGCTCAAGTGAAGCCTGGTTACGGCCATACGTCCAGAAACGCCCCGGTCGCACCCGGACTCTTGTCACCCACGGACGAACTCCGGCCCCTCGGGACTCATCTCCCGCACACAGAACGCCGATCGGCCCGGTCCGCCCCTGAGCCGCTGCCATATTCGGAAGCCACTTCGGAGGTGGCTGTGACACTAGAGGTGACGACATCCCGGGCGGGGCGGTTGGCGGAGCGGGCGGCCGGCCGTCTGCCCGACCCGGTCACTGAACGATCCGTCGACCGGACCGCCGACCGCGTCGCCGACCTGGAGGCCCGCCGGGTCCGGGCGGTCGCGCCGGCCGGACCCAGGAGACGTGGGGAGTACGGCGCCCGGGAGCGGATCGATCTGCTGCTGGACGCGGGTTCGTTCACGGAGACCGGCCTGTTCGTGCGGGCCCGCCCCACCGGGGAGGCCGCCGGGCGCCCGTACGGCGACGGGGTGGTCACCGGGCACGGCACCATCGACGGCCGGCCCGTGTGTGTCTTCGCCCAGGACTCCACGGTGTTCGGCGGCAGCATGGGCGAGGCCTTCGGTGAGAAGACCATCGCGCTGATGGACCTCGCCCTGAAGACGGGCTGTCCGGTCATCGGCCTCAACGACGGCGGCGGCGCCCGCATCCAGGAGGGCGTCACCTCGCTCGCCCTCTACGCCGAGCTGGTGCGCCGCAACGTGCGGGCGTCCGGGGTGATCCCGCAGATCTCGGTCGTCCTGGGCCCGTGCGCCGGCGGGGCCGCGTACTCGCCCGCCATCACCGACTTCACCGTGATGGTGGACGGCGCCTCGCACATGTTCGTCACCGGGCCCGACGTCATCGAGGCGGTCACCGGCGAGCGCACCGGCGCCGAGGAACTGGGCGGCGCCCGCACCAGCAACACCGTCAACGGCAACGCCCACTTCCTCGCCGCCGACGAGGTGGACGCCCTCGACACGGTGCGCGACCTGCTGTCGTACCTGCCCGCCAACAACCTGGAGCGGCCCCCGCAGTACGCGCCGGGGGCCGCGCCCGCCGGGCCGGGGCTCGACGCGGTCGTGCCGGACCGGCTCGGGCAGGCCTACGACATGCGGGACATCCTGCGCGCGGTCGTCGACGACGGCGAACTCCTGGAGATCCAGGAGCTGTTCGCGCCGAACATCATCTGCGCGCTGGCCCTGGTCGAGGGCGCCGCGGTCGGCGTCGTCGCCAACCAGCCGCTGCACGCCGCCGGTGTCCTCGACATCGACGCCTCCGAGAAGGCCGCGCGGTTCGTACGGTTCTGCGACGCGTTCGGCATCCCGCTGCTGACCTTCGTCGACGTCCCCGGCTATCTCTCCGGCGTCCGCCAGGAGCAGGCCGGCATCATCCGGCGCGGCGCGAAACTCCTGTACGCGTACGCCGAGGCGACCGTCCCCAAGGTCACGGTGGTGGTGCGCAAGGCGTACGGCGGCGGATACGCGGTGATGGGCTCCAAACACCTGGGCGCCGACATCAACCTGGCCTGGCCCACCGCCCGGATCGCCGTCATGGGCGCCGAGGGCGCGGTGGGGGTCCTGCACCGCCGCGAACTCGCCGCCGCGGCCGACCCCGAGGCCCTGCGCGCCCGCCTCGTCACGGCGTACGAAAGCACGTACGGCACCCCGTACCTCGCCGCCGAGCGCGGCTACGTCGACGCCGTCATCGCACCGCGCGACACCCGCGCCCACATCTGCCGCGCCCTACGAGCCCTGCGTGGCAAGCGCGCCCCGATGCCGGAACGCCGCCACGGCAACATCCCGCTCTGAGCACGCCGACCCCACCGTGTCCCGTCACCGCTCTGACCGCAAGCCGTCCCCGCGACGTGAGGAGCCATGCCCGATGGACAACCGCCGCCCCCCGCTCGCGCCCGTGTTCCGCAGTCTGCCGGAGTATGTGCGGCACTGGGCCGAGACCACCCCCGACCGCCGGGCGTTCACCTTCGTCGACCATCCCGCGCCGCACTCGCGGGGCGTCCACCGCACCCTGACCTGGCGCAGGCTGGACCTGCGGATGCGGGCCGTGGCCGCCCGGCTCGCGGCGGAGGCCGAGCCCGGGGCGCGGGTCGCGGTGCTGTGCCCGCAGGGGACGGAGTACGTCACCGCCTTCCTCGGGGCGCTCGCCGCCGGCCTGGTCGCCGTACCGCTGTACCCGCCCGGTCTGCCCGGGCAGGGCGACCGGCTGTCGGCGGTCCTGACGGACGCGTGCCCGGCGGTCGTCGTCACTACGGGCCACACCCTCGCCGAGGTACGGGAGGTGTGCGAGGGCCGGGCGGTGAAGGTCGTAGCCGTGGACCACGTGCCGGACGCCGCCGCCGACGACCGGGGGCAGTCCACGCCCGACGACACCGCCGTCGCCTACCTCCAGTACACCTCCGGCTCGACCCGCACCCCGGCGGGCGTGGAGATCACCCATGCCAACGTCGTCGCCAACGCCCGCCAGGCCCTGTCCGCCTACGGTGCCGACGCCCATCCGGTGACCTGTGTGGGCTGGCTGCCGCTGTACCACGACATGGGGCTCGTGCTGAGTGTCGCGGCGCCGGTGGTGCGGGGGCTGCTGTCGGTGCTCATGGACCCGGTGGCCTTCCTGCACGAGCCCGTGCGCTGGCTGCGGCTGCTGGCCGCGCACCCGCGCGCGCTGAGCGCGGCGCCCAACTTCGCCTACGACTACTGTGCTTCGACGGTCACCGAGGCGCAGAAGTCCGGGCTGCGGCTGGACGGCGTCGCCGCGCTGATCAACGGCAGCGAGCCGGTCCGCCCCGGCACGGCCGACCGTTTCCACGCCGCGTTCGCCGCGCAGGGCCTCGTCCCGGAGACGCACTGCCCGTCGTACGGGCTGGCCGAGGCGACCGTCTTCGTCAGTGCCGCCCGCCCCGGGGAGCAGCTGCGCGGGTTCGCGCTCGACCGGGACGCCCTGGCCGCCGGGAAGGCCCTGCCCGCGCGGCCCGACGATCCGAGGGCGGTGCTGCTGGCCGGCTGCGGCGCACCGGCCGGCCAGCGGGTGCGGATCGCCGACCCGGTGTCGCGGGCCGCCCTGTCCGAGGGGGAGGTCGGCGAGATCTGGGTGCAGGGCCCCAACGTGGGGCGGGGCTACCGGAACCAGGACCGGCAGACGCGGCGTGTCTTCGGCGCCGTACTCGCCGATGCGACGGCGGGTCCGGGCGAGTGGCTGCGGACCGGCGACCTGGGGACGGTCCTGGACGGGCAGTTGATCGTCACCGGGCGGCTGAAGGACCTCATCGTCGTCGACGGGCGCAACCACTACCCGCAGGACGTGGAGGCCACGGCCCAGGACGCGCATCAGGCCGTACGGCGGGACCGGCTCGCCGCGTTCGGTGTGCCGGGCGGCTCCGGGGAGCGGGTGGTCGTCGTCGCGGAGCACGCGCGGACCGTGCCGCTCGCCGACATCGACGTACCGGCCTTCGTGCGGACCGTACGCGCGGCCGTCTCCGCCCGGCACGGGCTGCGGCTCTCCGCCGTCGTCCTCGTCCCACCGGGCACGGTGCCCCGTACGTCCAGCGGGAAGGTCTCGCGGGCACTGACCCGTGAACGCTATCTGGCGGGTGCCTACGCGGTGGGGGGCGCGGAATGAGAGTAGTGCGGGACGACCGGGACGACCTGCGGCGGCCGGCCACCGGTGGTGAGGAGGGCACGGTGCGACGGCTGATCGCCGAGCAGGTGGCCGCCTGGAGCGGTGGGTCCGCCGAGGACGTGCCGATGGACCGGCCGCTCGCGGATCTCGGGATGTCCTCGCGGGACGCGGTCGTCCTGGCCGGGGAGCTGTCCCGGGCGACCGGCCGTGAACTGCCGGCGACGCTGGTGTGGGAGGCGGCCACGGGGGACGCACTGGTGGCACGCCTGTGCCGTACGGCGGCGGACATCGCCCCGGTGGCGGCCCCGCTCCGTGAGGCACCCGCGCCCGGTGAGCCCGTCGCGGTCGTCGGGATCGGCTGCCGGCTGCCCGGGGGCGTGCACGGCCCGGCGGAGTACTGGCGGTCGCTCTGCGCGGGTGCCGACGCGATCCGGCGGGTCCCCGAGGACCGGTGGCGGGACTTCACGCCGTACCCGCCCGCCGACGCACTGCCGTACGGCGGCTACCTGGACGACATCGCCGGGTTCGACGCGGACTTCTTCCGCATCACCCCGCGCGAGGCGGCCGTCATGGACCCGCAGCAGCGGATCCTTCTGGAGGTCGTCCAGGAGGCCCTCGACCACGCCGCCGTCCCGGCCGCGTCCCTCGCGGGCAGCGCCACCGGTGTCTTCGTCGGCGTCTCCGCGCCCGAATACGGACAGCTCACCGGCGCCGACCCGGCCGCCGTCGACCCGTGGGCGCCTGCCGGCGGGGCGCTGAGCGTGGCGGCGGGCCGACTGGCGTACGTCCTGGACACGCGGGGGCCGAGCATGGCCGTCGACACCGCGTGTTCGTCGTCGCTGGTGGCCGTGCACCACGCGTGTGTCAGCCTGCGCACGGGCGAGAGCGATCTCGCGATCGCCGCCGGGGTCAACCTGCTGCTCTCCCCGGCCGTCACGGTCGCTTTCCGGCGGGCGGGCGCCCTCGCGCCGGACGGGCGGTGCAAGCCGTTCTCGGCGGCGGCCGACGGCATCGGCCGGGGCGAGGGCTGCGCGGCCGTGCTCCTGAAGCGGCTGTCCGACGCCGAGCGGGACGGCGACCGCGTCCTCGCCGTCGTCCGCGCCACCGCCGTCAACTCCGACGGCCGCTCCAACGGCCTCCTGGCACCCAACCCCGCCGCCCAGCAGGCCCTGCTGACCACCGCCTACGCGCGGGCCGGTCTCTCCCCCGCGCACATCGACCACGTCGAGGCGCACGGCACGGGCACCCCGCTGGGCGACCCGATCGAGGCGGGCGCGCTCGGCGCGGTGCTCGGGACGGGCCGTGACCCCGACCAGCCGCTGCTCCTCGGCTCCGTCAAGGGCAACCTGGGCCACCTGGAGTCCGCCGCGGGCATCGCCGGCCTGGTGAAGACGGTGCTCGCACTGCACCACGACCTGATTCCGCCCTCGCTGCACTGCGCCGAGGGCAGCGCCCTGAAGGACGACACACGGCTGCGGGTCGTGACGGAGGCCGAGCCGTGGCCCCGGTACGGCGGTACGGCCACCGCCGGGGTCTCCGGGTTCGGGTTCGGCGGCACCAACGCCCACGCGGTCCTGGAGGAATGGCGGCCCGGCGCCCTGCTTCCGCCCCCGGCCGAGGAACCCCCGGCCCGCCTCCACCTCCTGTCCGACACCGACGCCACCCGCGTCCGCGACACCGCCGACCGGCTGGCGGACTGGCTCGCCACGCCCGAGGGCAGCGCCGCGCACCCCGCCGACGTGGCGCGCACGCTCGCCGGACGCGCGGGGAGAGGTTCCGTGCGGGCCGCGATCGTGGCGGGAAGCCGCGCCGAACTGGCGGACGGACTCGACGCGTTGGCCGACGGGCGACCCCACGCGCGGGTCATGGTGGGCGACCGGGATCTCGCAGGACGCGGCCCGGTGTGGGTCTTCTCCGGGTACGGCAGCCAGTGGTCCGGCATGGGACGCCGGCTGCTCGCCGAGGAACCCGCCTTCGCCGCGGCCGTGGAGAAGCTCGACGCGCAACTGGCCCCCGAGTGCGGGCTCTCCCTCTACGACCACCTGGCCACGGGTGGCGGCCTCGACCGTCTGGAGGTCGCCCAACCCGTCCTCTTCGGACTCCAGTTGGCGCTGGCCGAGCTGTGGCGGGCACACGGGGTCGAGCCCGCCGCCGTCATCGGCCACTCCCTGGGCGAGGTGGCGGCCGCGGTGTGCGCGGGCGCGCTGGAGGTGTCGGACGCGGCCCGGGTCGTCGCGCTACGGGCCCGGCTGCTCAGCGGGCTGCGGGGCGGGGCGATGGCGGTGGTGGACCTCGCGGACGACGAACTCGCCCTTCTGGAAAGGGACTTCCCGGGCGTGCATGTCGCCGTGCACTCCTCGCCCGGCCAGAAGGTGGTCACCGGGGAGGAGGAGGCGGTGGCCCGGCTGGTGCGCCGACTGGAGGAGGAGGGGCGGGCCGCGCGTGCGATGCGCGTGGTCGGGGCGGGCCACTCCCCCCAAGTGGATCCGCTTCTGCCGGAGTTGACGGCAGGGCTCGCGGACATCCGGGCCGGGCTCCCCCAGGTCCCCGTCTACTCCACCGTGCTGGACGACCCGCGTGGCGACTGTGTGTTCGACGCCGCGCACTGGGCCGCCAACCTGCGGCGACCCGTGCGCCTCGACCGGGCCGTCGCCGCTGCCGCCGCCGACGGCCACACCGCGTTCGTCGAACTCTCCCCCCACCCGGTCCTGACCCTCGCGATCACGGACACCGCCCCCGGAACGCTCGCCCTCGGCACCCTCCACCGCGACGCCGACACCCCTGCCGACTTCCTCACCCAGGTGGGCACCCTGCACACCGCCGGGTACCGGCTCCCCCTGCCGCCGGGCCGCGTCATCGACCTGCCCGGGCCACGCTGGCGGCATGTGCGGCATTGGTGGACGGACGGGAGGCCGGGGGTCACGGCGGCGGGCTGGGCGACGGCGGGCGGGGGGGAGAGGCACCACGAGCCCGGCGGGATCCACGTGAGGACCGGGGGCCCCGAACCGGGCCGGGTCACCGTGACGACCGAAGGCCGCGTGACGCCCGACGGCCACGAACCAGGCCGGGTCACCATGACGCCCGACGGCCACGAACCAGGCCGGGTCACCATGACGACCGACGGCCGCGTGGCGCCCGGACGGCACATGCCGCAGGCGGACCGTCCGGCGGCAGGAGGCCACGTCGCGGAAAGGGGCCACGTCGTGGCAGGGGGCCCCGGACCGGATGGCAGCCGGCAACCGGACGGGCGTCGTGGACCGGATGGCAGCTGCGGGCCACAAGGGCGGCGCGTCGCGGAAGACATATCCCTCTCCGTCTCCGCCCGCCTCTGTCACCACATCGCCGCCGTCACCGGGCATTCCCCGACCCGCATCACCCCGGCCACCGCCTTCGCCGAGCTGGGCCTGGACTCCCTGATGGCGGTGCGCATCCGCGCCGCGCTGCAACGTGAGTTCAGCATCGAACTCCCCCTGCGCGACCTGCTGGGCGCCGCCACGGTCGAGGACGCGGCGGCCCACATCATGCGGGCGTTGCCGGGGGAGACGGCGCCGCCCCGAGACGTCGAGCGGCCGGTGTCACCGACCGGGCCCGAGGGGGCGTCGCGTGAGAACGCCCCGCCCCTCCCCCTTCACACCGCCGACTCCCACCCCTGGCTTCGGCGCTTCGACACGCCCGGCCCCCACCCCTCACTCCAGCCCTCGAACACCCCCGGCCCCCACCCCCCGCTCTTCCTCGTCCACGCCGCCGGCGGCACCACCGACGTGTACCGGTCCCTCGTGGAACGGCTCGGCGGGGAGCGGCCGGTGTACGGGCTGGAGCGGGTCGAGGAGGCCCGTACGGTCGTGGAGAAGGCGCGTCGTTACGCCGAGACGGTTGCCGCCGTGCACCCCGACGGGCCCTGCCTGTTGGGCGGTTGGTCGTTCGGCGGCTTCGTCGCCCAGGAGGTGGCGCGGCAGCTCACGGCCGCCGGGCGGGACGTACGGCTGGTGGTGCTCCTGGATTCCGTACGGCCGCTCCCCCACCCCGAGGGCACGCCGGCCGAGCGGATCCGCGCCCACTTCACCGGCTTCGCCCGCCATGCCGCCGACACCTACGGAGCCGAACTGGCACTGCCGTACGACGAGTTGGCCGCGACGGAGGACGACGGCGAGCGCGTCGACACGGTGCTGCGGGCCCTGCGGGAGGCGGCCGACGTGCCGCAGGCAGCCCTCGATCACCAGCGGGCCTCCTATCTGGACCTGCGGATCGGCGAGGCACACCGGCCGGGCTGCCACGACGGGCGGGTGGTGCTGTACCGGGCCACCGAGCCGGCCCCGCACACCGTGCGCGACCCGGCGTACGAGCGGGACGACGAGGCGCTCGGGTGGGACGAGGTGTGCCCGCGTCTGACCGTCGTCCGGGTCACGGGCCACCATCTGTCGCTGCTCGACCCGCCGCACATCGACGAGATCGCCGCCCATCTGCGGCGGGAGCTCGCCGGGGAGACCCGCTGAACCCGATCCGAGGAGAGCCGCCGTGCCCGACCACACCGACCGTCACACCGACCGTACCGACCACAACGACCTCACTGCCCCCGCCGACCACACCGACCTCACCGACCGCCTTGGCCGTACCACCGGAGTGTCCCGACGCTCCGTCACCAGGGCGGCCGCCACCACCGCCGTGGCCGCCCTCTTCGGCGCCGCGACCACCGGCACGGCCGGGGCAACCACCCGCCGGACCACCTCCAGCCGGACCACCAGCCGCGCCGGCGCAGGCCGGGCCGCCGCCGCAGCCACCACCCCGACCATCCCCACCGCCCGGTCCGTCACCCGCCTCGGCCCCCGTACCGTCGACGTCTCCCTCCCCTCCGCCGCCCTGGGCCGGAACGCCACGGTCCGGCTGATCCTCCCCTCCTCGTTCGACGCGCGGCCCGCCCGGACGTACCCCGTGCTGTATCTGCTCCACGGCGCCCACGACGACTACACGTCATGGACCCGGGAGACGGACATCGAGGCGTTCACGGCGGGCCGGGAGCTGATCGTGGCGATGCCGGACGCGGGCCCGACCGGCATCCCCACCGCCTGGCGGGGCGGCCCGGACTACGAGACGTTCCAGGTGGGCGAGGTCCCGGCGCTGCTCGCCCGCGACTACCGGGCGTCCGGGGTCCGGGCGGTCGCCGGGGTCTCCACCGGCGGCTACGGGGCGATGGCGCACGCGGCACGTCACCCGGGGACGTTCAGGGCGGCGGCCTCGTACAGCGGCATCCTCGACACGACGGCACCCGGGGTGCCGACCCTGATGGACGCCATCGTGGCCCGCGAGAACCTGGCGCCCCTGTCACTGTGGGGCAACCCGATCCTGAACCTGCTCACCTGGCGGGACTTCAACCCGCGCTCCCGGGCGGCGGGGCTGCGCGGCACCTCCCTGTACGTGTCGAGCGGCAGCGGAGTTGTCGGCGGCATCGGCGACTGGCTTCCCGAGGCGCTGGAGAGCGTGCTGTGGCCGTCCGCCCACGCGTTCACGGACACGCTAGCCCTGTTGCGGGTCCCGGTGACCACACACTTCTACGCCGGCGGAGGGCACGGCTGGGCCTACTGGAAGCGGGAGTTCGCGGCGTCGTGGCCGGTGCTCGCCGGTGCGCTGGGGGTGCCGGCGTGAGGCCGGTGCCGTCGGGGCACGGAACGGAGCGCAGGGGACGTCCGTCCAACCCAGGACTGACCCCTCGCCCCACGGGCACCGGCCCGCGGGTGAGCCGCTTCCGGGTGAAAGGAGGGTCCGCCTTGGCTGCCCCCACCCCGCCGCACGGTGTACCGGACGGCCCCGACGCCGCCCCGGTACCGCCCGAACTGGCCAAACTGCTGCGCGACCAGTTGGAGGAGGTCGCCGACCAGGTGGAGGAGGAGGTGTGCAGACAGGTCCCGGAATACGCCTCCCGGTCGGTTGACGGAGCGAGCCGCGCACTGCTCAGATCGGGGGTCGTGCAGGCGCTCACCCTGTTCGTCGACCACATCGCCGATCCACGCGGCCGGGGAGACTCGATCACCGCGATCTACCACGAGCTGGGGCGTGGCGAGGCGCTGGAGGGCCACAGCCTCGAAACGCTGCAGTCCGCGCTGCGGGTCGGGGGGCTGCACGCCTGGCGGCTGCTGGGCCGCACGACGGAGGAACTCGGGTTGGACTCCTCGGTCATGGCCGGGCTGGGTGAACTGGCGTTCCGGACGGTGCACGAGGTGGCCGAAGCCGCGGCGGCGGGGTACGCGGAGGGCCGGCTGCGCAGCACGGACGAGCTGGAACGGCGCCGGGGGCGGCTGCTCGCCCTGTTGCTGGGCGAAAGGCCGGTGTTGCCGGAGGCGGTGCGTGACCTGGCGCACGGCGCCCAGTGGTCCGTGCCGACGCACGTCGCGGTCGTCGTCCTCGCGGCCTCGCCCGACCGGCGGGAGGAGCGGCCGTTGGCCGCCGCCGGGGCGCTGGTGGATATGGAGTCCCGGCCACCACGGATGCTCGTGCCCGACCCGGACGGCTCGGGCGGCTTCGGCGGCCGGGCGTTCACGCTCGCGCTGCGGGGGCGGCCGGCGGCGATCGGGCCTTCGGTTCCGCTCACGGAGGCCGCCAGTTCGCTGCGCTGGGCCACCCGTGCGCTCGGGCTGATGGGGCGCGGCATCCTGCCCCGGCAGGGCGTGGTGCGCTGCGCCGACCATCTGTCGACGCTGCTGCTGCACAGCGACGAACCGATGCTCGCCCAGCTCCGGACACAAGTGCTGGCCCCGCTGGACACGGTCGCGGAGGGGCCGCGCGGCCGGCTCGCCGAAACCCTCCTGGCGTGGCTGCTCGGCGGCAGCAACGTGCCCGAGGTCGCCGCCCGCCTCCACATCCACCCGCAGACGGTCCGCTACCGCCTGCGCCAGCTGGAGAAGCTCTTCGGCGACGCCCTGCACGACCCCGGCGCGCGTCTGGACCTCATCCTCGCCCTGCGCGCGGAGGCATTGCGGGACGATGACACGTTCACCTCATAAGAATACCGACTCGCCTCGGGCGGACTCACTTCGGAACAAAAACGAGGGTGAATTCTGAATTCCCGTCCATAACACTGGGTCCGGCCAAGCGAATACCTTCGGGACGTCCTTTCCACAGGCGCACTCCGCGCCCCACCCTCAAAGGATCCCCATGCGTATCCGCTTGTGCCTCGCCGCCCTCTCGCTGGCCGGCGGGGCCGGACTGGCCACCGTCTCGGCACCCACGGCCACGGCCGCGGCCTGCACGGACATCGACGTCGTCGCGGCTCGCGGCACGTTCGAGCCGGGCACGCTCGGCTTCATCGTCGGCGACCCCGTGTATTCCGCGCTGCAGAAGAAAATCGCGGGCAAATCCCTGTCCAGCTACAAGGTGAACTACCCCGCGGACCTTTCTCTCACCTCGGCCGCACAGGGCAACACGGATCTGGTGAACCATGTCAGGAGCCAGGCCGCCTCCTGTCCGAACCAGCGTTTCATTCTCGTCGGCTATTCACAGGGCGCGAACGTCGTCGACAACTCCATCGGCATCAGCAGTGCCGGCGCGGTGGTCGGCAGCCCCATCGTGGCCACCATCCCCGCCGCGCTCGAACCCCGGGTCTTTGCGGTGCTGCTGTTCGGCAACCCCATCCGGGCCATCGGCAAGAGCGTCACCGGCACCTATCAGAGCCGCACCATCGACTTCTGCGCGGCCGGTGACCCCGTCTGCGAGAACGGCGGCGGGGACGTGGGCGCCCACCTCGGCTACCGCGCGAACGCCGATGCGGCGGCTGCCTTCGCCGCGACCAAGGTCTGACCCCACGCACGCACCAGGGCGAAGGGCCCGGGAGATCCTCCCGGGCCCTTCTTCCATGGGGGCGATGGCTACTCGGGGTCCCGCGCGAACCCGGTCAGGCTCGTGGAGACCGGCTCGGGACGGCCGTTGTTCTGGGTGGGCGCGGCGGTCAGTACGTCCAGGTGCTGGTAGCCGTCGGCGACCACGGGGTCGAGATCGGCCGGGACCCGGCCCGCCAGCAGCCCGTCGCCCGCGAGCACGGTGAGCGTCGGGTTGGCGGTGAGCCCCGCCGGGTGGACGACGAGCCGCTTCACCTGGGGTGACGTGGCCAGTTGGAGGTCGGTGACCAGCTTGGTCGGGAAATACTGCTCGGTGAAGTCCAGCGGCTGCTGGGCCATGCTGCGGGCCAGCTCCTGGATGTCGGTGACCTCCTTGCCCGCGTCGGTGAACGGGGTCCCGTCGGCCGACCGGTACCCGGGGTCGTCGGCATCGCCCACGCGGTCGTAGTTCCGCCAGGTGTAGAGCGGGCCGCCCGGCCGGTCGGGGATGGCCTTGTACTCACTGCCGAACAGCGCCGGTTGCTCCTCGCCCCCGTTGGCGACGGGGAAGTTCTTGTCGACGACCGGCCCGCCATCGAAGAAGCCCACGCTGCTCTGCAGAAACGCAAGCGGTACGGAGTGGTCGTCCATCAGCGCGCCGAGGATCGCCTCGTTGGTGAGCCGGAAGTCCCTCACCGCCGGTGAGCCGGACAGGAAGGTGGCAGTGTCCTCGGAGAACAGGAAGCGGTTGCTGACCTCGATGTTGGTGTTGCGGGGCAGATGGTCCGGCAGGGTGGCCTCGCCGTCCGGGTCCTGCAGCGCGCCCAGGCCGGCGATGGCCAGCAGAGTCATCATCTCGGGGTTGAGGAGCACCGGCGCGGACAGCGAGCGCGGCAGCAGTCCGCTGTCGAGCCCGGCCTGCACGGCGCCGTGACCGAGGCCCACGTCGGGCAGGTTGGTGTCGTCCGGGATGCTGCCGCTCAGATCGGCGAGCGAGGTGGAGACGGTGGTGTCGAGGGCGAAGTGGCCGGCGCACTGGTTGTACCCGGCGTCCGCCGTGGTGGACCGGTCGCCGTCGAAGTCGGCGGTCGCGAAGTACCCGGTGATGACACCGCCCAGGGAGTGCCCGCCGCACAGCACCTTCTCCTTGCGCACCCGCTGGTCGGGCAGCTCGGCGGTGAGCAGGTCGTACTGGTCGCGGACGGTTCGCTCGATGCCGAGCCTCGCCATCCAGCCCAGGTCCGCGTTGCCGACGAACCCGTCGAAGGTGCGGCCCGCGACCTGCTTGTCACGGTAGTAGTAGTCGACGGCCGTGTGCTGGTCGCCGGAGGCCACCCCGGTGCGGTCCTCCAGGCAGTTGGAGCGCCGGTCCAGGGCCCAGAACTCGATGTGCCGGCCCTGTGCGGCGGCGCGGGCGACGGTGTTGCGGGCAACGCTGTCGAAGGCTCCGGCGCCTTCGAGGATGCCCGGCTGGGCGACGAGGATCCGGTCGGCGTCGGCCGAGGCCGCCGGCCCGTCGGCGGACCGGTAGCGCAGGTACGACAGCCAGTCGCACGCCGCCGGCCGCGCCCCGAAGGACGCCGGCAGTGGCGCCCTCACCCGCACCACCGTCTCGGTCACCCCGCCGACCGGGCTCGTCGACGCCACGGCGGTCTCGGTCCGCGCCTCCCCGCCCCGGGCGTCCGGGGCGGCCCCGGCCAGCGCCCCGACGGTCAGCAGCACCGCCGGCGCGACACCTCTCAGCGCCCTGAGGGTCTTCCCTTTCCTGCGACTCGTGTTCATGTGGGGACGGTAGGACCGCGACAACGGCCCCACCGCCCCATGCTCACAACAACGCAGCTACCGTCGGCACCTTTGTCACCAGGCTCCAACTCACTGTTCCACAGCCATGGTTACAGCCCGTCGCT
The DNA here is from genome assembly GCF_036346855.1 of Streptomyces europaeiscabiei. Classification (NCBI taxonomy): domain Bacteria; kingdom Bacillati; phylum Actinomycetota; class Actinomycetes; order Kitasatosporales; family Streptomycetaceae; genus Streptomyces; species Streptomyces europaeiscabiei. Next base: position 1,536,686 of record NZ_CP107841.1, read on the forward strand.
CACCATCGCGGCGACGATCCGGACGTGCCGGTCGGCCGCCGTGCCGGAGAACTCGTTGTCGTAGTTCAGTCCGTACGGCCAGAAGTGGCCACCGCCGGTGGAGATCTTCGCGCTCGACCCGTCGTACTGCCGGACGAGCGCCGTGGCCCGCGCACCGGTCCACGTACCGCTGCCGCCCAGTCGCGACCAGCCCGAACTGGTGCCCACGCCTATGGTGTGCGCGATCTCGTGCAGCGCGGTCCGCTCGTTCATGTAGCTGCGGTTGCTGCCGAAGCGGATGGTCCCGTTGATGTTCCCGTCGGCGGTGGGGACGCCGGGCTCGTAGCGGACGGTGATGTTCTTCCCCAGGTCGCTGAGGTTGTTGTACCGGGCGATCGCGGCGTTCATGGCCGATGTGATGAGGTTGTACGCCGTCTGCTGGTCCTGCGTCGGGTTGCTCGCCCGTACGAGGGTCCACGTGATGGTGGCCGCCGCGGCCTGCTCCCGGGGTACGGGCGCGGCCTGCGGTGCGGCGTGCGCGACACCGGGTCCGGCGAGCAACGCGGCCGCCAGCGCGGCCACGACCACCTTCTTGCGCGGTGAGTTCATCGGGGTCTCTCCTGCGTTTCGTGGGGGGTGTGGGGGGTGTGGGGGGTGTGGGGGATGCTCAGGCACCGATCCTTCCGGTGCCTGCCCCGGCCCGTACGAGGGCCGGGACGTTCGCGGCGGGGTCCAGCGTGTAGGAGTAGTAGGTGCGCGGCTCGGTCACCGTGCCGTTGGTCTCGCAGGTGCCGGACCCTGCGAAGTGGTTGTTCCGCTGGACCAGCCGGCCCGGCCCGGAGGCGTCGTAACCACTCGCGGAGTAGCACGGGTTGGGGACCCCCTCGAAGTGGTTGCCCTCGACCACGACGCCCGCGTTCATGGTCGAGGCGACGCCGTAGACGGCGTTCCCCTTGTAGTAGTTGTTGTAGACGTGCACCGGTTCGCCGAAGCGGACCCGAGGGTGCCGTTGCCGTGAGCCGTCGAAGAAGTTGTGGTGGATCGAGACCTTCAACTTCCCCGCGTCCTGGCTGCCGTTGCCGTCGGAGTGGCCGAGCAGCATGCTCTTGTCGGTCTTGTTGAACCAGTTCCAGGACACGGTGACGTACTCGGCGCCGCGCACGACGTCGACGGCCCCGTCGAGGGGCGCCACGAACTCGTTGTGGTCGATCCAGATGTGGTGGGACCCCTGGCCGACGTTGACGGCGTCGTCCTCGGCGCCCGTGAACCTGATGTTCCGCACGATGACGTTGTACGAGCGGTAGAAGTCCAGCCCGCCGCCGTTGACGACGGCCGAGGAGCCGACGCCGACGATCGTCTTGTGGGGCCGGACGCCCTGCTTGCTGGTGATGTCGACGGTGCCCTGCACCCGGATGACGAGCGGGCCCACCGTGTCGATGTACTCCAGGAACTGCTCGGTGGTGGTGGCGGTCACGGTCGCGCCACCCGCTCCCCCGGTGGTGCCGTTCTGCCCGAGCGCGTCGACGGCGGCGAAACCGGTGGGGGACGTCTCCGCCCGGGGTGCCGCTTCCGTGCCGGCGACGGTATCCGCCTCGACGGGCGCGGTCGCGCCGAGCAGCAGGGCGAGCGTGAGCGCGGGGACTGTACGTAACGACCTCATGTGGTCTCTCCCGGGACGAGTGGGGGACGTTCCTGGGCCGTGCCGATCGGTCGTGCGAATCCGTCGTGCGAATCCATGCGCACAAGGACTAGAAAGCGCTTTCAGTTTCCTGAATGCTAAGCACGTGTTTTGGCCATGTCAACGGAATCGCGTTCGTCTCGTGTTGTGGAAGGGAGTGTCGTGACCCCACGACATCGCATCGTCAGGGCATTGGCGCCCATGGTCCCCCTGGTGCTCGGCGCCGGCCTGATGTCCGCCCCGCCGGCAACCGCGGACGCGACGGTCTCGGCGGCGCAGAACGCCGTCACCGTACGGATCGACCCGTCGTACCAGCAGCAGGAGTTCGAGGGTTGGGGCACGAGCCTCGTCTGGTTCGCCAACGCCACGGGCAACTACCCGGAGCCCATCCGAAGACGGCTCGTCGACATGCTGTTCGGTGAGGACGGGCTCAATCTCAATATCGCGCGCTACAACATCGGCGGCGGCAACGCCCCGGACGTCCGCAAGGACTACATGAAGGCCGGCGCGACGATGGACGGCTTCTGGAAGGCCCCCGAGGGCACCACCCGGCAGGACATGGAGTGGTGGGACCCCGAGAACCCGGACCACTGGGACTGGGACGCCGACTCCGGCCAACGCTGGTGGGTGGACCAGGTCAAGGACAAGATCACCAAGTGGGAGGCGTTCAGCAACTCACCGCCCTGGTTCCAGACCGTCAACGGCTATGTCTCCGGCGGTTTCGACGCGAACACCGACCAGATCCGAGCGGACCGCGTCGACGAGTTCGCCGCCTATCTGGTGCGTGTGACCGAGGAGATGGAGAAGCGGCACGGCATCGACTTCGACACCATCGCCCCGCTGAACGAGCCCAACACCAACTACTGGGGCACCCAGATCGGTGCCAACGGCCAGCCCACCGGCGGCCGTCAGGAAGGCGCGCACGCGGGCCCGGCGCTCCAGCAGAAGGTTCTTCTCGCGCTCGACAAGGCGCTCCAGGGAGCCGCGACCGACGCCGAGATCTCGGCGATGGACGAGACCAACCCCACGATCTTCACCCAGAACTGGAACGCGTACGACGCCGCCGCGCGGGCGGCCGTCCCCCAGCTGAACGTGCACACCTACGGCACCGGCATGCGCACCAGCGCGCGTGACATCGCCAAGGGCGCGGACAAGAAGCTCTGGATGAGCGAGGTCGAGGGCACCTGGGGCACCGGCAGCGACTTCACGAGCATGGAGCCGGGCCTCGGCATCGCCACCCGCATGGTGGACGACATGCGTGAACTGGAGCCCTCCGCCTGGGTGTTCTGGCAGCCCGTCGAGGACTCCATTCCGCAGGCCGCGGCGGGCAAGAACTGGGGCAGCATCCACGTCCCGTTCAACTGCACGGCCACGGACACCCTGGAGACCTGCCCGATCCGGGCCAACTCCAAGTTCCACACCATCCGGAACTTCACCCACCACATCCGCCCCGGCGACCACTTCGTGAAGGTCGACGACCCGTCCAGCGTCGCCGCCGTCAGGAAGTCCGGCCGTTCGGCCACCGTGGTCCATGTGAACAGCGGTACCACCGCCCGTTCCGTCACCCTCGACCTCTCGCGCTTTCGCAAGGTCGCCTCCGACGCCACCGTCACCCCCGTCGTGACGAGCGCCGACGGCGCCCTCGTCAAGGGCACCCCGGTCCCGGTGACCGACCTCTCGGCCACCCTCGACGTCCCCGCCAAGTCCGTCACCACGTTCCTGGTCGAGGGCGTCCGCGGTGCGGCGAAGGACGCCTCCCTCGTCCAGCCCGACCACGTCTACCGCCTCCAGGGCACGCAGAGCGGCAAGTCGCTCACCCCGTCGGAGGACGGCACCGGCGTCGTCCTGCGCACGAACGACGCCGCGAGCGTGCGGCAGTTGTGGGCGGTGAAGCAGCTGACCCCCGGCACCGACAACCGCGAGCGCTACGCCCTGACCAACGCGGGCACCGGCAAGCGGCTCGCCGTGCGCGACAACCAGGCCGTCCTCGACGACCCGGCCGACGGCGAGGTCCCGGCGGCCGCGCAGTGGGTCATGTCGACCACCGGCGACGGCAGTTGGACGTTCGTGAACGCCGCCACCGGCCGTCTCCTCGACGTCACCGGGCAGTCGTCGGCGGACGGCGCCAAGGTGTCGACGTACACCCCGACCTCGGCGAACAACCAGCTCTGGGCGGTGCGGGACGAGACCGTGCAGAGCACCGAGCCGGCCGAGGCGTTCACCGTCCCGGATGTGCGGCCGAAGCTTCCGGAGACGGTGACTCCGGTGTTCCCGGACGGTGCCCGTGGCTCCCTGCCCGTGGAATGGAACCTGCCGGCGGACCGTAAGTGGCGCAAGCCCGGGACCGTACGCGTCAAGGGTGAGGCGACCGATGTCCTCGGCCGGAAGATCCCCGCGGAGGCCCTCGTCACCGTCGACACGATCACCTCGACCGCCCCGGGCCGCGCCAAGACCTACGAGGGCGGCGAGCCCGCACTCCCGACGACGGTGGTCGGCATCGGCCGGCACGGCGGCCGGACCAGCCTCCCGGTGACCTGGGACGCGGCACCCGACGGGGCGTTCGACAAGACCGGCGTCGTGACCCTGTCCGGTACGGCGGAGGTGGTCGACGGCTCCACGGTCGACGCGACCGTACGCGTCCAGGTCACCGAAGCCGCGGAGACCAACATCGCGCCCGACACGGGCGTCTCCGTCGCCGCCACCTTCACCGAGAGCGGTTACTCCGCCGAGCGGCTGCGCAACGGCAACACCGCCGAGAAGGCCTGGTCCAACTGGAAGTCGGGCACCAAGAACCCGTCCGACACGATCACCTTCGGCCTCCCGAAGGCCCGCGACCTCAACCGGATCGTCGCCCACTTCCACCGGGACGGGACCAACGTCTCCTTCCCCCAGAGCCTGAAGGTGCAGGTCCAGGCCACCGCGAACGGTCCGTGGACCGACGCGGGCGGTTCCGTCGCGGTCGGCACGGAGGGCACACCGGTGATCGACGTCCCGCTCGACGCGGGCCCGGTGACCGGAGTGCGCGTGGTCATGACCGCGCGTCAGGGCGGCTACATCACCATGGGTGAGATCGAGGTGTACGCCAAGACACCGGGCGTCTCCTCGGACGCCGCCGCCTCCTCCGTCGAGGTGGCCGGCAAGCCGATCGGCTCCTTCGACCCCGACACCACCGCCTACCGGGTCGTCACCGACGACCCGGCCCGAGCGGAGGTCACGGCGACGGCGCGCGACCCGTACGCGACCGTCACCGTGGACCGTGACGACGAGGCCGACGGTTCCGGCCGGATCTCGGCCGTCGTCACCGTGCGCAGCGAGGACGGTTCGCAGACCCGGAAGTACCGGATCGAGCTGGTGCGAGGCTGAAGCGACCGGCGGGGACCGGTGACGGTCCCCGCCGGCCGGCGCGCGTCCCGGGTCAGGTGCTCGTGCAGGCCGCCCCGTTGAGCGTGAAGCTCGTCGGTGCGGTGTTCGTGGCGCCCTTGCTGCCGATGAACCCGGCCGTCACGGAGCCCGCGGCCGGGATGGTGGAGGTGTAGGAGACGGGCTTCACGCTCACCGCGCCACCGCTCTGCGTGGCGGTCCCGCCCCACATGTTGGTGATCGTCTGACCGTTGGCGAAGGTGAAGGCCAGCGTCCAGCCGCTGACGGCGGTGGCGCCGGTGTTGCGGATGACGATCTCGCCCTGGAAGCCGCCGGGCCACTCGTTGGTGGCCCGGTACGTCACGGAGCAGTTCCCGGCGGGTGTGCCGCCGCCCTCGTCCGTCGTCACGTTCACCGTGCCCGACCGGTTCGACCGGTTCCCGGCGGCGTCACGGGCGTAGACGGCCAAGGTGTACGCCGTGTCGGCGGTGAGGCCGGTCAGGGTGACGGAGTGGGTGGTGGAGGCGGCGAGCTTGGTCTCGGTGGAGCCGCTCACCCGGACGATGTCGTAGCCGGTGACGCCGACGTTGTCCGTGGCGGCGGTCCAGGAGAGCGTGGCGGAGGTCGCCGTCACCGCGGAGGCGGTCGGGGTGCCCGGGGTGGTCGGCGCCTGGGTGTCGCCCGGGGTGCCGCCGCCGAAGACCGTGGCTTCCTTCGCCGTCTGCGCGATGCCGTCGGCGCCGTTGAAGATGCGCTGGCCCCAGGCGCTGAGCTGCGTGGGGTCGAAGCCGATCGACAGGTCGAGCACCGGGTCGGTGTTGCCGCTCCAGGACCAGGCCAGGTAGCCGAGGTCCAGCTCCTCGGCGGTGGCCATCATGGTGTCCTCGTCCGGATCGCCCCACTGGTCGGCGGGCCCGCCGAACTCGCCGATGAGGAGGGGCAGTCCGGCGTCCACGAAGGCGCCCAGGTAGTCGGTGATCTCGGCGGCGGTGTCGAAGACGCTGTACATGTGGATCGAGAAGATCAGGTTGCCGGTGGTGTCGGCGTCGTACACGGACTGGGCGTTGGCGCGCATGACGCCCTGCCAGTCCTGGCCCCAGTTGGGCGCGTCCACCATGATCGTGTGCTCGAAGCCGGCGGCCCGCAGTTTCTGCACGGCGGCGATGGTGGGGGCGGTCCAGCCCGCCGGGTTGGTGTTGCCCCAGGGCTCGTTGCCGATGTTGACGATGACGTAGTTCTCCTCGCCGGCGAGGACGCCCTTGAGGCTGATCCAGTAGTCGGCCGCGTGGTCGAGCGTGCCGGCCGCGGCCTCCTCGCCGTATCCGGTGGTGTCGTGCACCTCCAGGACGCAGATGAGCCGGTTGGCCTTGCACTGGGCGACGACGTTCGCCACGTCGGCGGGGCTGTTCCTGGTCCAGCGGTGTCCGTCGGACAGGACGACGCGGACGGTGTTGGCGCCCAGCGCCTTGATGTCGGCCAGCGACTGCGTCTCGCCCGGGTACCAGGTGTGGGCGTGGTTGACGCCGCGCATCACGAAATCGTTGCCGTTGCCCTCCAGCAACCGGCCGTCGCTGATGTGCAGGCCGGTGGCCCGGACGTCGGGCGCCGACTGGGCCAGGGCGACGGCCGGGGCGAGCACTCCGAGGAGCGTGAGGCCGATCAGGCCCGCGAGTCCGGCCAGAAGGGCGCTCAGGGGGTTTCTTCGCTGCGTGCTTCTTCCAGTTCTCATTGCGACTCCAGGTGGGGGTGGGCGCCGAGAATTTCAGGCATCAAAGGTCCGGGGATGGCTTGGGAGGTCCGGGGATGGCATGGGAGCGCTCCCATGAACCCATCTCGTCCGGTGCACGTCAACCCTTCGGGCGTGCTCAGCCCCTCAGGCCCGCCCGGACCGCCGCGGCGACGACCGCTTCCCGCTCCGCGCCGGTGAGCCGGCCCTCTGACACCCACCCGTCGGCGAGGGCACGCACCGCACGCACGAACGCCTCGGAGGTGGGGAACGGCGCCTGTGCCCAGAGCACGTCGAGGAAGGTCAGACCGTCGCCACGCGTACGGTTCGGGACGCCCGAGTGCGCCGTGCCGAACACGACGACGGGCTCGGAGCGCCTGAAGTAGGCGTGGTAGCGGACGTCGTCGCCGACGAAGAACGGTGCGAGGGTCAGCCCGTGCGTGGTGAAGTGCAGCGGCCTGCCCCCGGGGCGGACCGCGTCCGCGAGATCGCCGCGCAGGGTGAAGTCCTTGTAGAAGGAGAAGCTCCGGAACCCGGCCTCCTGGCTCCGCGCGACCAGCAGCAGCGGACCGAAGAACACCGACTGGACCGTGGGATCGTCCAGGGCCCGCTCCACCCGCAGCCGGTACGGCGCGGAGATTCCGACCCGGTCGCCGCGCCGCCAGTTCCGGCTCAGCGTGAGATACGACCCGGGCACGGCCTCGACCCGTTGCCGGACCCCGTTGACCGTGACGGTGAAGCCGCCCGTGGCCCAGGACGGCACCCGCAGCCTCAGGTCGAACGTGCCCCCGCCCTCCCGGAACGTCAGGGTGCGGACCCCCTCGGCCGGATAGGCGCTCGCCTGTTCGATGACAAGACCCCGCTCCGGCCACCGCAGGGTCGAGGCGAGATACAGGTTCACATACAGCGCGTCGCCGTCGGCGGAGCGGAAGTACACCGAGTCCTGGTACTTGGTGTGGTTCTCCATACCGGTGCCGCCGCAGCAGGTGCCGGTGTTGCCGTACTCGCGCACAACCCCCGGGCCCATCCCGACGAAGTAGGTGACCTCCGGGCTGCCCGTGCTCGCCGCGTCCCGGCGGGAGGCAAGGATGTGGTTGGTCAGACCCCGCTCGTAGTAGTCCATACGGGCCGCGTCGGGCTCCCGGAAGAACAGCTGCCGGCTGAGCTTCAGCATGTTGTACGTCGCGCAGGTCTCGGCGTTCTTGTCGTCCAGCGTGGCCGCGATGGCGCCCCGCGCCTTGAACATCTCGCCCTGCCCCGTACCGCCCAGACTGTACGTCCGGGGCCCGGCGACCATGCCCCAGAAGTTCCGCGCGGCCTCGGCGTACCGCTCCTCCCCCGTCTCGTCGAACAGTCGCAGATATCCGGTGAACTGCGGGATGTGCTGGTTGGCGTGCCGCCCGTCGAGGATGTCCCGGTCCTGGGCACAGGCGTCCAGCAGCGCGGTGTTGTCGAAGCAGCGGGCGGCGGCGAGGTGTTCCGCCTTGCCGGTGAGGGCGTGGAGATCGGCCATCACCTCGTTCATGCCGCCGTACTCACCGGCGATGTAGATGGACCACATGCGCTCCAGCTGCGCCTTGGGCAGCCCGCCGAGTCTGCTGTGCACCCAGTCGCCCATCTTCGAGGCGATGGCCAGGGCCTGCGCGTTCCCGGCCAGGGTGTGCGCGTCGAGGAGTCCCCGCATGATCTTGTGGCAGGTGTAGTACGGCGCCCAGATGGTCGGGTACGTCGTGTAGCTCTCCAGCAGGATGAACTGCGTCTCCGGGTAAGCCGCCAGAAAGCCGGGGTGACTCGGCCGCGGCGTACCGCGCTCCGCCAGCGCCGTCTGGCACTCCCCCAGTGCGCCGACCATGTGGTCCAGCTTGGTCTTGAGGGCCGCCTCCCTGGTGTCCGCGTACGCCTGGGCGATGAGGGTGAGGAAGTGGCCGCCGTAGTGGCCGCGCAGATTGCCGTCGGAGGTCTCCCAGCCGCCGGGCGGCAGGGCGCCCCGCGTGTCGAGACCGGCGTTGGCGCGGAAGACGGCCAGGACGCGGTCGGCCGGGTAGGACCGGGCATAGCCCAGCATCAGGTCGCGCTTGGCCTTGAACACCCCGTCTCCGAGGGTGACCTGGTCCAGGGGGAAGGGGCGTACGGACCAGGTGGAGGGGACGGGCTGCGGGGCGGCGGGGGCCTGGGCAGCGGGGGCCTGCGCGGCTTGCTCGGCCGTGGCGGCGTGCGCGAGCGAGGTCGCCTGCAGGAGCGGGGTGGTGGCCGCCGCTCCGGCCGCCAGGGTCAGCAGCCTTCGGCGGGTGGGGGGTTGGGACATGCTTCTCGACTCCGATCGTCGGTCGTACGGCGGGGGTTGGAACTGTTCGCCAAGGAGTGCGCACAAGGTCGAGTTGGCTCGGTCGTGTGATCGTCCGCTTGCGGGCTCGCGGTGCCCTGGGCGGATCGGGCTAACGTGATCGTGCGACCTGGGACACCGGGTGCGGCGTCAGCGTGCGGGCCCCTGCTCCACCAGAGGATGGTTCAGGGCCTCCCGTCGCCCTCTGGCCGTGACCAATTGGCCAGGTCGCGCAGGGAACTGGCCTCCCGGGCCCGGACCACGCACAGGATGCGTGTCGCCGCCCCGGGGTCGAGTACACCGGGGACCAGCTCGCCCAGGACCGTTCGGGGCGCGCGGCTGAGCGGACCCACCCCCGCTCAGTCCACAGGAACGGTGAGGGCTGGACGGGTGACCGCCCGCTCGACGAGGCAGGCGGTCACCCGGCAGTCCTGGAGGGCCCGTCACGGTGACGGTGGCCGTGGCGCGGTACGTGGTGCCCGCCACGGTTCCCTTCACCTCGAAGGTGCCGGGTTCGGCGTACTGTCCCGGCTCGACCGGGTCCCAGGTGACGCCGGTCCGGCTGTCCTTGGAGCCGTCGTTGTAGGTGGCGACGACGGTCGCCGGGAGCGTGGGCGCCCGGCCGGCGCGGGTGGTGACGTGCTCCTCGCCGAGGCTGGTGATCTCGACCGCGTCGGTCCGGCGTACCCACACGGTCGCGGTGACGGGCCGCGCGGCCCGGTCGGCGATGCCGGTGATCCGTACGCTCGTGCCACCCTCGGCGACCTGCTCCTCGGTCAGGGCGGGCCAGACGACGGGCGAGCGGGCCGTGGAGCCGTCCCCGTACACCAGCGTCACCTCGCCGGGCAGTTCCGGGATCGTGCCGCGCGGGGTGGGAACGTGGACCTCACCCACGGAGTCCGGCGTCTCGGCGTACACCTTCCACTCCTGGACGCCGAGGGCCAGGTTCGGATGCCCCGTGAGCCGGGCACGCAGGGCCGTCGTCGTGACAGGAGTGAAGGTGGTCCGGTTGTAGCCGTCCTCGGCTGTGCCGTAGCCGCTGGGTGCGGAGACCTCGCGCCAGGTGTCGCCGTCCCGGTACTCGATGACCCAGGACGCCGGAACCCCGACCCCGTCGCCCGCACCAGGCTGGGCGTCACGGAAGAAGTACAGGTCGGAGCCGTCCACGCGGACCGGATCCTCCCAGGTGTACTGGACCCACTGGGTGCCCTTCTCCGGCCAGCTGCCCCAGCGCGGGGCGTCGGAGGACGAGGCGGGTTCCCGGCCGTCGTTGATCGCGGCCACGGACTCCCAGCCGGAGGTGTAGGAAGCCGTCGCGGTCGCGGAGGGCGCCACGTTCACCTGCCCGTCGGACAGTCCCTCCGCCTTGACCACGACCTTCTTCGACGTCTCCGAGGAGCCGTCGGTGGCGGCGAGTTCGAGGGTGTAGGTGCCGGCCGCGGTGAAGCGGGCGACGGTCGTCACGGCACCCGGGTCGTCGAGGATGGCGGTTCCGCCGTCCGGGCCGTCCGTCACCTTCCACCCGGCGGAGAGCTTCCGCTCCGGGAGGCCGTCGTCCTCGACGATGCCCGTGAGCCGGACCTGACCGGGACGGCTGTACGCGGTGTCCCGCCATGCCTCGACGTAGGGGGCATGGTTGCGGGCGGCCGGGGGCCGGACGCCGGTGTGGAACGCCTGGATCTCCTTCAGGCCACTGGTGTGCCCGTCCCGGTGGCGCATCAGCACCCGCAGCTTCTGCGTCGTCACCTTCTTGAAGCGCACCTGGTTGAGATTGGCCCTCGGGTGGACCGGTGTCCTGGCGGGCCGGGCCACGTCCTGCCACCGCCCCTCACCGTCCTGGAACTGCACGGTGTAGAGCGCGGGCTCGGCGTATCCGCCCGGCCTTTTGTCGCTGTAGAAGTGGAGCCGGACGTCATCGACGTCCCGTGCGCGCCCGAAGTCGATCTCGTACCAGTCCTCGGCGTTGCCCGAGCCGCGCGCGCCCCAGTGCGGCTCGTTGACGGTGAACCCGTCGACGGCTCCGGCCACGCCCCTCCCCTGGGCCTCGTGCGAGGCGCGGGCCGTGGCACCGGCGGCGAGGTTGTCCACAGCCGTGCCGGTCAGGTCCCGCCCGGCCTTGGCGAACAGGTCGGTGACCCGGTCCTCACGGCCGTACTCGACGTCCTGCGGTGCCGCCACGGCCGTACGCAGCCCGGTGGTTCTCGCCTTGGCGCCGCCACCGTCCGGGAAGGTCACCTTGCGGGTGACGGGGTCGTAGACGAGGCGGGTGAGACGGTCGGCGGTGAGGGCGAGTCTGCCGTCGAGGTAGAGGGAGTAGCCCTCGGGGACCTGCCGTCCGTACGGCCGTTTCCCGTCCCCGGGTTCGTCCCACAGCACCGCCACGTCGGTACCCCGGTAGTTGATGTCCGTGACGGCGAAGTGCGGCCAGTCGACGTCGATCGGTGACAGCTCGATCCTCCGGTCGTCGCGCGGGCGGAAGCCCATCGCGTCCTCGATCACGGTCCAGTTCGTGGTGCCGAGGATGGTGTGGTGGATCCAGGAGCGGTAGCCGACCTTCTGCGGGTCGGCGCTGCCGTCGGCCCAGAACTCGTTCTGGTCGGGCCACCGGTTGTCACCGTCGACGTACTGGGCCCAGGCGTTCCAGGAGAGCAGCTTCTTGTACCAGGTGCGGTCGATGTACCGGTTGGGGTACTTCCGCAACACGGAGGAGAGGAAGCGGAAGGTGACCGTGGAGTTGATGACGGAGAAGTTGTTGCTCCCCGGATGCCCCTGCTCCGCCGCCTCGGCCTTGTCGGCCTGGTTGGCCGTGAAGAACGGGAAGACCGGGTACTGCTTCGCGTCCGCCCACAGCCGCAGGGCTTCGAGGTACTGCGGGTCCTCGTCCGGCGTGGGCATCAGGCCCACGCTGTACGGGTAGTAGTTGTTGATCTCCTTCCAGGGCACCAGGCTGTCACTGGCCACGTGCCGGTGCTTGAGCAGCTTGTCCTCGGGGTCCCAGAGATGTTCGAGGACCGCGTCCTTCACGCGCTCGGCGATGCCGCGCATCTCCTTGGCCTTGGTGTCCTCGCCGAGCAGGTCGTACGCGCGGGCGGAGGCCGTGGCGTTGCTGTACACGTACGCCGACTCGGCCCGGTCCAGGTTCCCCGGCTTCCAGTCGAACGACACCGCGTCGGCGTCGTTGCCGGTCATGGCGCCCCAGTCGTACTCGATCAGTCCGTTGCCGTCGTGGTCGTAGGCCGCGAGCTGGCCCTTGACGTCCTTCTCCGCGTACCGGGCAAGGTTGCGCGGGATGCCGTCCGGCCCGCCGTGCACCTGGTAGGAGCGCCAGGCGGCCTCGGAGATGTACTGGGTGTAGCTGTTGGACCAGTTCTCCGGGTCGCCCGGGTTGTCGGAGTACTTGCCGTTCTTCGAGACTTCTCCGGCCGACACCCAGGGGCCGTACGAGTAGCTCGGGTCTCTCAGGTACTTGAGGTCGTCGACGAACATGCCGACGGTCAGCGCGATGGCGTTGTTGTAGCCGAGCACGCCCTCCATGGAGGTGGGGAACTGGTAGTCGTTGCCCGGGATGTCGGCGTCGAGGTAGTTGTAACGCAGCAGCCACCAGCGGTAGTAGAGCGTCTTCTCGATGTTGTCGTCCGGGAGGTCCATGAACGGCAGGTTCTCGGCCCACCAGCGGTTGTAGGCCTGCACATGCCCGCGGAAGGCGGCGGCCGGAGCCGCCCGGCGCACGGAGTCGTACGCCGGCCGGGACTCGGTGATCTCCTCGGTGACGAAACCCAGTTGGACCTTGGTGGTGAGGGTGCGGCCCTCCGGGACGGTGAGGGTACGCGTCAGGGCCTCGCCCTCGGGCGCGAAGCCGTCACCGCTCAGCCGGGGGAAGACCGTGGTGAGGTTGTTCTTCGCGGCCACCGTGCCGGTGAGTTCACGGCCCTCCGGAGTGCCCGTGTACGGGGACGAGGCGCGCAGGGTGATCTCGCGGCTCGCGGACCCGGCGTTGGTGAGGGCCAGGTTCGTCACGGCGACATCGGCGTCGGTGATGAACTTCGTCTGCGTGACCGTCAGCCCGGTCGCCTCGTGTGTGAACTCGCTGCGCCAGTAACTGGGCTTCTGAACACGGGAGTCGGTGTTCTCCCTGAGCGTGAGCCGCTCGCCGTCCACGGCCACGTCGACCGTGTACGCGGCCCGGTTGTCGAGGCTCTCCCAGTACGCGACCTTGCCGCCGAAGCCGAGCCGCGCGGGATCGTGCTCCTTCATGAACACCGCCCGGCCCCGGGTGAACAGCCAGTCACCCGCCGGGTCGTCGCCCTTGCGGGCCAGCATCCGGTCCATCCAGAAATCGGTGCCGTTCCCTGCTCTCCGATCGGCGTCGTACTGGGCGCGCATCGTGCGACGAACCGTGAACCCGGCGGGTAACTCCGGTACGGGCTCCGCCGATCCGGAGTACACGGGGTAGCCGATCGCCGAGTTGTCGGCCCGCGCCGGAGCGGCGGCGGCGAGCGGGACGAGCAGCCCTACGGCCAGCGCTCCGGCCAGGGCTGCGCGCCGGTGCCGTCTTCGTGGTCCGCGCACGGCTACCGCCCCCTCCCGGTGTCGCTGTCGCTGTCCGGACTCTCGGACCGGCCCTCCTCGGCCGTCGTCGGCAGCCACACCCGCATCGTCGAGGGGCCCCTGTCCGCCCAGGAGTGGTAGGGCACGAGGACGATCCCGGTGGGGCGGGCGGACCGCTGTCCGGTGGGGTGCTCCAGCGGCTCGTACGGCCAGGCCGCCTCGCTCCGCCCTGCCTGTACGGCGACCTCCCCGGCGACGACGACCGTGCCGCCCGTCCCCTCCGTACCGTCACCGCCCGGCCCGTCCTCGGGGTCGGCGGACGTGTCCACCCGGATCGCGTCGACCTCGTGGCCGTCCGGGAGGTCCACGGACTCGGCGCAGTACACCAGCGGACCGCGCTGGACGGCCACCGTGCCGCGTACGGCGTCGATGCGGGGGTCGGCGTGGATCCAGCGCGGGGCGACGGGCAGTTCGAGCCGTATCTCGTCGCCGGGCCGGAAAATTCGGGTGACCGCCGTCGCGCCCGGGGTGACCGGGCGGCGTACGCCGTCGGGGCCGACCAGCCACGCCGGTGCGCCCGCCGCCCACGCGGGCACCCGCAGCGACAGGGTCCATGGGTGGGCGGGGGAACGGCCGATCCGGACGGTGACGGTCCCGCCGGACGGGTAGTCGGTGCGGACCCGCAGGGCGATGCTCCGGCCGCCCTTGAGCGAGGTGACGATCTCGGCGTCGGCGTACTGGTGCAGTTGCACCCCCTCGTCGTCCGCCGTCGCCAGGTAGGCCGGCAGGTGGGCCAGGGTCCGCGCCACGTTGGTCGGGCAGCACGACACCGCGAACCAGGGGGCGCGCAGTCCCGAGTCCGCCCGGGGGCTGTCGACGTCCGCCCGCGGTGCGACACCCCGGTGCCGCCGGTGCAGGGTGTTGGCGTAGAAGAAGGACCGGCCGTCCCCGGACGGCGAGGTCGCGACCACGTTGAACAGGGTCCGTTCGACGAGGTCGGCGAAGCGGGGTTCGCCCGTGGCGAGCAGCAGCCGCCAGCCGAGCATCACGGAGGCGACGCCGGCGCAGGTCTCCGAGTAGGCGCGGTCCGGGGGCAGGACGAAGTCGGCGCCGAAGGACTCGTCGCGGTGGTGGGAGCCCATGCCGCCGGTGAGGTAGGTACGGCGGGCGACCGCGGCCTCCCACTGGCGTACGACGGCGGCGAGCAGTTCGTCGTCGCCCCTCTCCACGGCCACGTCGACGGCTCCGGCGGCGAGGTAGAGGGCGCGGACGGCGTGACCGCGCAGGACCGTGGCACGGCGGACCGGGACGTCGTCCTGGAAGTAGGCGCGGCCGAACTCGCCCTCGGCGAGGGAGCCGTGGCCGCGCCGGTCGACGAACAGCGCGGCCTGGTCGAGGTAGCGCTGCCGGCCGGTGAGCCGGGCCAGTTCGACGAGGGCCGACTCGATCTGCGGATGACCGCAGACGGCCTCGGTGCCGCCCGGCCCGAAGGTGGCGCAGACGTGGTCGGCGGCCCGCTGGGCGATCTTCGAGAGTTCGCCCGCGCCCCGGGCGCGGGCCTGGGCCACACCGGCCTGGACCAAATGCCCCTGGCAGTACAGCTCGTGGCCCTCTTCGAGGTCGCTGTACCGGGCGGTCTGTCCCGGGCGGCCGAAGGCGGTGCTCAGATAGCCGTCCGGGTCCTGGGCGGGGGCGACGAGGTCGGTGAGGGCGGTGATCTCGGCGTCCAGCGGGGCGCCGTCGCCGTTCGCGGCCTCCCAGGCCATGGCTTCGAGCAGCTTGTAGACCTCGGAGTCGGCGAACTCCCGGCCACGCCGGTCCCGCTCGATCCTGCCCTCGACCGCGGCCCGGAAGTTGCCGGTCCAGCCGACGCGGTCCATCCAGTCACGGCAGTGGCCGAGCGTGGCGGTCGTGTTGGTGTGCCGTCGCCGGGCCCAGAACCCCCCGGTGATCCTGACCTCGTCGAGGCCGAGCGGCCGCAGCCGGCCACGGGTCGGCGCCACGGGCAGGACGGTCGACGTCACCGCGTTCTCCCTCACCTGTTCATGCCTTCGGATCGTCCCTTCGGTCGTCGGTGGGCGGTCCACGTCGTCGTGTCGCGCGGATGCGTCGGCGCGGCGGGTCGCGTGTGCGCGTCAGCCCTTGAGCGCGCCGGACATGAAGCCCCGGATGTAGTGCCGTTGCAGCAGCAGGAAGAGGAGCAGACAGGGCACGGCGAGGACCACCACGCCCGCCTCGGTCGCGCCGTAGTCGACGGCGCCCATGCTCTGCTGCCGCAGATTGGCGACGGCCAGCGGCAGGGGTGCCTTCTCGCTGTCGGAGATGAGGATCAGGGGTGCGATGAAGTCGTTCCAGGCGGCGAGGAACGCGAAGAGCCCCACGGTGATCAGCCCCGGCCGCACCGCCGGGAGGAGCACCCGGCGCAGCGCGCCCGCCGTGCCGCAGCCGTCGACGAGCGCCGACTCCTCCAGTTCGCGCGGCACCGCCTCGAAGGAGATCCGCATCATGAAGGTGGCGAACGGCAGCTGGAACATGGCCAGGACGAGACTCAGCCCGACCAGCGAGTTCTGCAGGTGCAGCCTGCCGAGCAGGACGTAGAGCGGGATCAGGAGGGTGGCGTACGGAACCATGAGGATGGCCAGGGTCAGCAGGAACAGCAGGTTCTTGCCGGGGAAGTCGAAGCGGGCGAAGGCGTAGCCGCCGAGCAGGGAGACGCCGAGGGTGAGGGCGACGGTCAGCGCCGAGACGACCGTGCTGTTCAGCAGGTACTGCCACAGTCCGGCGTCGTAGTCGAGCAGCGTCCGGTAGTTGCCGAGGCCGTGGCCCTCGTCCTGTGCGGTGCCGGGCTGGGGGCTGACCGACGCCCAGGTGTTCCACAGCAGGGGGAAGAGGAAGATGACGGCCAGCCCTCCGGCTACGACGTAGTACGGCGTACGGCCGAGGGTGCGGGCAGGCACGGTCGGGGTTCCTCTCATGACTCGTCGGCGCGGCGCAGGCCGCGGAACTGGAGGGCGTTGAGCAGGAGCAGCACGGCCAGCACGATGATCGACAGGGCCGCCGCGGTGCCGAGGTCCAGCCGCTGGAAGGCCTCGCGGTAGATCAACTGCACGACGGTGACGGTGCTGTTGTCGGGGCCGCCCTTGGTGAGGATGAAGAACTGGTCGAAGGCGAGCAGTGATCCGGTGACACACAGCAGCAGGGTCAGCGCGAGGGACGGGCGCAGCAGGGGCAGCGTGATGGAGCGGAAGATCTGGGCGCGGCTCGCGCCGTCCACCCGCGCCGCCTCGTACACCTCGTGCGGGATGCGTTGCAGGCCCACGAGCAGGATCAGCATGTAGAAGCCGGCGAACTTCCAGACGATGAGGAACACCGTCGACAGCAGGGCGGCCGTCGGTGTGCCGAGGAAGGACACCTCTTCGTCGACGAGGCCGAGCCCTTGCAGGATGTCGCTGAGCGGGCCGGTGGTCGGGCTGTACAGCCCCCAGAAGAGCAGGGACGCGGAGGCCAGGCCGAGGGCGCCGGGCAGGAAGTAGACCGTTCGGAAGAAGCCGGCACCCGGGCGGGACTCCTGCACGAGCAGGGCGAGGAGCAGCGCCAGGCCGAGCAGGACGACGGTGACGACCCCGGTGTAGAGGAGGGTGAAGCGGACTGCGGGCCAGAACAGTGGGGCGTCGGTGATGTCGGTGTAGTTCTCGGGGGCGTTGACGCCCCGGTCCCCGGCGAGCAGCGGCCAGTCGCTGAGGGACATCTGCCCGACGAGCAGGAGGGGCAGCAGGAAGAACACCCCGACGAACACGGCCGTGGGGGCCGCGTAGGCGAGGCCCTGGACCTTGCGGGACCGCCACCGCGGCGCCGGCGCGCGCGGCGGACAGCCCCGGTGTTCCGGCCGGGACCGGTGCGCGGTCGGCACGGACTCGGCCACCTTCACCTGCATGCCTCTCCTCTGTTGACGGTCGCAGGGGGCGTGGGAGTTGACGGTCGCAGGGGGCGTGGGAGGGGTGGTGCCGTGTGTCTCACCCGGCCGTGGCGCCGGTCCGGGTGCCGTGCCTCAGTC
This sequence comes from Streptomyces europaeiscabiei, assembly GCF_036346855.1. Lineage (NCBI taxonomy): Bacteria > Bacillati > Actinomycetota > Actinomycetes > Kitasatosporales > Streptomycetaceae > Streptomyces > Streptomyces europaeiscabiei. The sequence continues at coordinate 1,554,354 of NZ_CP107841.1, forward strand.
GGCGAGCGACTTGCTGACGGCCTCGTTGTCCTTGTCCACGGACGCCCCGTCGCCGAAGACGGCGTCGCGCATCAGCGTCAGCCAGGGCCCGTTGGGGTCGTTGAAGGTCTGGCCGAAGTTCAGCGCGTACGGGGTCTGCCCGTCGGCGACGAGTTCGTTGATGGCGACGAGGCGGGGATCGGCGTCGGAGTGCTTGTTGGAGGCCAGATCGGTGCGGGCCACGACGTCCTTGTGCGCGGCGACGACGTCGACCTGTGCCTTGTCGCCGAGGGTCCAGGCGAGGAAGTTCCAGGCCTGGTCGGTCTTCTCGCTGGTCGCGGCGATACCGATGGCGTCACCGCCGACGAACGTGGACCTGCCGCCGTCGGGGCCGGGGATGGGTGCCACACCGAGGTCCAGATCCTTGGGCATCAGCCCGAGCGTGGTCGACGGCATGGGCATCACCCCGACCTTGCCCTTCGGGAAGATCCCGGTCCAGGTCGTGCCCGTCTCGTCCTTCGCGCCGGGCGCCACGATGTCGTCGTCCACCCAGCCCCGGTAGGTGTCGTAGACCTTCTTGGCGGTGGCGGAGGCGAGTCGCGCCTCGGTGCCGTCCTCGTTCAGCACCTCCTCGCCGCCGGCCCAGATCGACGGCCACCACGTGAACACGCCGCAGCCACCGCAGTTGCCGCCGAAGAAGGTCCCGTTGACGTCTCCGCCGAGGGCGTCCACCGCGCGCGCCTGCTCGTCCCACTCACCCAGGGTCGTGGGCGGCTTCTCGGGGTCGAGCTTCGCCTTCCGGTAGAGGTCCTTGTTGTAGAAGAGCACCGAGAGATCCAGGGTGTGCGGCACCACGTACTTCTTGTCCTCGTACGTGCCGGCCCTGATGTGCGACTGGGCCAGGTTCTCGGCGAAGGGCAGGGCGTCGACGCGTCCGGTGAGGTCGGCGAAGAGGCCGCTGGAGGTGTAGTTCGGGACGAAGACCACGTCGGAGGCGAACAGGTCGGGCAGATCCCGGGAGCCGGCGGCGGCACCGACTTTCGCCTGGTAGTCGTCGGTGGGGACGACGGTCAGCTCGACCTTGTTCTTGTGGCTCGCGTTGTACGCCTTGACCAGGGCCTCGCTCTGCGGCCTGGTCGCCGCGCGCGTCCACATCGTCAGCGTGGCGCCGTCGTCGACGCCCCCGGCCTTCGCCGTCCCGCCCCCTGCGTCGCCGTCCGAGCCGCCGCCCCCCGACCCGCAGGCCGTGACCAGGGTCGCGGCGGCGAGAGTTGCGACGGCGTTGGTGACGAGGCGGCTCGCGCGGCCACGCGGTCCGACCGTGCTCCCCATGTTCGATCCCCCTTGTTTCGCGGCGGGCCGTGCGGGGCCCGCCGGTCGGGACGATGGCTGTGGTGGCACTGAACCGAGTGGCGGACGGCGGACGAACGAAGACCGCACGAGTACCGCACCAGTGGGGCGGACGAGTGGCGGAAACGAAAGGAACCGAAAAGGCTTTCTGAGACGCTAGGCCGCACCCGAATACTCGTCAATCCCCTTGCAGGGAGCGGTTGTCGAAGGCTCACAGAAACGCAAGGCAGCATCCTGACCGAAACGTTTCCCGTACGCTTCCGGGTGGGGCGTGTCATCCTCGGCGAGGTCGGCACGCGTGGCGAGACAGGAGATCACCCATGGCACAGGCCACCGGCCCCTCTCGTTCGCAGCCCGCCACGCTCGGCGACGTCGCCCGGCTGGCGGGCGTCTCGATCGCCACGGCGTCCAAGGCGCTCAACGGCCGCAGCCAGGTCCGGGCGGAGACCAGACAGCGGGTCGTCGAGGCCGCCGAGCGACTGTCGTTCCGCCCCAACCAGGTGGCGCGTGGTCTGCTCGCCGGACGCACCGGGACCGTCGGCCTGCTCACCAGCGACCTGGAGGGCAGATTCGGCATACCGATCCTGATGGGCGCGGAGGACGCGTTCGGCGCGGGCGAGGTCGCGGTCTTCCTGTGCGACGCGCGCGGCGACGCGATCCGCGAACAGCACCATCTGCGCGCCCTGTTGGGCCGTCGCGTCGACGGCCTCATCGTGGTCGGCAGCCGCACCGACCCCCGGCCCTCCCTGGGCCGAGAGCTACCCGTCCCGGTCGTCTACGCCTACGCCCCCTCCGACGATCCGGAGGACTTCTCCGTCGTCCCGGACAGCGTCGGCGCCGGCCGGATCGCCGTGGAGCACCTCCTCGCCTGCGGCCGCACGCGGATCGCCCACATCACCGGCGATCCCGGCTATCTCGCCGCGCAGGACCGGGCCGCGGGGGCGCGGGCCGCGCTCGATGACGCCGGCCTCGCCCTGATCGGCGAACCGCGGTTCGGGGCCTGGTCGGAGGGCTGGGGACGTGCCGCCACCGCCATGCTCCTGGACCGCCACCCCGACGTCGACGCGGTCCTGTGCGGCAGCGACCAGATCGCCCGGGGCGTCATGGAGGTCCTGCGCGAGCGCGGCCACCGCGTCCCCGACGACATCGCCGTCATGGGCTTCGACAACTGGCAGATCATGACCGCCGGTTCCCGACCGCCCCTGACCAGCGTCGACATGAACCTCGAACAGGTCGGACGGGTGGCCGCCCACGCCCTCTTCACCGCGATCGCCGGCACCCCGAGCGCCGGGATCGACACCCTCCCCTGCAGGGTGGTGATCAGGGGGTCGACGGCACCGCTGTCCTGACGGGCACGCCCCCGGCGGTACGGCCGTGTCCGGGCAGGACAGCGCCCCAGCGGGAGTCGTCCGGGCAACCGCGCCGACGGGACTCGTCCGGATAACCGCGCCGGCTCCCCCGCGCGCGTGAACCAGTCGACGAGCAGAGCCAGTTCGTCCCCCGAGTACCAGCCGAAGCGCTCGGCGAGGCGGGCGTGGAACGGGCCGTGGACGGCGGCGACCCGCTCGCGGCATCCGGGACCGCGACCGCTCCGCTCGCGGCGGTCACGTGGACCGCGTCGGCTGCCGCCCGGCCGGCCGCCGCCGCACCCCGCCCCCACGCGCGGCCGTACCCGGGCCCGCCACCAGCCCCGAAGGCACCGGCACCGGGTCGACCGCCACGGTCCCGGCCGGCGACTCGCACTCCTGATCCGGCACTGCGACAGTAAACGCTTACCGCCCTCTGAGGCCCTGGTTCACGGAAGCGCGGCCCGCGAACCCCCTCCCATGCAGTAACGTCGAACCGTGACGGTCAATGAAAACGGTCGCCGGAGCAGCCCCGAACCCAGCGGGAGCAGGCGTCGACGGAGCAACACCTCGGGCGGCGAGCGGCCCAGCACGATTCGGGATGTCGCCGCACAGGCCGGGGTGTCCGTAGCAACCGTTTCCCGCACACTCGCCGGCAACTACCCGGTGTCCACGGAGACCAGGGCCCGGGTCATGGCGGCGGTCGAGTCACTGCACTACGTGGTGAACGTGCACGCGAAGGCGCTCTCCGGCCGGGTCGCGGGCCCCGTCGCCCTGGTCATCAAGGACATCACCGGCCCGTCCCTCGCCCATGTCGCGGCGGGGGTGGAGCAGGCGGCCGCCGACCGGGGCCGGCTGAGCCTGGTGTGTGCCACGCACGACGACTCGGCGCGCGAGGACGACCTGGTCCAGCTCATGCGCGAGCAGCACGCGGCCGCGGTCCTCCTCGTCGGCGGAGCCCATCAGGACGAGGCGTACCGGCGGCGGATGGCCGGGTACGCGACGGCACTGGACGCGGTCGGCTCCCGGCTGGTGCTGGTGGGCCGCCCGCCGCTGCACGGCGATCTGCCGGTGACGGTGGTGCAGTACGACAACCGGGGCGGAGCCTTCCAGGCCACCGACCATCTGCTGACCGCCGGGCACCGGCGCGTCCTCTTCCTGGGCGGGGTCCCCGGGCTCAGCACCGCCGACCAGCGCCGGGACGGCTTCCTGCACGCCCTGCGCGCGCACGGGGTGGCGCCCTCCGAGGAGTTGGAGCTGCCCGGCCCGTACACCCGCGTCTCGGGCTATCAGCGCACCCGGGAGGCGTTGGCGGCCGGGCTGGGGTTCACGGCGGTCTTCGCGGGCACCGACGTGGTCGCCACCGGGGCGCTGGCCGCGCTGCGCGAGGCCGGTCTCGACGTCCCGGGCGATGTCTCCCTGGTCGGCTTCGACGACGTCCCGTTCGCAGCCGACCTCTCCCCCGCGTTGACCACGGTGCGGGTGCCGTACGAGGATCTGGGGCGCACGGCGGTCCGGCTGGCACTGGAGCGCGAGGAAGGCCTCGGGGGCGACGACCACGTGGTGCTGGGCACGCAGTTGGTGATCCGCCAGTCGGTTCGCGCGCTTTCCTGAACGTACACGCCGGTCGGCGAGGGCGGAGAGTTCGGGACAACCCCCGTATTTTCACAAGAATTTGACGAGGCGTCCTCCCGCCGTAGGGCCATGGGTGGCATCAGGTCAACCGTCCCGGACTATTGACTCGGATCACCACAGTAGCGATTCTCGTCACATCGCTTGTGCCAGCCATGACAATCGGGCTATGGCGTCGTGGGTGTTCACCGCGTCCCGGAACGGTCTGGCCGATCGACCGTGCATCCCCCCGACCGAGGACGTGAGTGATGACCAGGACTCCACGCGCCCATCGCAGACGCAGACCCCTCATGGTGCTGGCGCTGTTCCTCACCACGATGGGCATGCTGCTCAGCCCGTCGTCCAGTTCGGCCGCCACCGGCGACTGGTGGCTGCCCACCTCCCGGCCCTCGCCCGACTCCCAGATCAACGTGACGGGCGAGCCGTTCAAGGGGACGAACTCGGCGGGCGACGTGCGCGGTTTCGTCGACGCGCACAACCACCTGTTCTCCAACGAGGCGTTCGGCGGCCGGCTCATCTGCGGCAAGGTGTTCTCGTCGTCCGGCATAGCCGACGCGCTGAAGGACTGTCCCGAGCACTACCCGGACGGCAGCCTCGCGCTGTTCGACTACATCACCCACGGCGGCGACGGCAAGCACGACCCGGTCGGCTACCCGACGTTCAAGGACTGGCCGGCGTACGACTCGATGACGCACCAGGCCAACTACTACGCCTGGATCGAGCGCGCCTGGCGCGGCGGCCAGCGGGTGCTGGTCAACGACCTGGTCACCAACGGCATGATCTGCTCGATCTACCCGTTCAAGGACCGCAGCTGCGACGAGATGACCTCGATCCGGCTGCAGGCGAAGCTGACGTACGACCTGCAGGACTACATCGACGCGCAGTACGGCGGCACCGGCAAGGGCTGGTTCCGGATCGTCACCGACAGCGCGCAGGCCCGCTCCGTGATCGCGCAGGGCAAGCTCGCCGTGGTGCTGGGCGTGGAGACGTCCGAGCCGTTCGGCTGCAAGCAGATCCTCGACATCCCGCAGTGCAGCAAGGCGGACATCGACAAGGGCCTCGACGAGCTGTACGGCCTGGGTGTGCGCAGCATGTTCCTGTGCCACAAGTTCGACAACGCGCTGTGCGGTGTCCGCTTCGACGAGCACGGTCTCGGTACGGCCATCAACGTCGGCCAGTTCCTGTCGACGGGCACCTTCTGGCAGACGGAGAAGTGCAAGGGCCCGCAGAAGGACAACCCGATCGGCGATGCGGCCACGGAGGCCGAGGAGGACCTGCCGGCGGGCACCGAGGTGCCGGAGTACGACGAGAACGCGCAGTGCAACGTCCGGGGGCTCACCGATCTCGGTGAGTACGCCGTGCAGGGCATGATGAAGCGCAAGATGATGCTCGAGATCGACCACATGAGCGTCAAGGCCACCGGCCAGGCCCTGGACATGTTCGAGGCCGCGTCCTACCCGGGCGTCCTGTCCTCGCACAGCTGGATGGACCTGAACTGGACCGAGCGGGTCTACTCCCTCGGCGGTTTCGTCGCCCAGTACATGCACGGCTCCGAGGAGTTCAGCGAGGAGGCCGAGCGCACCGACGCGCTGCGGACCAAGTACAACGTGGGCTACGGCTACGGCACCGACTTCAACGGCATCGGCGACCACCCCGCCCCGCGCGGCGCGAGCACCTCCAACCCGGTGACGTACCCCTTCAAGAGCGTCGACGGCGGCTCCACCATCGCCAAGCAGACCACCGGTACGCGCACCTTCGACTACAACACCGACGGTGCCGCCCATGTCGGGATGATCCCGGACTGGATCGAGGACATCCGGCTCGTCGGCGGCCAGGGCGTCGTGGACGACCTCTTCAAGGGCGCCGAGTCCTACCTCGACACCTGGGGCTCCTCCGAGGGCCACCAGGCCGGGGTGAACCTCGCCAAGGGCAGGACGGCGACGGCCAGCGCGTCCGAGTCGAACCCCGTCACCAGCTACCAGCCCGGCCGGGCCGTGGACGGCGACAGCGGCACCCGCTGGGCGAGCGACTGGAGCGACTCCCAGTGGTGGAAGGTGGACCTGGGCACCTCGCACACGATCAGGAAGGTCACCCTCGACTGGGAGCGGGCCTACGGCAAGGCGTACCAGATCGACGTCTCCACCGACGGCTCGACCTGGAAGACCGTCTGGTCCACGACCTCGGGTGACGGCGGTCTGGACACGGCCACGTTCTCCGGCGTGACGGCCAGATATGTTCGGATGCTGGGGACCGACCGCGGTACGGACTGGGGTTACTCCCTCTACGAGGTGGGCGTCTACAGCAGCTGACCGCGCACGACGGGGGAAAGGGATCCGCATGGCACGCTTGCCGTCGGCCGAGCGACGCAGACAACTCACGGAGGCTGCGATCCGCGCGATGACCCGGGACGGCGTCCCCAGGACGACGACCCGGTCCATCGCGGCCGAGGCGGGCGTGTCACTGAGCGTCTTCCACTACTGCTTCGAGTCGAAGCAGGAGCTGCTCGAATCCGTCATCACCACCATCACCGGGCACTACGTGACCCTGGTGCGGGACGCGATCCGGCCCCGGGAGACGCTCAGGGAGACCGTCCGGGCCGGATTCCAGGCGTACTGGGACCATGTGTCCGCCCATCCGGGCGAGCACATGCTCACCTACGAGCTGACCCAGTACGCCCTGCGCGAGCCCGGGTTCGAGCATCTGGCGCGGCGGCAGTACGAGATGTACTGCGACACCTACGCCGATCTGATCGCGCAGCTGCGGGTGTCCATGGGGTTCGAACTGACGGTGCCCGTCCCCGTGCTGGCCCGCTACCTGGCCGCCATGACGGACGGCCTCACCCTGAACTTCCTGGTCCTCGGCGACGACACGACCTGGACGGACATCCTCGACACCATCACCGACCACGTCGCCGGCCTGGTGCGCGAGGAGGTCCGTCCCTAGGCCGTTTCTGACGGCTCTCGAGCCGTTGGTGAGCGGTTGCGGACGTGTCCGGTGAGGCGGCCGGCGCCTCACGAGTCATCTCACGCGGCGCCGACCCGGCCGGAGGATCTCCGGCCAAGAGCCATCAGAAGCGCCCTGGACGCTCCGGCGGCAGCCGCGTCGGCCTCGACTCCTCCGACGCCCGGCCCTCAGCGGGCCGAGGCCGCGATCAGCTGGTCCAGGAGGGCGATCAGCACGTCGCGGCACGAGGTGCGTTCGCGGGCGTCGAACAGGAGCACCGGGGTGTTCTCGGGGAGGGCCAGCGACTCGCGGATCACGTCGGGCTCGTAGGGGTGCTCGCCGTGGAAGCCGTTGACGCCGATGACGAAGGGGATCCTGCGGCGTTCGAAGAAGTCGATGGCGGCGAAGCTGGAGTCGGGTCGGCGCACGTCGACGAGGACGACGGCGCCGAGGGCGCCGATCGCGAGGTCGTTCCACATGAACCAGAACCGCTGCTGTCCGGGCGTGCCGAACAGATAGAGCACGAGGTCCTGGCCGATGCTGATCCGGCCGAAGTCGAGGGCCACCGTGGTGGCGTGCTTCTCGGGGATGCCGTCGAGGTCGTCGACGCCGAGACCGGCGGTGGTGAGGGGTTCCTCGGTACGCAGCGGGACGATCTCGCTGACCGATCCGACCATGGTCGTCTTTCCGACGCCGAATCCGCCGGCGATGAGTATCTTCACCGTGTCGGGAGCCGAAATCCCCTGGGGGGTGGGGTCAGAGCCGGCCAAGACCGTCCCTCACTTTCTTCAGCAGGTCCAGGTCGGGTGCGCGGGAGATCAGCCGTGGCTGGCGCACGCTGATCCGGCCCGCTTCCAGCAGGTCGCAGAGCATGATGGCGACCACGCTGACCGGGAGGTCGAGCTTGCTCGCCAGCTCCGCCACCACGATCGGCCTCGCGCACAGCTTGAGGATCCGGGCGTGCTCCGGCTGCGGCCGGGTGCCCCCGGCCGGCTGCGGGTCCACGGCCGTCACCATGGTGATGAGGGTGAAGTCGCCACGGGCGGGCCGGGTCCGGCCGCCCGTCAGGGTGAACGGGCGAACCAGCCGGCCCGCCGCGTCGCCTCCGTTCACCTCACTCGCCGCTGTCGGCCGCGACGGCACCGGCGGCGCGGGGGGCGGCGCTGAGGTGCTCGCCGATCTTCTTCACCAGCATGTTCATCTGGTAGGCCACGACGCCGACGTCCGCGCCCTGCCGGGTGAGCACGGCGAGGTTGGCGCCGGGTCCGGCGTTGGTGAGGATCAGGAAGGCGTTGCCCATCTCGATGAGCAACTGGCGTACGGGACCGCCGCGGAAGTCCATGCTGACGCCCTTGCTGAGGCTCATCAGACCGGACGCGGTGGCCGCCAGCCGCTCGGCGTCGTCGCGCAGGAACGCGGTGGATTTACTGACGACCAGTCCGTCCTCGGAGAGCACGACGGCGTGGTCGACCTCGGCGACCCGGTCCACCAGTCCGGTGAGCAGCTGGTCGAGCTGACTGTGCGTGGCGGGGATGGGGCGTGTCATCTGTGTGTCCTTCAAAGAGCGGTCTGCGTGGGGAGTCGATGGGACGTCAGGTTCCGGAGGCGGGGATCCGGTCTCCTGGGTCTTGGGACGCGGATGCCTCCCCTGATGCGTACTCGGGTTCCTCGTCGTCGTCACGTGCCTGGAGGGTTCCGCGCTGGAAGCCGGCCAGCGAGGAGGCAGCACGCTCGGCCGTGAAGTCGTCGGCGTCGCCGTCGGGGCAGGGTCCGGCCTCCTCCTTCAGCTCGGCGGCGAGGCTGGTCTGCGGGACCCGGCGGGGCAACGGCATCAGGCCGCCCTTCTTACCGGCCTGCGACTTCCGCGCGGCGGCCGGCCGTGTCCCGTTCGCGTCCTTGACAGGTTCGGCGGCTCTCCCGTTCGCGGCGGGCCTCTCCTGCGGCACACGGTCCGGTTCCTCCCGTACGGGTTCGGGCTCCGGGTGCGGGTCCGCCGCGGCGACCCGGGCGGCCACGAGCGAGGTGCGTACGGGCGGTTCGGCCGCGTCGCCGGCGTCCTCGTCGGGGGCGGGGGCCTCGCGGACCACGATCTCGTCCGGGATCAGCACGATCGCGGTGGTGCCGCCGTACGGCGAGGCGCGCAGGGTCACGGTGATGCCGTGCCGGGTGGCGAGCCGGGCGATGACGAACATGCCGAGCCGGAGGTCGTCGGCGAGCGCGACCACGTCGAACTGCGGGGGCACCGCCAGCTGGGCGTTGAACGCGGTGTAGTCCTCCTCGGACATGCCGAGCCCCCGGTCCTCCACTTCGAGGGCGAGCCCCTTGGCGACGATCGCGGCGCGGACGCTGACCGGGCTGGGGGCGGGCGAGTACGTGGTCGCGTTGTCGATGAGCTCGGCGAGGAGGTGGATCACGTCGGCCACGGCGGGCGGGGCGATCCACACCTCGTCGTCGGCGTGCACCTCGACCCGCTGGTACTGGGCGACCTCGCCGACGGCGCTGCGCAGGATGTCGATCAGCGCGACCGGTTCGGTCCAGCTGCGGCCGGGCCGCTCGCCGCTGATGATGACCAGGTTCTCCTCGTAGCGGCGCAGCTGGCTCGCGGTGGAGTCCAGCTCGTACAGGCCCTTGAGGATCTCCGGGTCCTGGTGCTGGCGCTCCAGGCTGTCGAGCTTGGTGAGCTGGAGGTTGACGAGGTTCTGGCTCTGCCGGGCGATACCGAGGATGACGCGCTGGAAGCCGCGCCGGGTGTCGGCGAGTTCCACGGCGGTGTGCACGGCGGTGCGCTGGGCGGCGTTGAACGCCTTGGCGACCTGGCCGAGTTCGTCGGTGCCGTAGTCGAGCGGGGCCGCGGCGGCGTCCACGTCGACCTTCTCGCCCCGGTCGAGGCGGGCGACGATGTCGGGCAGCCGCTCCTCGGCGAGGCTGAGGGTGGCCGTGCGGAGGCCGGTGAGCCGGCGGGACAGGGAGCGGGTGATGCGCCAGGACATCACGACGCACAGCAGCAGCGCGGCGAGACCGCCGGCGCTCAGCGAGCCGGCCGTGATCAGCAGACTGCGCGCCTCCTCGCTGCTGCGGTCCAGCAGGCCCGTGGTCTGCTCACGGATCAACTGCTCGTACTGGGTGGACAGCTTCGTCATCGCGGCGTCCCAGCGCGCCTGGGCCTGCGGCAGCTTGATCCTGCGGGACTCGCCGGTGCCCGTCGAGTGGGCCGAGAGGACCTGGTCCTCCACGGCCTGCAGCGTCTGCCAGTCCTCGCCCTGGACGATCCGCTCGATCTTGGTCTTCACCTCGCCCTCCACCGTGTGGATGAGCTGGTCGTCGACGAGCCAGCGCCGGGCGTTGACCACCTGGGCGAAGCGGTTGCGACTCGGCTCGTCGAGCTCTCCCGAGGGCCAGTTGAGAGTGAGGATCGCATCGCCCTGGGAGACCAGCTCAGCGGCCTGTTCGAGGGTGATGAGCGGGCCGGCCTGCGAGGTGAGGTCGCCGTCATCGACCTGGGAGAGCGCCTGGAAGGCGTGGATCTGGCCGTCGATGATCTCGGTGTACTGGTCGAGGATCTGTTCGGGGGTGATGTCGGTGGGGCTGTCCACCTGGCCCCGGTAGTACTCCAGGCTGCCGGAGCCGGCCATCACCGAGTACAGCCGCTCACCTATGCGGTCGGGGGCCTCCTCGATGGCACCCGCGTGTGCGGCGAGCTTCGCGACCGCCTTGTCGGTCTCCTGGCGCTGCTGTTCCAGGATGTCCATGGAGCTGCCGGGGGCGGCCATGTAGGCGGCCGACAGGGCGCGTTCGCGCTGCAGGGCGAGGGTCGCCTCGGTTCCCATGGCGCCGGTGGACTTGCTCAGTCCGGTCTGCGTCCGCAGCCGCAGTCCCTCCGAGAACATCTGGGTCGTCGTCACACCCCAACTCACGGCCAGCGTGACGCTGGGGATCAGAGCCAGGAGGATCAGCGAGAGACGTATGGAGCCGAGACGGCGCCGGGCGCCGGTCCGTGGGGGCATCGTCGTCCTTGGGGCGGTTGGCGGGGAGCGGAACGGATCTGGGGGTGGGCGACAAGGGTCCGGGATCGGTGGGTGGACACCTGTCAGTAGGGCGCACAGGGGATGCGCAGGATGTTATCCGCACAAGTGAGTGCACGTCGCAGGGGTGGTCCGAAGTTTGGGGTCGCCGTTACACGACCGTTCCGGATGCTTGGGTTCCGTAGCGCGGTCATGCCCGAACGGAAGGTTCCGTTTGTCCGGGCGCGGCGGCCCCGAGACCGCCGACGGCCGGAGGTCCGGCCGGGGTCCGGGCGCCTCACGTCAACGGGTCCCGTTCGCCGCGAACTCGGCGATTCCGGCGATGTTCTTCCTCGTCACGAACGCGGGACCGGTGAGCACGGGTTCGACTCCTCCACCGCTGATGTTGCCGTTGGTCCTGTAGAGCCACAGCGCGTCGACCGCGAGGTAGCCCTGCAGGTACGGCTGTTGGTCCACCGCGAACTGGACGTCGCCGCTCTTCACGGCCTTGACCAGGTCCTTGTTGAGGTCGAAGGTGGCGACCTGGGCCTTGCTGTCCGCTTCGTCCACGGAGTCCACGGCTGCGAGCGCGAACTGCGCCCCGAGCGTGACGACCTCGTCGATGGTCGGGTCCTGGCGGAGCTTCGCGGCGATCGAGCCGGTCACCGCGTCCATGTCGGTGCCGTCCACGTAGAGGTTGTCGGTCTGGCCGCCGAAGGCCTTACGCACGCCGGCACAGCGGGCCTCGACGGCGACGTTGCCCCGCTCGTGGATGACGCACAGGGCGTGCTTGGCGGCGCGGGCGTCGAGTTCGTTGCCGAGCGCCCGGCCGGCGACACTCTCGTCCTGTCCGAAGAAGCCCAGCAGACCCTGTGACTGCCAGGCGTCGATGCCGGAGTTGAGGCCAACCACGGGTATGCCCGCCGCGCGGGCCTCGGCGACCGCGCCCCGCATCGCCTGCGGCTTGGCGAGGGTCACCGCGATGCCGTCGACCTTGTCGGCGATCGCGTCCCGCACCAGCTTCGCCTGCCCCGCGGCGTCGGGGTCGCTGACGAAGGTCAGGTCGATGCCGTCCTTCGCGGCCGCGACCTCCGCGCCCTTGCGGACCAGGTCCCAGAAGGCGTCCCCCTCGGCGCTGTGCGTGATCAGCGCGACCTTCATCTCCCCACCCGAGGTGCCCGACCCGTCCCTGTCCGAATCGGCCTCCGACCCGCCGAACACCGAGCAGCCGGCGACGGTGAGGCAGACGGCGGCGGCGAGCGCCGCCGAACGGAAGGCTGTGAAGATCCTGTGGGACGCGGACGGTGGGTTCATGGGGGCGCGGCACCTCGCTGTGCGACCGGGTGGGAGGTCTGGGAGAGCGAGGTCGCCGTCATCACCGCGATGACGTGCGGCGACTGGCTGACTTTCGCTGGGCGGAGCCAATCGCGTGTGACGCCCGGTAGTCAAGTGAACAACGGAATCGATGTGTTGCTGTGACGGCCCGGTCCTGACCTGCACGCACGTGTCAACGACCGCCTCGGGCCCGGACCCGGGGACATGGACCGTTCCAGTCCGCGCCCGGGGGTCCGTTCTCGGCCATCCCCGGCCCCTGCCCGAGCTTCCGCTCTCCTGGCCGAAATTCATACCGAAAGGCGGCAACCTCTTCACATCCGGCGGCGACTGCTCGGCTGACGACCATCCCCCCGCACGGAACGGAAGCGACTCGTGAGCGAGAACCACGGCAAGGCCCGCCACCGCAGAAGGAAGACCGCTCTCGTGGCCGGTGTCCCCCTGACCCTGGCCGCCGCCGGGACCCTGGCCTACGGCACGGTCTTCGGCGTGTTCGGTGAGGGCGCCCAGCCCCGGGCCGCGGCGGCCGCCCTCACCTGGGCCACCGAGGCCGCCGACGGCTTCGCCTCGGTGAACGCGCTCGGCCAGAACGGGACCTACGGGGGCCGGGACGGAAAGACGGTCACCGTGAAGACCCTGGCCGACCTGGAGAAGTACGCGACCGCCGCCGAGCCCTACGTCATCGTCGTGGCCGCGACGATCAACATGAACCCGGTGGGCAAGGAGATCAAGGTCGCCTCCGACAAGACGATCGTCGGCTCCGGCACCTCGGGCCACATCGTGGGCGGCGGCTTCTTCCTCGGCTCCGGCGTCCACAACGTCATCATCCGCAACCTGACGATCCGTGACGCCTACCAGGGGACCTGGAACGACAAGGACCACGACTTCGACGCCGTCCAGATGGACGGCGCCCACCACGTCTGGATCGACCACAACGACCTGCGGCACATGGCGGACGGCCTCATCGACAGCCGCAAGGACACCACCTACGTCACGGTGTCCTGGAACAAGCTGAGCCAGAACAACAAGACCTTCGGCATCGGCTGGACCACCAACACCACCGCCGACCTGACGATCCACCACAACTGGTTCCGCGAGACCGAGCAGCGCAACCCCTCCACCGACAACGTGGCCCACGCGCACCTGTACAACAACTTCCTGGAGGACGTGTCCGGCACGGACATCACCTCGTCGTACGGCAACTACGCGCGCGGCAACACGAAGATGGTCCTGGAGAACAGCTACTTCCAGGGCATGCGGAACCCGGTCACCAAGGACTCCACGGCCGCCCTGGTCCAGCGCGGCAACGTCTTCTCCGGCACCTCCGGCCGCAACGAGAGCGGCGGCACGGCCTTCGACCCGAAGTCGTACTACAGCTACACCCTCGACAAGACGGCCGACGTGCCCGCCCTGCTCAAGGCCAAGGCGGGGCCGCGCAGCTCGATCGGCACGACGGCCGGCACCAAGGCCGCCGCGGCCACCACGCTCACCGTCGCCAAGGACGGCAGCGGCCAGTACACGAGCGTACAGAAGGCCGTCGACGCCGTGCCCGCGAACAACGCCTCACGGGTCGTCATCTCGGTCAAGCCGGGCGTCTACCGTGAGGTCGTCAAGGTCCCCGCCAACAAGCCGCACGTCACCATCCAGGGCGCGGGCGGCAGCCGCAAGGACACCACGATCGTGTACGGCAACGCGGCCGGGATGCAGAAGCCGGGCGGCTCGGGCACCTACGGCACCCCGGGCAGCGCCACCATGTCCATCCAGTCGGACGACTCCCAGGTCCGCAACCTGACCGTCACCAACGACTTCGACGAGGCCGCGAACCAGTCCCTCAACGGGCACCAGGCGGTCGCGCTGCTGACCCAGGCCGACCGGATCGTCCTCGACGGGGTCATCGTCAACGGCGATCAGGACACCCTGGAGATGGAGACCGCCGCCAAGGACAGGCTCGGCCGGGTCTATGTCACCAACTCCTACATCACGGGCAACGTGGACTTCATCTTCGGCCGGGCCACGGCGGTCGTCGACAAGTCGGTCATCACCCTGAAGAAGCGCTGGAACGGTACCTCCGCCGGGTACATCGTCGCGCCCAGCACGGCCGCGAACCACAAGGGCATCCTGATCAACCAGTCCACCGTCAACGGTGACGTGACCGCCGGCAGCTTCTTCCTCGGCCGCAACTGGCACCCCGGCGGCGACACCACCGTCGACCCGCAGGCCACGGTCCGCAACTCCACCCTCAGCGCCGCTGTCAAGTCCACGCCCTGGTCCGACATGGGCGGCTTCTCCTGGAAGGAAGACCGCTTCGCCGAGTACGCGAACAAGGGTGCGGGGGCGGGCAGCGCGAGCGTCAACCGCCCGATGCTGACGGACGCGCAGGCCGCCGGCCAGGAGGTCTCGGACTGGCTGGGCGGCTGGACGCCCGGCGTCTGACAGCACCGCGCACCACGGGAAAGCACGACGGACGCACCGCCCCGGTTTTTTGTTATCGCCGCCGGGGCCGGTGCGTCTCCTGTTCGTGGCTCCCCGCGCCGACGCGCGCACGAGTCACAACACGTACCCGAGACCCGAGGACCCCCACGTGACAGCAGAGATCAGCCGTCGGAGCACGCTGAAGATCGCCGGTATCGCCGCGGGTGCGGCGGGCCTGGGCGTCGGGACGGGCGTGGCGGCGACGCCCGCCTCCGCGGCGGGCGGCGCCCTCGCGCACCCCGGTCTGCTCCACACCGGGGCGGACCTGGCCCGGATGGCGGCCAAGGTCAAGGCGGGCGCCCAGCCCTGCACCGCGGGCTTCGCCAGGCTGACCGCCAACCGGCACGCGCAGAGCGGCTGGAAGGCCAACCCGCAGGCGACCGTGGTCCGGGGCGGCACCGGCCAGAACTACGTGATCCTCTACAACGACATCCACGCCGCCTACCAGAACGGCCTGCGCCACCACGTCACCGGCGAGCCCGCGTACGCCGACACGGCCGTGGCGATCCTCAACGACTGGTCGGCGAAGCTCACTTCGCTGGCGGGCAACGCCGACCGCTTCCTGGCCGCCGGGCTGTACGGCTACCAGATCGCCAACGCCGCCGAACTCGTCCGCGACCACCCCGACTTCGAGCTCGACCGCTTCCAGGAGATGCTGAGCGGCGTCTTCGCCCCGCTCAGCGACGACTTCCTGGTCAGGCACAACGGCGCCGTCGTCACGAACTACTGGCCCAACTGGGACCTCGCCAACATGGCGTGCGTCCTGGCCACCGGCATCTTCTGCGACGACAGGGCCCAGGTCGCCCGCGCCGTCGACTACTTCAAGAACGGTGAGGGTCTGGGCGCCGTACGGAAGGCCATCCCGGTCGTGCACGACGACGGTCTCGCCGAATGGCTGGAGGCCGGCCGCGACCAGGGCCACGCGCTGCTCGGCGTCGGTCTGATGGGTACCTTCTGCGAGATGGCCTGGAACCAGGGCATCGACCTGTACGGCTACGACGACAACCGCTTCCTCAAGGGCGCCCAGTACGTGGCCAGGTGGAGCATGGGCGGCGAGGTGGCCTACACGGCGAACACCCGCGCGAAAGGTGCGATCAACGGCTGGTCCGGCAGGGAGACCGCGTCCACCGCGGCCGGCGTCGACCCGAACATGACGCGCCCCATCTGGGCCATGATCGCCAACCACTACACCAAGCGCCGGGGCCTCGACGCCTCCTACCTCACCCGCGCCGCGGCCAAGGCGGCCCCCGAGGGCGGTGGCGGCGACTACGGCCCCAACAGCGGCGGCTACGACCAGTTGGGCTTCGGCACCCTGGCGTTCACCCGGGACAGGGCCACGGCCGCCGAGGCGAGCGCGCCGCCGTCGGCGTCCACGGCCGCGTCCGGCTCCGGGTCCGGCGCCACCTCGAAGAAGGAGGCGTCGAAGAAGGGCGCGTCGTCCGCCTCCGCGAGCGCCCAGGGCGGCCGGGGCGAGGACCTGGCCGCGACCGGCACCTCCGACTTCCCTGCCTGGACCGCCGCGGGCGGAGTCGCGGCCCTCGCGGGCGGCCTGCTCCTGCTGCGCCGCCGCAACCGCGCCGACGGCCGCCCGGAGAGCTGACCGCTCGCTGCGGAGCACGTCCAGAAGCACGCCCCGGGGCACGCAACGTCCTCGCAACCTGTCGAGGCGTTGACTGCGGTCATGGATGCTGTCCCGCGCGTAGAGCTGACCCCCGCGGCCGCCGATCTCCTTCGGCGGCTGCGGGCGGCCCACGGCCCGTTGATGTTCCACCAGTCGGGCGGCTGCTGCGACGGCAGCGCCCCCATGTGCTACCCGGACGGCGAGTTCCGTACGGGAGACTCGGACGTCCTCCTCGCGGAGCTGACCGTCGACGGGGTCGACGAGGCGATCGGGTTCTGGATGTCCCGCAGCCAGTACGAGGTGTGGAGCCACACCCGGCTGACCGTCGACGTCGTACCGGGCAGGGGCAGTGGATTCTCCCTGGAAGCACCCGAAGGGGTGCGTTTTCTCATCCGTTCCCGCGTCGTCGGGGCCGAGCCGCCGCCCGACCGGTAGTCGTCTGGTGCACTTCCCCTGAGTCCTGGGACAGTTGACGAGACATCGGGGGCGCCGTGACGCGTCGTGCTGGACGATTCAGAACGGTACTGACGGTTCTGTCGGCGTGGAGTGTGCTGGCCGGCGTGGCCCTCGTGGGGGCGGCACCGGCCAGTGGCGCGCCCAGGGCCGTCGCCGTCGCGCCGGGCGTCGAGTACACCCACTTCGACATCCGGGCGGGCAGGGGCCTGACGCACGCCCATGTGCTGAGCGTCGACCTGCGCAACCGCCAGGTGGGCGTCGGGCTGCTGTACCCGGGGAAGGTGGCCGCGCGGGCGACCGTGTCCCGGCTGGCCACGTCGGCGGGTGCCGTGGCCGGGGTCAACGGCGACTTCTTCAACAACACCGAGACCCAGCACCCCGGTGTCGCGGCCACCGGGGCGCCGGTCGGGCCGGCCGTCGCCGGCGGGCACGCGCTCAAGGCCGCCGTACCGAAGGGCCAGCGCTTCGGCCCGGCCCTGCCGCCCGGCACGAGCACCAGGGACGTGCTGGGCGTCACCACCGACGGCACGGCCCGCCTGGACAGCCTCGCCCTGGACGGTTCCGTCACCACCCCCGAGGGCGATCTCCCGCTCCGCGGCCTCAACCAGTACGCCCTGCCCGTCGGTTCCGTGGGGGCGTTCACCCCGGACTGGGGCAGCGTCTCCCGGATGCGCGCCGTCTGCGGCACGGACACCGACCGGGCGGCGCCGTGCAGCACCGACACCCACGAGGTGCTGGTCGAGGACGGCCGCGTGGTCGGCTCGGCCGGTACCCCCGGCAGCGGCGCCATCGCGGCCGGCGCCACCGTCCTCGTCGGGCGCGAGGCGGGCGCCCAGCGGCTGCGCAGGCTCGCCCCCGGAGACTCGGTGGAGGTGCAGCACGTCCTCGTCGCCTCGACCGGAACCCCGTACGCCTTCGCGCTCGGCGGCTACCCGGTCCTGCGGGGCGGCCGGCCGCTCCCCGGCCTCGACGACACGACCTCGGCGGTACGCACCGCCGCGGGCATCGCCGACGGCGGCCACCGCCTCCTGCTCCTCGCCCTGGACGGCGCCGCGGCCTACCGGACCGGTCTCACCATCGCCGAAGTCGCTGACACGATGAAGGATTTGGGGTCCGCCGAGGCTTTCAACCTCGACGGCGGCGGCTCCTCCGCACTGGTCGCCCGCGCGCCCGGCGCGAGCGCGGTCACCGTCCGCAACCATCCGAGCGACGGGGCGGAACGGGCCGTGCCGAACGGCATCGGAGTCTTCACGAAAGCCTGAGCCTCACGGCTTCAGACTGCTCACGATGTCCGCCGTGGTCGTCAGGCCGTTGTGGATGGTCGGCGCCAGGCTCGTGCTGGCCATGTAGAAACCCAGCAGTACACAGACCGCGGCGTGCGAGAACTTCAGCGCGCCGTTGCGCATGAAGACCACCGTCAGGATCACGAGCAGCACCACCACAGAGATGGAAATGGCCATCGTCAACCTCCTCCGCCACGCCCACTTCGCGGCATTCGGCCGTAAGTGTGGCGTAACGGAGGGTTCGTCCGTGCGGCTGACATGGCCGCCGAACGAGTGGTGTCGGCCATGTCGCGCCTACACCGACCGGTGGGCGTCCAGAAACGCTGCGAGACCCGCGAGGTCGTCCGTGTTGAGGTGGTCGACGTCGGCCGCGATCAACTCTCCCCACAGCGCGTCCCGCGCCGGGCCCGCCGGATCGGGCGTCGCCCAGAACCGCACCGCCTGCCCGCGCCCGTGGGCCGTCGAGACGGTCGTGCGCAGCTTGGCGCGCTCGGCCCGGGGGATCGGACCGACGCCCTGCCAGGTGAAGTTGAGCGTCCAGTTGTCGGAGATCAGCGGGATGAAGGAGGCGGGCGCGGGCTTCGCGCTCGCGAGGTCGGTGAGCCGTCCGTCGTAGAAGGCGCGCCGCACGGTCTGCGCCTCCATGGGTACCCGGGCGGCCCGGTCCCCGGAGATCACGGCCGTGACCGCGCCCGGGTACACGCGGCCGTGCGCGTAGGTCGTGAACAGGTGCCGGTGGCGCCGCAGATGACGGTCGAGTGCGAGGTACGTCGACGCACCCTCGGTCTTGATGTCGATGAGCAGCCGGAGCGGTTGGCGGTAGCCCCGGTACACCGAGCCGTGGTGAGCGCGGACGCGGCGGCGAGCGGGTCGAGGTAGAGGGATTCCAGGGTGCGGGTGGGGTCGAGACCCGCCGGGTCGTGGGCGACGAGGAGTTGGTCGCCGACGAGGAAGACGTCCGCCTCGACGCTGCCGAAGCGGTGGTCGAGGGCGTCGAGGAGGGGGCGGGGGTGCTCGTAGTCGTTGTGCGCGTGGGCCCGCCACAACGGGCGCGGGCGGTGCTTCCGTTCGCCGGCCGCCGCGCTGGTGGCGGGCAGGGCGACCGCACCCGCGAGGACGGCGCCGAGGGTGGTGAGGGCTCTGCGACGGGTGGTGAGGGCCATGCTCTGCCTCCCGGGTGGGGCCGGTAGCGGACCCTGCGAGTATGCGAGCCGGAAGGGGCCGATGAGCAGGGCCGTGCGGGGAGTTGGCCGGACCGCCGTCGTACGTTCACCCGTGCTCACCTGGACCGCACTGCGCACACGGGAAAGCCCGCCCCAGGTGGGGCGGGCTGTCTCGGCTGTTCGTCGGGTGTGCCTGCGGTACGTCAGGGGGCCTGGAGGCCGACCAGTTCGGCCAGCGCCGCCCGGTGGGCGCCCGCCGTGCCGTACGCGATGGAGTCGGCCTTCGCCCGCTTCAGGTACAGGTGGACCGGGTGCTCCCAGGTCATGCCGATCCCACCGTGCAGTTGCAGCGCCTCCTCGGCCGCGTGGACGGCCACGGGCGCCGCGAAGGCCTGGGCGACGGCCACCGCGAGGTCGGCGTCGTCGCTGCCCGTGGCGAGCTGGTCGGCCGCGTTCCGGGCGGCCGCCCGCAGGTTGACGACCTCCAGCCACAGCTGTGCGAGGCGGTGCTTGAGCGCCTGGAAGCCGCCGACGGGCCGGTTGAACTGCTTGCGTTCCTTGAGGTAGCGGACCGTCTCGGTCAACGTCCACTCCGCGAGGCCGAGTTGCTCGGACGCCAGCAGCCCGGCCCCGGCACGCAGGGCCCGGCGTACGGCGGGTTCGGCGTCGCCGAGGAGCCGGCCCGGCGCCCCGTCGAGGACCACCTTCGCCAACGGCCGGGTCAGGTCCAGGGACACCTGCGGAGTGACGGTCACGGCGGAGGCGTCGACCGCGTACAGGCCCCCGTCGTCGGCGGGCACCAGCAGCACATCGGCGACGGCGGCGTCCGCGATGCCGGTCAACTCCCCGTGCAGGGCGCCGCCTTCGTACCGTACGACCTTGTAGGCGCTGCCTGCGGGAACGCTCAGCGAGACCGCCAGGGCGCCGATCGTCGTCGCGGACGCGAGCTGGGAGAGGAGGTCGTCGGCCCCGCACTCCAGCAGAGCCTCGG
Source organism: Streptomyces europaeiscabiei (assembly GCF_036346855.1). NCBI lineage: Bacteria > Bacillati > Actinomycetota > Actinomycetes > Kitasatosporales > Streptomycetaceae > Streptomyces > Streptomyces europaeiscabiei. The sequence continues at coordinate 1,574,923 of NZ_CP107841.1, forward strand.
TGGCGACGACCGCGCTGGTCAGATAGGGGACCGGTGCGACCGCACGCCCCAACTCCTCCAGCACTACGGCCACTTCGCGATGGGTGGCGCCCTGACCTTCCAGCTCCTCCGGCACGAGCAGGCCTGCGAGGCCCATTCCTCCTGCGAGGGCCTTCCACGTCGCGATGTCGTGCGGGGCGTCCGACTCTGCGCGTGCGATCACGCCCGCCGCGTCGCAGTGGTCGGCCAGCAGGTCGCGGACGGCCTCGCGGAGGGCTTCCTCCTCCTCCGAGTACAGCAGGTCGGTCATCGGGCGAGGTCCTTCCAGGCGACGTCCTTGTCGGTGCGCGGCTCGCTGGGCAGGCCCAGGACGCGCTCGGCGACGATGTTCAGCAGGACCTCGGTGGTCCCGCCCTCGATGCTGTTGCCCTTGGAGCGGAGGTAGCGGTAGCCGGCGTCACGACCGACGAAGTCGACCAGCTCGGGGCGCCGCATGGTCCAGTCGTCGTACAACAGACCTTCCTCGCCCCGGAGTTCGACCTCAAGGCCGCTGATCTCCTGGTTGAGGCGGGCGAAGGCGAGCTTCATGCCGGCGCCCTCGGGGCCGGGCTGTCCGGCGACGAGCTGCTGACGCAGCCGCTCGGCGGTGAGCCGAGCGGCCTCGGCCTCGACCCAGAGCTTCAGCAGCCGCTGGTGGAGGTCGTGGGTACGCAGTTCGGGGCGCTCGCGCCAGGTCCTGGCGACCGGGCCGATCATGCCGCCCTCACGCGGCAGCCGCATACCGCCGATGGCGACGCGCTCGTTGTTCAGCGTGGTCTGCGCGACCTTCCAGCCGTCGCCGACCTCGCCGAGGCGGCGCGCGTCCGGGATGCGGACGTCGGTGATGAACACCTCGTTGAACTCGGCCTCGCCGGTGACCTGGCGCAGCGGCCGGACCTCGACGCCGGGGTCGGTCATGTCGCAGATGAAGTACGTGATGCCCCGGTGCTTGGGCACGTCCGGGTCGGTGCGGGCGATGAGGATGGCCCAGCGGGCGACGTGCGCGCTGGACGTCCACACCTTCTGCCCGTTGACCACCCACTCGTCGCCCTCCCGGACCGCTCGGGTCCCGAGCGCGGCGAGGTCGGAGCCGGCGCCGGGCTCGCTGAAGAGCTGGCACCAGACCTCCTCGCCCGTCCACAGCGGCCGCAGGTACTGCCGCTTCTGCTCCTGGGTGCCGTAGGCGAGGATCGTCGGCGCGGCCATGCCCAGGCCGATGCCGATGCGTCGCGGATCGTTGTCTGGGGCGCCTTCCGCCTCCAGGTCCGCGTCCACCACGGCCTGGAGGGAGCGCGGGGCGCCGAGCCCGCCGAGGCCCTCGGGGTAGTGCACCCAGGCGAGCCCGGCGTCGAAGCGGGCGCGCAGGAAGTCCAGGCGGTCGGTGGTGGCGGGCGGGTACGCGGCCAGCAACTCGGCCGTGCGGCGCCTGAGGTCGGCTGCGTCGGTCATGCGGCGGCTCCGTTCTCCAGCGAGGGCACCACGACGACCCGGCCGGTGGTGACGCCGTCCGCGACGCGCTGCACGGCGGCCGCGGCCCCGCCGAGCGGCGTGCGCTCGCTCACCAGCGGCTTGACGACGCCCCGGGCCGCCAGCTCGGTGAGCTGCTCGTGGCAGTGCTGGACCAGCTTCGGGTTCTTGGTGTTGTACAGACCCCAGTGCAGGCCGAGGATCGAGTAGTTCTTGACGAGGGCGTGGTTGAGGCCGGGGCTGGGGATCGTCCCGCCGGCGAAGCCGACGACCACGATGCGTCCCTCGAAGGCGACGACCTTGGTCGACTGCGTGTAGGCCTCGCCGCCCACGGGGTCGTAGATCACGTCCGCGCCCCGGCCTCCGGTGGCTTCCTTCACGGCGGAGACGACGTCCTCGCTCCGCCGGTCGACCACCACGTCACAGCCCAGCTCCCGGGCCACGACGGCCTTCTCGGCGCCGCCGACGACGCCGATGACCGTCGCCCCGGCCGCCTTGCCGAGCTGCACGGCCGCGCTGCCGACCCCTCCCGCGGCGGCGTGGACGAGCAGGGTCTCCCCCGCTTCGAGGCGGGCCCGGCGGTGGAGGCCGAACCAGCCCGTCTGGTAACCGATGTGCAGGGCCGCGACCTCGGCGTCGTCCAGCGCCTCGGGCGCGGGCAGCAGCGCGGCGGCGTCCGCGACCGCGTACTCGGCGAGGCCGCCGTACGGCAGCGCCGGGTTGGCGATGACCCGGCGGCCGTCCTCGGTCTCACCGCAGATCTCCACGCCCGGGGTGAACGGGAGCGGAGGCCTGACCTGGTAGTGGCCCCGGCACATCAGGACATCGGGGAAGTTGATGTTCGCGGCGCGCACCTTCAGCAGGACCTGGCCGTCACCGGGCGTGGGCCGCTCCACGTCCTGGAGCCGCATCACCTCGCTCGGCTCGCCGTTCTCGTGCACTTGCCATGCCTGCATGCGGTGCCTCCACGGACTGCTTCGGACTGCTTCGTCTGACCGGGGTCGACTGTCGCATGCATACTAAGCGGTCGCTTGCCCTCCGAGGAACAGCCCGGGCGCAGTAGCGTGCGTCACGAACGCGCGGGCCTGGCCCGTACGTGCATCCGCTCCCCCTGCGGCCCGAACAGGCTGAGGAACTCCACCGGCCCCTCCCCCGTCGAGCCGAACCAGTGCGGGACCCGGGTGTCGAACTCGGCGGCCTCCCCGGCGACCATCACCACATCGTGTTCGCCGAGCACGACACGCAGTTTCCCGGACATGACATACAGCCATTCGTAGCCCTCGTGGGTGCGCGGCTCCGGCTCCTGCCGCGACTGGGGCACGAGGACCTTGAAGGCCTGGAGGCCGCCCGGCTGCCGGGTGAGCGGCCAGTACGTCCGGCCGTGCCGCTGGATCGGCTTCGACCGCACCCGCGGGTCGCCGACCGGCGGCTCCCCGATCAGCTCGTCCAACGGCACCTGGTGGGCCCGCGCGATCGGCAGCAGCAGCTCCAGGCTGGGCTTGCGCAGCCCCGACTCCAGCCGTGACAGCGTGCTCACCGAGATACCGGTCGCCTCCGACAGCCCGGCGAGCGTCGCCTCGCGCTCCTTCCGGATCCGTCGCAATCGCGGCCCGACTCCGGCGAGGACCTCGTCCGTGCCGCTCGCCCTCTCACTCGTGTCACTCATCCCACTATTGCAGTTTCGGCAAAGGCGTTTGTCAATGCGGCCGTGTTCGGGCGACCGTCGTCGTGGAGGTGGTCACCATGACCGAGCAGTACGAAGTGATCGTCATCGGCGGCGGCGCGGCGGGGCTCTCCGCAGCCCTGGTCCTGGGCCGGGCCCGGCGGCGCACACTGGTCGTCGACGCCGGCGAACCCCGCAACGCGCCCGCCGCGCACATGCAGGGCTTTCTCTCCCGGGACGGGATGCCGCCGGCGGAGTTCCTGGCCGTGGGCCGGGAGGAGATCGCCCGCTACGGCGTCGACCTGGTCCGGGGCAGGGCGGTGGACGTGACCCGGGGCGATGACGGCCGGAGCTTCACCGTGACGCTCGCCGACGGCCGGTCCCCGCGGGCCCGGCGCCTCGTCGTCGCCACCGGCCTGAAGGACGAGCTCCCGACCGTCCCCGGCGTGGCCGAGCGCTTCGGCCGGGATGTCCTGCACTGCCCCTACTGCCACGGCTGGGAGGTCCGCGACCAGCCCTTCGGCGTCCTCGCCACGACTCCGATGAGCGTCCACCAGGCCCTGATGGTCTCCCAGTGGTCCAAGGACGTGACCCTCTTCCTCCACGAGGTCCCCGAGACCGACCTCTCCGACGACGACCTGCGCCGCCTGGCCGCCGCCGGGGTCTCGGTGGTCCCCGGCGAGGTCGAGAGCCTGGTCGTCACCGAGGACCGCCTCACCGGGGTCCGGCTCACCGACGGCACGGTCTGCGACCGCTCGGTCCTGTTCACGGCCCCCCGCCCGATCCCGCGGACCAGCCTGCTGGAGAAGCTGGGCGCCGACCTGAACGAGACGCCGTTCGGCGCGTACCCCACGGTCGACCCGACCGGCCTGACCTCGGTTCCCGGCGTCTGGGCCGTCGGCAACGCGATGGGCTTCTCGGAGCAGGTGGTCAACGCGGCGTCGTCCGGCTACCGGGCGGGCGCCACGATCAATGGGGAACTGCTGATGACGGACTTGGACACAGCGTGATCGCTCGGCCCGCAGGGCCGTCCGGGGGCACGGGGAACCGCGCGACAGGCCACGACGCACCCGCACCCGCCCGTCCAGCCGCATCCCCGACCCAATAGGCGCCCGGCAGAACTCCGTAGGACCATGGCTGCATGCTCTTCGCCCGGCTCGCCCGCGTGTCGCAAGAGGTCGCCGCCACCTCGGCCCGGTCCCGGAAGACCGCCCTGCTCGCCGAACTGTTCGCCGACGCCGACGCCGGCGACGTACCGATCGTCATCCCCTATCTCGCGGGCCGGCTGCCCCAGGGCCGCCTGGGCGTCGGCTGGAAGGTCCTCGACCAGCACATCCCGCCGGCCACCACTCCCACCCTCACCGTCCGCGAGGTGGACGCCCGCCTCACGGCGATCGGTACTGCCACCGGCCCCGGTTCGCAGGCCGAACGCAGGCGCCTGGTCGGCGAGTTGCTGGCGGCGGCCACCGAGGACGAACAGCGGTACCTGTTCGGGCTGCTCACCGGTGAGGTCCGGCAGGGCGCGCTGGACGCGGTGGCCATCGACGGGCTGGCCGGGGCCACCGGGGCGCCCGCCGCCGAGGTACGGCGGGCCGTGATGCTCGCCGGCTCGCTCCGGACGGTGGCGCAGGCGCTGCTGACTGAGGGGCCGTCGGCTCTCGCGGGGTTCCGGCTCACCGTCGGGCAGCCCGTCCTGCCGATGCTGGCGCACAGCGCGTCCTCCGTCGCCCAGGCCGTGGCGAAGCTGAGCGTGTGCGCGGTGGAGGAGAAGCTGGACGGCATCCGTGTCCAGGTCCACCGCGACGGCGGCGACGTACGGCTGTACACCCGCACCCTGGACGACATGACCGACCGGTTGCCCGAACTCACCACTGCCGCACTGGAGTTGAAGGGCGAGCGGTTCATCCTGGACGGGGAGGTGATCGCGTTCGACGAGACCGGGCGGCCACGTTCCTTCCAGGAGACGGCGGGGCGGGTCGGCTCGCGGCTGGACGTGGCGACGGCGGCCCGGCAGGTGCCCGTCGCGCCGGTCTTCTTCGACGCGCTGTCCGTGGACGGCCAGGACCTCCTCGACCTGCCCCTCACCGACCGCCACGCCGTACTGGCCCGCCTCGTCCCGGAGCCCATGCGGGTACGGCGCACCCTCGTGGCCGGTCCCGGCGACCTGCCCGAGGCGGAGCGCTTCCTCGCCGACACCCTGGAACGCGGCCACGAAGGTGTCGTGCTGAAGGCCCTCGACGCCCCCTACAGCGCGGGCCGGCGCGGGGCGTCCTGGCTGAAGGTCAAGCCGGTGCACACCCTCGATCTGGTGGTCCTGGCCGCCGAGTGGGGCCACGGCCGCCGCACGGGCAGGCTCTCCAACCTCCATCTCGGAGCCCGCACCGCCGACGGCTCCTTCGCCATGCTCGGCAAGACCTTCAAGGGCATGACCGACGCGCTGCTGGCCTGGCAGACAGAACGGCTGACGGGCCTGGCCGTGGAGGAGCACGGCTGGGGCGTCACCGTACGCCCCGAACTCGTCGTCGAGATCGCCTACGACGGCCTGCAGCGCTCGACCCGTTACCCGGCCGGCGTCACCCTCCGTTTCGCCCGTGTGATCCGCTATCGCGAGGACAAGACCCCGGCGGAAGCCGATACGGTCGAGACCCTGCTCGCCGCACACCCCGAGGTGACTCGTTGACCACACCCAAGCGCAGCGCCGGCCTCCTGCTGCACCGCCGCACCGAGCACGGCGTCGAGGTCCTGCTCGGCCATATGGGCGGCCCGCTCTTCGCGCACAAGGACGCGGGGGCCTGGAGCGTGCCCAAGGGCGAGTACCAACCGGACGAGCCCGCCTGGGACGCGGCCCGCCGGGAGTTCCAGGAGGAACTGGGGCTGGCGCCGCCGGACGGCGAGGCCGTACCGCTGGGCGAGGTGCGGCAGAGGAACGGCAAGATCGTCACGGCCTGGGCGATCGAGGCGGACCTCGACCCGGCGACCGTCGTGCCGGGGACCTTTCGCATGGAGTGGCCGCCGAGGTCGGGGCGGATCCAGGAGTTCCCGGAGCTGGACCGCGTGGAGTGGCTCACCGTCGAACGGGCCCGTGCCGTGCTCGTACCGGCGCAGGCGATGTTTCTCGACCGTCTTCTGGAGCACTCGGACTGAGTCCGCGTTGCGGCGTAGCCAATCGCGCGGGAAGGTCGAAGGACAGCCCACGCAGGAGGCCGGCCATGCCCATCGCCACGGTCAACCCGGCGAACGGCGAGACGCTCAAGACCTACGACGCCCTGGGCGAGGAGGAGATCGAGCGTCGCCTCGCCACCGCCGACACCACGTTCCGCACGTACCGGACGACGTCTTTCGCGGAACGCGCCCGGCTGATGCGCAGGGCCGCCGAGCTCCTCGACGAGGACACCGAGGACGTCGCCCGGGTGATGACCACCGAGATGGGCAAGCCGGTCAGGCAGGCCCGCGCCGAGGCCGCCAAGTGCGCGAAGGCGATGCGGTGGTACGCCGACCACGCCGAGGTGCTGCTCACCGACGTGGAGCCGTCAGACGCGGATGTGAAGGACTCGGGCGCGTCCCGCGTCCTGGTCCGCTACCGGCCGCTCGGCCCGGTGCTCGCCGTGATGCCGTGGAACTTCCCGCTCTGGCAGGTGATCCGCTTCGCCGCGCCCGCCCTGATGGCCGGCAACGTGGGCCTGCTCAAGCACGCCTCCAACGTCCCGCAGACCGCGCTCTACCTGGAAGATCTCTTCCACCGGGCGGGATTCCCCGAGGGCTGCTTCCAGACGCTGCTGGTCGGTTCCGGCGCCGTCGAGGACATCCTGCGCGACCCGCGGGTGAAGGCCGCCACCCTCACCGGCAGCGAGCCCGCCGGCCGGGCCGTCGCCTCGGTCGCCGGGGACGAGGTCAAGAAGACGGTCCTGGAGCTGGGCGGCAGCGACCCGTACGTCGTGCTGCCGTCCGCCGACATCGACCGGGCCGCCGAGATCGCCGTCACCGCCCGGGTGCAGAACGCCGGGCAGTCGTGCATCGCCGCCAAGCGGTTCATCGTGCACGCCGACGTGTACGACGCCTTCACCGAGCGGTTCGTCGAGGCCATGAAGGCGCTGAAGGTCGGAGACCCGCTCGACGAGGACACCGACGTCGGCCCGCTCTCCGGCGAGCGGGGCCGCGAGGACCTGGAGGAGCTGGTCGACGAGGCCGTGGAGAGCGGCGCCACCGTCCTGTGCGGCGCCGAACGCCCCGACGGGCCGGGCTGGTTCTACCCGCCGACCGTCCTCGCCGACATCACCCCCGAGATGCGCGTCCACCAGGAGGAGACCTTCGGCCCGGTCGCCACGCTGTACCGGGTCGCCGACCTCGACGAAGCGATCGCGATCGCCAACGACACGCCCTTCGGACTCAGCTCCAACGTGTGGACACGGGACGCCGCCGAGGTCGAACGCCTCGTCCGGGACCTCGACGCCGGCGCCGTCTACGTCAACGGGATGACGGCCTCCCACCCGGCGTTCCCGTTCGGCGGGGTCAAGCGCTCCGGATACGGGCGTGAGCTGTCCGGACACGGAATCCGGGAGTTCTGCAACATCACCACCGTGTGGCACGGGGCGTGAGCGTTCCGCGGCTACCATCCCCGTTGTGAACCGCGAAGTGACTCTGCCTCTGATCGTCGACGACCGCGGGACCCTGCAGGTGTCTGCGGCCGATGTGAGCAAGCTGCTGCGGACGGTGGGCGGCCGGTGGCTGCACCTGGTCGAGGCGGGTGAGGAACTCGACGAGGACACGGTGGCGGCGCTCACGATCGAGCTGGCGAAGCTGGCGGACCGGATCGACGTGGCGTGCATCGCCCACAGCAGTGGGGCGGCCTCCGGCTAGGGCGCCGCTCCCGGGCCGGTCGTAGGTCGGCTGCGGGTCGTCCGTGGCTGATCGCGCCCACGCGGAGGTAGCCGCATGTCCAACAGTGCCCCGCGCCCCTAACGGGGCGCGAGTGTGTGCCAGAACATCGATTCGTAGCTCTGCAGCAGGCGGCCGTGTCGGGCGACGAGGTGCTCGTCGATCCGGCCCGCGTCCCATCCCGTCTGCACCGCCGTCCTCGCCCTCTCCTCCAGCTCCGGCGACGGCTCGGCGAAGAGGTCGAAGAACGCGCAGGCCTCGTCGGTGAAGGCGTAGTGATGGCGGAGGGCCTTCGCGATCGCCGCGCAATAGCCGCCCCAGGAGGCGAAGTTGGCGCTCAGGGCGAGTACCACATCGGCCGGGGACGCGGTCAGGGCGAGACGGGCGACGTAGGACGGGTAGGCCTGGCAGCCGGGTAGGGGCTCGTACGCCGCGGCCCGCCCGCCGTCCACGCCGCATGCCTCGGCGTACGCCCCGAGCCGCTCCGCCGCCACCGCCTCCCCCTCCGCGAGCATCTCGAAGAAGGGGGCGCCGGCCGGTTCCTCGGTCGCCGCCCGCTCGGCCAGATGGCGGAAGGAACGCAGGTCGGCGGCGATGACGAGACGCTGTTCCAAGGCCAGCGCGGCGAGGGTGTCGAGGCCGACCGCACCGGAGGCGATCAAGGGCAGCAGAGGGTTGGCGTCGGGGGCCGGGGCGAGTTTCGCCGTGGTGCTCTCCAGCAGTCGTACGGCCGTGCGCGTCATCGGGGGCTCCCGTCGGTTCACTGGTGTCGCCGCTGATCAGGCGCCCCCGGCAGGGGCGCGAGGAACTGCGCGAGCAACCGTGACGCTCCCGCAGTCCGGATCGCACGACACCCCCACGGCGCTACCGAATGGGCATCCCCGACAAGGTCCGCGCGATCACGAGTCGCTGAACCTCACTCGTACCCTCGAAGATGGTGTAGATAGCGGCATCCCGGTGCATTCGCTCCACGGGGTACTCACGGGTGTACCCGTTGCCGCCCAGTATCTGAATGGCCTGAGCCGTGACCTTCTTCGCCGTCTCGCTCGCGAAGAGCTTCGACTGGGACCCCTCGGCCGCCGTGAACGGCCTGCCGTTGATCGCCATCCAGGACGCCCGCCACACCAGCAGCCGCGCCGCGTCCACGGACGTCCGCATGTCCGCGAGCTGGAAGGCGACGCCCTGGTTGTCGATGATGGGCCGGCCGAACTGCTCGCGGGTCTTGGCGTAGTCGAGGGCGACCTCGTACGCGGCGCGGGCGGTGCCCACCGCCATGGCGCCCACGGCCGGGCGGGACGCCTCGAACGTGGCCATCGCCGCGTTCTTCACCCGCTCACCGCCGGCCTTCGCCCGCTCGCGGGCCCGCGCCAGACGCTCGTCGAGCTTCTCCTTGCCGCCGAGGAGGCAGGAACCGGGGATGCGTACGTCCTCCAGGACGACCTCGGCGGTGTGGGAGGCGCGGATGCCGTGCTTCTTGAACTTCTGGCCCTGGGACAGGCCGGGCGTCTTCGGCGGGACGATGAAGGACGCGTGGCCCTTGGAGCCCAGCTCGGGGTCGACCACGGCGACGACGACGTGGACGTTGGCGATGCCGCCGTTGGTCGCCCAGGTCTTCGTGCCGTTGAGGACCCACTCGTCCTTGGCCTCGTCGTACACGGCACGGGTGCGCATGGAGGCCACGTCGGAACCGGCGTCGGGCTCGGAGGAGCAGAACGCGGCGACCTTGACATCGTTGGCGTCGCCGTACATCTGGGGGATCCAGGTGCCGATCTGCTCCTCGGTGCCGTTGGCGAGGACGCCCACGGCGGCGAGGCCGGTGCCGACGATGGAGAGGGCGATGCCCGCGTCACCCCAGAACAGCTCCTCCATCGCCATGGGAATACCGAGGCCGGTGGGGTCGAAGTACTGCTGGGCGTAGAAGTCGAGGGAGTAGATGCCGACCTTGGCGGCCTCCTGGATCACCGGCCAGGGGGTCTCCTCGCGCTCGTCCCACTCGGCGGCCGCGGGGCGGATCACATCGGCGGCGAATCCGTGGAGCCAGTCGCGAACCTCTCGCTGTTCCTCGTTGAGTTCCATGGTGAACTCGGCCATGACGCGCCTCCAGCACTGCACTAAGATGTTACCTGCGGTAACGCGAGTCTGTTACCGGTCGGTAGGAAAAGTCAACTCCCGCGTCGGGCTCGGTAGCCCGTTCGATCGGGCCGTGCCCATCAGTGCTAGTTTGCGCAAGGCGTCACTGTCATCAGCATTTGGGGGAGAGACTCATGGACACCACGCAGCGGAGCGACCAGGAGCGGTCCGCCGATCGCCGTCGGCGCGAGCTGCTGGAGGCCGCTGACAGGGTGGTGCTCCGTGACGGCCCCGGAGCGTCGATGAACGCCATCGCCGCCGAGGCCGGCATCACGAAGCCGATTCTCTACCGCCACTTCGGCGACAAGGGCGGACTCTACGCCGCTCTCGCCCAGCGGCACACCGACGCACTCCTCGACTCCCTGCGGGCCGCGTTGGACGCCCCGGCGGAGCGGCGTGAACGCGTCGAGGCGACCCTCGACACCTATCTGACGGCCATCGAGGCCCGTCCCCAGGTGTACCGCTTCCTCATGCACCCCGCCGAGGTCGGCCAGCCCGGCGAGCAGCCCGGCGACCAGGGCTTCGACGTCGGCAAGCACTCGGCCCCCCTCCTGCGCCGCATGGGCGAGGAACTCGGCAAGGTCATAGAGGACCGCCTCGACCTCGGCCCCGACAGCCACCGGCTCGCCCGCGTCTGGGGCCACGGCATCGTAGGCATGATGCACGCGGCGGGAGACTGGTGGCTGGGCGAACGCCCCTGCACACGAGCAGAGTTGGTCCACTGCCTGGCAGACCTGCTGTGGGGCCGCCTGGCAGCGGCGGGCGACAAGGTGGGCGGCCCGGGTTTCTGAGGGTTCCTTTTCGGTCGATTCGGGGATCAGCGCCCCGCCAAGGGGCGCGGACCCGCGCGAACGGCCGGGCGAACCGCACCCGCCCACGACCTCACCGCCCCCACGCCGCCTTCGCGGCCTTCCGCATCACCCGGGAACGACGCCACCCCGAAAGCCGGTCCACATACACCCGGCCCTCCAGGTGGTCACACTCGTGCTGAAGGCACCGCGCGAAGAACCCGCTCCCCCACACCCGCACCCGGTCCCCGTCCACCGTGAACCCCTCCACCACGGCCTCGTCGTACCGCTCCACCCCCGCCTCCAGCCCGGGCAGCGACAGACACCCCTCTGGCCCACGGAGTACGATCCCCTCCGTCGAGACGAGCCGGGGATTCACCACATGGCCGAGATGCCGCACATCCTCGTCGTCGGGACAGTCGTACACGAACACCCGAAGCCCCCGACCCACCTGGTTCGCCGCGAGCCCCACCCCCCGCGCCTCGTACATCGTCGCGAACATGTCCTCCACGAGTCGCGCCAGTTCGGGCCCGAACTCCGTCACCTCTTCACAGGGTGCCTGCAATACGGGGTCCCCGAGCAGTGTCATGGGGAGAACGCGCCCTCGGGCGCCGGGAATCGAGCCGCTTCGCATGGCCGCAAGAGTACGTTCAGACCCGATATCGCCGGTCCCGCCAAGGCTATGTCTCGCGCAACGGCCCGGTCGAGATTCGGGCGTGTGAGTGGATCTCGATAGGCTTCGGTCCACACGTTGCCGAGACAGGGCGCGGCGCTGTACGCAAGGAGGATCGAGAACTGATGGCAGGCAACTCGGACCCGCTCACGCCGCGGGCCAAGCTGGCCGTGACGGCGGGCAAGGCGGTCGCGGCGGCATCGCGTGCCGCGGGGCGCGGTAGCGGATCTGTGATCGGCGGCCGGGTGGCACTCAAACTCGACCCCGACCTCCTCGCCCGGCTCGCACAGAGCCTGGACGTCATCCTGGTCTCCGCCACCAACGGCAAGACCACCACGACGCGGCTGATCGCCGAGGCACTGCGGGCCGCGGGCCCCGTCGTCTCGAACGCGCTCGGCGCCAACATGCCCGCGGGCATCACCTCGGCGCTCGCCGGGAACTCGGACTCCAAGTTCGCGGTCATCGAGGTCGACGAGAAGTACCTCGCCGGTGTCGCGCGGGACACCGACCCCAAGTGCATCGCGCTGCTCAACCTCTCCCGCGACCAGCTCGACCGCGCCGCCGAGACCCGCATGATGGCGGAGGCGTGGCGGGAGGGCCTGGCCGGCACCAAGGCCGTCGTCGTGGCCAACTGCGACGACCCGCTGATCGTCTGGGCGGCCTCGTCCTCCCCGAACGTGATCTGGGTCGCGGTCGGCCAGATGTGGAAGGACGACGCCTGGTCCTGCCCGTCCTGCGGCGGTGTGATGCAGCGGCCCGGCGACGACTGGTTCTGCGGCGAGTGCGGTTTCCGCCGCCCCACGCCGAGCTGGGCACTCTCCGGCGACCACGTCCTCGACCCGCACGGCTCGGCCTGGCCGATCCATCTGCAGCTGCCGGGCCGTGCCAACAAGGCCAACGCCGCCTCGTCGGCTGCCACCGCCGCCGTCTTCGGTGTGCCCCCGCAGGTCGCCCTGGAGCGCATGTACCAGGTACAGGCGGTGGCCGGACGGTACGACGTGGTGCAGTTCATGCAGCGTGATCTGCGGCTGCTGCTCGCCAAGAACCCGGCGGGCTGGCTGGAGACGTTCTCGCTCATCGACCCGCCGCCGACGCCGGTGATCCTGTCGGTGAACGCGCGCGGCGCCGACGGCACCGACACCTCCTGGCTGTGGGACGTCGACTACACCCGGCTGACCGGCCACCCGATCTTCGTGCTCGGTGACCGCAAGCTCGACCTGGCGGTGCGACTGGAGGTCGCCAACCAGCACTTCCAGGTCTGTGACACCCTCGACCAGGCGGTGCAGATGTGCCCGCCGGGCCGGATCGAGGTCATCGCGAACTACACCGCCTTCCAGGACCTGCGCCGTCGCGTGGGCAACTGAGCACGCTACGACGAACGACGCCAACGACTCCGAGGGGCACTGACTTTCATGAGCGACAACAGTCTGCGGGTCGTCTGGGTCTACCCGGACCTGCTCAGCACCTACGGCGACCAGGGCAACGTCCTCGTCGTCGAGCGCCGGGCGCGGCAGCGCGGCCTGGACGTGGCCCGGCTGGACGTGCGCAGCGACCAGCCGATCCCCACCTCCGGCGACATCTACCTGATCGGCGGCGGCGAGGACCGTCCGCAGCGGCTCGCCGCCGAGCGGCTGCGCCGGGACCGGCATCTGTACCAGGCGGTGAACAACGGCGCGATCGTCTTCGCGGTCTGCGCCGGCTACCAGATCCTCGGCCACGAGTTCGTCAACGACCTCGGCCAGCGCGAGCCGGGCCTCGGCCTGCTCGACGTGACCACGACCCGCGGCGAGGGCGAGCGGTGCGTGGGCGATGTCCTCGGGGACATCGACCCGCGTCTCGGGCTGCCGCAGCTGACCGGGTTCGAGAACCACCAGGGCGTCACCCACCTCGGCCCCACCGCCCGCGCGCTCGCACAGGTGCGGCTCGGCAAGGGCAACGGCACGGGCGACGGCACGGAGGGCGCGTACAACGACACCGTGTTCGGCACGTACATGCACGGGCCGGTGCTGGCGCGGAACCCGCAGATCGCGGACCTGCTGCTGAAGCTGGCACTGGACGTGAACGCGCTGCCGCCGACCGACGACCGCTGGTTCGAGGCACTGCGCGACGAGCGCATCTCCTCGGCCCAGCAGCCCGCGTAGGACATCCGGCAGGAACCCGGGGCGCGCCTGAGAAACGGTTCCTCAGTGCCCGTACGAAAGCCCGTCCGACACCACCCCCGCTCATCTGTGAAAGCCCGTCTGACCAGGGCCGCGCTCACCTGTGCGGGGGCGTCCAGCAGGCGGACGCCCGCTACGGCCCCGCCCCCTGCCGCCGGTAGGGTGGCGGGGATTCCAGCCGGACAGCGAGGTCCGGTACCCGGCCCACGTCGAGAAGGTATTCGGGCTATGCGTATTGGTGTCCTCACGTCCGGCGGCGACTGTCCCGGGCTGAACGCCGTCATCAGGTCCGTCGTGCACCGCGCCGTCGTCGACCACGGCGACGAGGTCATCGGCTTCCGGGACGGCTGGAAAGGTCTGCTGGACTGCGACTACCTCAAGCTCGACCTGGACGCCGTGGCCGGCATCCTGGCCCGCGGCGGCACGATCCTCGGCTCCTCCCGGGTCCAGCCCTCGCATCTGCGGGACGGTGTGGAGCGGGCGAAGGGCCATGTCGAGGAACTCGGCCTCGACGCGATCATCCCCATCGGCGGTGAGGGCACCCTCAAGGCGGCCCGGCTGATGTCGGACAACGGTCTGCCGGTCGTGGGCGTGCCGAAGACCATCGACAACGACATCGCGGTCACGGACGTCACGTTCGGCTTCGACACGGCCGTGGGGGTCGCCACGGAGGCGCTGGACCGGCTGAAGACCACCGCCGAGTCCCACCAGCGGGTACTGGTCGTGGAGGTCATGGGCCGCCACACCGGCTGGATCGCGCTCCACTCCGGCATGGCGGCCGGCGCGCACGCCATCGTCGTACCGGAACGGCCCTTCGACATCGAGGAGTTGGCCACGAAGGTCGCCGCTCGGTTCTCGGCGGGCAAGCGGTTCGCGATCGTCGTCGCGGCGGAGGGGGCCAAGCCGAGGGCCGGGTCCATGGAGTTCGACGAGGGCGGCAAGGACATCTACGGGCACGAGCGCTTCGCCGGGATCGCTCGGCAGCTCTCGATCGAGCTGGAGCAGCGTCTCGGCAAGGAGGCCCGGCCGGTGATCCTCGGGCATGTGCAGCGGGGTGGTACGCCGACCGCGTACGACCGGGTGCTGGCCACGCGGTTCGGGTGGCACGCGGTGGAGGCCGTGCACCGGGGGGAGTTCGGGAACATGACGGCGCTTCGGGGGACGGACATCGTGATGGTGCCGCTCGCCGAGGCCGTCGAGACGTTGAAGACCGTTCCCGAGGAGCGGTACGCCGAGGCGGAGTGCGTGCTCTAGCCGTCCGGCGGGTGCGGGTGGTCTGCGGCTGGTCGCGCATTTCCCCGCACTCCTGGGTCGACTGTCCCGCCCCCGGTCGCGAACGCGACCGGGGGCGGTTCTAGTCTTGGGGCCGGACAGACAGCTCTCAACCCCCACGAAACAGGAGCCGGCGGATGGATCACAGCGGGCACGGCACGGGTCTTCTGCCCTTCACCCTGGGGCGGGGACTCGCGTGGTCGGCCGACCCGTTCTTCCTCGTCGCCTGCCTGGTGGGGCTGGCCCTGTACGGCTGGGGCGTCGTGCGGCTGGTGCGGCGGGGGGACAAGTGGCCCGTCGGGCGGACGGTCGCGTTCGTCGTGGGTGTGCTGTTCGTGATGCTGGTGACGTGTACCGGGCTGAACGACTACGGCATGGTCATGTTCAGCGTGCACATGGTCCAGCACATGGTGATCAGCATGCTGGCGCCGATCATGCTGCTGCTCGGGGCACCGGTCACACTGGCGTTGCGGGCGCTGCCGGTGGCGGGGAAGGGCCACAAGGGGCCGCGTGAGCTGCTGCTGATGTTCCTGCACAGCTGGTACATGAAGATCGTCACGCACCCGGCGTTCACGATCCCGATGTTCATCGCGAGCCTGTACGCGCTGTACTTCACGCCGATGTTCGACTTCCTGATGGGGTCGACGCTCGGGCACATCGTGATGATGACCCACTTCCTCCTGGTGGGCCTGTTCTTCTTCTGGCCGATCATGGGCGTGGACCCGGGCCCGCACCGGCCGGGTTATCTGATGCGGATGCTGGAGCTGTTCGCCGGCATGCCGTTCCACGCGTTCTTCGGCATCGCGTTGATGATGGCGTCCACACCGATGGTGAAGACGTACGAGAATCCGCCCGCCTCCCTCGGCATCGACGCGCTCGCCGACCAGAACGCGGCCGGCGGCATCGCCTGGGCGTTCAGCGAGATCCCCTCGGTGCTCGTGCTGCTCGCGCTTCTCTTCCAGTGGCACGGCTCCGAGCAGCGGCAGGCCCGGCGCACGGACCGCGCGGCCGACCGGGACGGCAACAAGGAACTCGAGGCGTACAACGCCTATCTCGCCTCACTCGACGCACGTGGTCGCTGAGCCACATTTCTGTGTCGGGCCCCGATTATCCTGTCCGGCCGCACAACCGCACTCCTCTCTTTTCTCTTGACCGAAAGGCTTTGCCCTTCAGTAGCATGATGCGTGAGTCCCGCCTCTGCTCTGCGAAGTGACGGGGAAAACCGCCGGGGGGAGCGGTCATGACAATTCACGCATGCTTGCGAACATGTTTACGAAGGGCGGGGAAATCGGCTGCCCGGAGGATCGCTGCCCTGCTGGTGGGCGCGGTGGTCCTCAGCGGTTGCGGTGACTCGGCCCCGTCGCTGCTGGCGGTGAAGGCGGTGGCCGCGGGGGTGGCATCCCTCGCACCCTTCTTCGACGAGGGCGAACAGCTGGGCCGGGACCGGCCCGACCTCACGTCCCTGGAGCCGCACAGCGGTCTGCAGCAGGGCAACACCCCAGGCCTGTACGGGGGCACGCAGAAGCCGAAGGTCTGCGACGTGCGCAAGCTGGAGGAATTCCTCACCGCTCCCGAGAACAAGAAAAAGGCTCAGGAATGGGCGCGGATCGCCGGTGTCGATGTCGACGGCATCGGACATTATCTCGATGAACTCACACCCGTTCTCCTGCGCCACGACACCCTCGTGAAGAACCACGACTACAAGAAGGACAAAGCCGTCCCCTTCGACGCACTGCTGGAAGCCGGCATCGCGGTACTTGTCGACGATCAGGGTTTACCCGCCGTGAAGTGCAGCTGCGGAAATCCGCTACGGGCGTTCGACGAGAACCCCGAGCGCATCGAGGTGGAGTTCACCGGCGGCAACAAGGAGTGGAAGGGCTACGACACGTCCGCTGTGGTCGTCGTCAAGCCCGCTCCCGAGCGGCTGAAGGAGATCAAGCTGGTCGATGTCGAGGACCCGGACCGGGGCATCAGCCGGGACATCGGCACCACGGGCGAGTCCGACACTACGTTCGACACGCGGGCGCGGCAGGCCGTGCCGCGAGTGCGGGGGATGACCTTCGGCGAGGCGAGCGCGGCCATGGCGGACAAGGGGCTGGCGGTGACCGTCGCCGGGGACGGAATGCCGCCGGGGGACGCGCCGGTGACCGGTTCGAGCCCCGGGCCGGGCGTCGAGCTGGAGTTCGGCGCCGCGGTGACCCTGAGTGTGGACTGGCCGGGCCGGACCTCCGAGGGGGGCACCGACGACTCGGAGCCCGGGTCAGGGTCGGAATCCGGGTCGGAATCCGGGTCGGAATCCGGGTCGGAATCCGGGTCGGAATCCGGGTCAGGCTCGGGTTCCACGGGGACGGGTCAGGGGCCGAAGGAGCCCTCGGAGACGGGCGGGTCGGAGACGGGCGGGTCGGAGACGGGCGGGTCAGATCCGGGCGGGTCAGATCCGGGCGGGTCGGATCCGGGCGGGTCGGATCCGGGCGGGTCGGATCCGGGCGGGTCGCCGACGGGGAGCGGCTCGACGCCGACGGACCGGAACACGACATCGTCGGGCGGGGGTTCCTCGCCGACGGACGGCGGATCGTCGCCCGCTGAGTCGACCGCTCCCCCGCCGACGGGCGGCACGTCGCCGCCGTCGCCGTCGAAGTCCTCCGAGAAGCCCTCGCAGGACCCCGCGCCCAAACCCGCCCCGTCCGTTCCCTCGACGACGCCCGGTCCGTCCAGGGCGAGCAGGGCGCCGACGACTCCCGAGCCCGAGCCCACCCCGCCGGAGGACAGTGGCCCGCCCACCGACAGGCCGACGACGAGTGCTCCAGAACCGACCGGTGGTCCGCCGTCCGACGTCCCGGGAGGTACAGGAGATCCGGGGGATCCGGGGGATCCGCGCGATCCGGACCACCGGGGCGCCCCCGTCAAGGACCCGGCCCGGCCCGTATGGATCTGAACCCTGGGGAGTGTCCGATGCAGTCAGGAGCACCGCAGTCGGGAGTCGGCCGGGTCATCGCCGACCGCTACCACCTGCTGAACCGGCTGGGCAGCGGCGGCATGGGCCATGTCTGGCTGGCGCACGACCGTCAGCTGGACTGCGAGGTGGCGCTCAAGGAGATCGTGTTCCGCAGCCCGGGCGAGGCCGAGCGGGAGCGCACGGCCAGGGTGGCCCGCGCCCGCGCCGAGGCCCGGCACGCCGCCGGGCTACGCGCCCACCCGAACGTGGTCACCGTGCACGACGTGCTGGAGCACGACGAACTGCCGTGGATCGTCATGGAGTACGTGCCGGGCGCCCTCGACCTGAAGGCCCTCGTCGCCGTGCGCGGCTCCCTCGCCCCCGCCGAGTGCGCCCGGATCGGGCTCGCCGTGCTGGACGCGCTGACCGCCGGGCACGAGCGCGGCATCATGCACCGGGACGTCAAGCCGGCCAACATCCTGCTCGCCCCGGACCGCACCGGATCGCCGTATGCGCGCGTCCTCCTCACCGACTACGGCATCTCCGTCCAGCCCGACACCCAGGAGACCCGGCACACACGGACACACGTCCTGGTCGGGACCGCCGGGTACCTCGCGCCCGAGCGGGCCCAGGACGGGCCGCCGACCGCCGCGTCCGACCTGTTCTCGCTGGGCTGCACGCTCTACCACGCCGTCGAGGGGTACGGGCCGTTCGACCGCGACTCGGAGATCGCGGCGCTGACCGCGGTCGTCCTGGACGAGCCGCGTCCGATGCTGCGAGCGGGTGCGCTGGAGCCGGTGCTGGGCGCCATGCTCGCCAAGGACCCGGTGCGCCGGATCACCGCCGCCGAGACCGAGGCGGCGCTCTCCGCGATCGTCACACCCCAGGCCCACCCCCGCACCGAGCCCGACCTGGGTTCACAACCGCAGTGGGCGAACGAGCCCACGCACACGGCGGAGCCGGAGAGCCCCGTCGTCCCCGCGGGCCCGCACGGGACACCGTGGTACGCGCCGTCGGGCGGGCACGGCGGGCAGCGGGACGTCTGGTCCCCGGCCCAGCACCCCTCACACGGCGGCCAGGGCTTCGGCACTCCCCCGCAGAGCGGTGGTTCCGGCGCCGGAACCGGCGGGCGGCCCCGTCGGCACCGCGGCCGGGCCCTCCTCGCGGGCATGGCCACCACCCTCGGTCTGGCCCTGGTGGTCGGTGGGACCTGGTACGCCCTGGAGAACATGAAGGGCCTGCCGGGTGGGCTGGGCGGCAGCGGTGACACCCGGAGCGCGGAGCTGCCGTACGGGAAGACCGTGGGGCTGGTGAAGCCGTTGCGGGACGGCGACTGCGTGGACGTCACCTGGACCGGCGCTCCGTTCACGGACGCGGCCAGGCTGCGGATCGTGCCCGAGTGCACGGGGCACTCGATGGACGGCCAGGTGATGGCCTCCTACGAGGCGTCGTCGGCCGAGGACGCCAGGACGGGCGGGGCCGCCCGGTGCGAGCAGCTCACGGTGGAGGACCGCGCGAAGCTCGTGGACGTCCGAACCCACGCCGTCATCCCGACCGACGGCGGCTTCGACGCCGCCGGGCATCGGGTCGTCTGTCTGCTGCTGGGCGAGCGCAGGCCGGTGTACGGACCGATCGGCGAGTACCGGACGGTGGGTGAGACGGTGCTCGCCGACGTGGCAACCCTGCAGAAGCAGGACTGTCTCGACCCGATCTCCGACAACAGGATCCGGCTGGTCTCCTGCCAGGAACGCCACCGGCAGAAGGTGCTCGGCTTCTACGAGATGAGCCCCGGGACCACGTACGAGAGCGCACAGGACCTGGCGCTCGCCGGATGCCGGAACAACCTGCCGCCGAAGCAGTACGGCCATGAGCCCGGTATCACCGGTTCCGGTTTCTGGATCAGCGAGGACGGCTGGAAAAAGGGCGCGCATTACGTCGTCTGCACTGTCATTTCCGGTAGTGGGGGCACCATGGAGGGAGAAGAAGCCTGAGGAAGGGTGTTGCGATGCCCGGTTCGACGAAGACCATGGGGGTGCTCACCGTCGGTGGGCTGGTCGTGGTGACGGCCTACTCGGTGGCGCTAGGCAGCAATGGCTGGCTGTGGTTCGGATGGGTCGTCCTGGGCCTGCTGACGCTGGGGATGGTGGCGTCGCGCACCTGAGGCTCACGCCCTGTGATCCTCAGGCCCGGGGGATTCCCCCGTCCGGGTGTACGCCCGGCTGGTATTTGGGCAGCCGGGCGGTGATCTTCATGCCCGCGCCGACCGCGGTCTCGATGACGAGGCCGTGGTCGTCGCCGTACACCTGGCGCAGCCGCTCGTCGACGTTGCTGAGGCCGATGCCGCCCGAGGGGCTGCTCTCGCCCGCCAGGATGCGGCGGAGCACCTCGGGTTCCATGCCGACGCCGTCGTCCTCGATGACGACGAGCGCCTCGGCGCCCGCGTCCTGCGCGGTGATGCTGATGTGGCTCTTGTCGGTCCTGCCTTCGAGGCCGTGCTTCACCGCGTTCTCGACAAGGGGCTGGAGGCAGAGGAAGGGCAGGGTGACCGGCAGGACCTCGGGGGCTATCTGGAGTGTGACCGAGAGCCGGTCGCCGAAGCGGGCCCGGACCAGCGCCAGGTAGTGGTCGATGGCGTGGAGTTCGTCGGCGAGGGTGGTGAAGTCGCCGTGTCTGCGGAACGAGTAGCGGGTGAAGTCGGCGAACTCCAGGAGGAGTTCACGGGCGCGCTCGGGGTCGGTGCGGACGAACGAGGCGATCACCGCCAGCGAGTTGAAGATGAAGTGCGGGGAGATCTGGGCGCGCAGGGCCTTGATCTCGGCCTCTATCAGCCGGGTGCGGGACTGGTCGAGGTCGGCCAGTTCCAGTTGGACGGAGACCCAGCGGGCGACCTCGCCGGCCGCTCGGACCAGGACGGCGGACTCGCGGGGTGCGCAGGCGACGAGCGCCCCGTGGACGCGGTCGTCGACGGTGAGGGGGGCGACGACCGCCCAGCGCACCGGGCAGTCGAGGATGTCGCAGGTCAGCCGGAAGGCCTCGCCGCGGCCGGTCTCCAGGGGGCCCGCCAGCCGTCCCATGATCTCGGCGCGGTGGTGCTCCGCCACACCCTCCCAGGCGAGGACCGACTCGTGGTCGGTGAGGCACAGCGCGTCCGTGCCGAGCAGGGTGCGCAGCCGCTTGGCGGATCTTCGGGCCGTCTCCTCGGTGAGGCCGGCGCGCAGCGGGGGCGCGGCGAGGGTGGCTGTGTGCAGGGTCTGGAAGGTGGCGTGCTCGACGGGTGTGCCGAGTCCGCCGAGGCTGTTGCGCGGCCGGGCCGTACGCCGGCCCAGCCAGAACCCGCCCGCGAGCAGCGGGAGCACGGCCACGCAGAACCCCGCCAGGAACCCGGTCACTTCACCGCTCATCGTTCACCTCCTGCAAGGGGTACACCGCTCGCCGCTCGTGGGTTCCCTTCCGCCCGCCCTCGCGCCGCCCCGGTTCGATGGGTCTGCGACGGGTCCTCGTGCGCATGCCGCCCCTGTGCGGCCGGTCCCTCGTGCTCATCGTCGCCACAGTTCGATCTCCTTGGTCGCCGCGCGGGTGCGGCCGCCGACCAGTTCCTCCGGAAGGTGGAAGCGGGCCAGGATCGCCGATGTCCCGGGCGGGACCTTGCCGGGGGTGGCCAGGGACACCAGGACCATCGTGAGGAAGCCGAGCGGTACGGACCAGAGTGCGGGCCAGGCCAACAGGGCGTGGAGGGTGCCGGTGCCGGGGTATCCGGCCATGGTCGCGGCGACCGCGAGAAGGGCCGCGCCACCGCCGACGAGCATGCCCGCCGCGGCGCCAGGCGGGGTGAGGCGCCGCCACCAGATGCCGAGGACGAGCAGCGGGCAGAAGGAGGAGGCGGAGACGGCGAAGGCGAGGCCTACCGCGTCGGCGACGGGCAGCCCGCCCACCAGGCCGCTCGCCGCGAGCGGCACGGCCATGGCGAGGACCGTGCCGAGCCGGAAGTGCTGTACGCCGCGAGCGGGCAGGACGTCCTGGGTGAGCACCCCGGCGACCGCCATGGTCAGGCCCGAGGCGGTGGACAGGAACGCGGCGAAGGCACCGCCCGCGACCAGAGCGCCGAGCAGGTCGCCGCCGAGGCCGCCGATCATGCGGTCCGGCAGGAGGAGGACGGCCGCGTCGGCGTCGCCGGTGAGGGTGAGGTCGGGGGCGTAGAGCCTGCCGAGCGCCCCGTAGAGCGGCGGCAGGAGGTAGAAGAAGCCGATCATGCCGAGGACGACGACCGTGGTGCGGCGGGCGGCGACTCCGTGCGGGCTGGTGTAGAAGCGGACGACGACGTGGGGCAGGCCCATGGTGCCGAGGAAGGTGGCGAGGATCAGCCCGTAGGTGGCGTACAGGGGGCGTTCCTCGCGGCCCGCGGCGAGGGACGTGGACATGCCGCCGTTGGTGCCGCGGTCGGCGACGGGAACGGTGTCGCCCTTGGTGAAGGTCAGGCGGGTGCCCCGGTCGATGCGGTGGGTGCCGGTGGGCAGGTCGACGCGTTCGTCGTCGTGGCGGCGGCCGTCGATCGTGCCGGAGGCGGTGACGGTCAGTGGGCTCGTGAGCTTCAGGTCGAGGGTCTCGTCGATGCGGACGACACGCTGTTCACGGAACTCGGCGGGCTCGTCGAAGGCGTGGCGCGGGGCGCCGTCGCCCTGCCAGGCGAGGACGAGGAAGAGCGCGGGGACGAGGAGGGCGGTGAGCTTGAGCCAGTACTGGAAGGCCTGGACGAAGGTGATGCTGCGCATGCCGCCGGCGGCGACCGTGGCGGAGACGACGACGGCGACGATGACGCCACCGAGCCACTCGGGCGCGTCGGTGAGCACATTCAACGTCAGTCCGGCGCCCTGGAGTTGGGGCAGCAGGTAGAGCCAGCCGACACCGACGACGAAGGCCCCCGCGAGCCGTCGTACGGTCTTGGAGGCGAGGCGGGCCTCGGCGAAGTCCGGCAGGGTGTACGCACCGGAGCGGCGCAGCGGGGCGGCGACGAACAGCAGCAGGACGAGGTAGCCGGCGGTGTAGCCGACCGGGTACCAGAGCATGTCGGGGCCCTGGACGAGGACGAGGCCGGCGATGCCGAGGAAGGAGGCGGCGGAGAGGTATTCGCCGCTGATGGCGGCCGCGTTGAGGCGGGGGCCGACGGTGCGGGAGGCGACGTAGAAGTCGGAGGTGGTCCGGGAGATGCGCAGGCCGAAGGCGCCGACGAAGACGGTCGCCACGACGACGAGGGCGACCGCGGGGACGGCGTAGTTCTCGTTCATGCCTTGCTCTCGGTCTCCTCGTTCACGGGTTCCCTGCTTGCGTCGCTCAGCGGTCCTCGACGAGCCGGACGAGGTCCTGCTCGTTGCGTTCGGCGCGGCGTACGTGCCAGTGGGCGAGCAGGACCAGGGGCGGGTAGATGCCGAAGCCGAGGACGGCCCACTCCAGGCCGGCGCCGTCCGGCATCGCGGCGAAGACCAGGGGCAGTGGGGCGACCAGCAGGACGAGGACCGCGAACACGGCGAGGGCTGCGCGGAGTTGGCTGCGCATGAGGGAGCTGACGTAGGTGTGGCCGAGGGTGGTCTGTTCGTCGATCTCGGTACGGGGGCGGTGGTGGCCGGTGCCGCGGCGGGTGCGGCGGGGCACTCCGGTGACGACGACGCGGCGTTCGGTGGGGTCGTTCGGCATGGCGGCTCCTCAGCCCGTGGTCCGGCGCATTAGCAGATCGCGCAGTTCGCGTGCGTGGCGGCGGCTGACCTGGAGCTCCACCGGGCCGACGAGGACGCTGACGGTGCCCGCGTCCAGGCGGAGTTCACCGACGTGCCGCAGGGCGACGAGATGGCGGCGGTGGATGCGGACGAACCCGCGTGCGCGCCAGCGCTCTTCGAGGGTGGACAGGGGGATGCGGACGAGGTGGCTGCCCTGGGGGGTGTGGAGTCGGGCGTAGTCGCCCTGGGCCTCGACGTGGGTGATGTCGTCGACGGCGACGAAGCGGGTGACACCGCCGAGCTCGACGGGTATCTGGTCGGGGTCGGGTTCGTGGACCGGGATCGGCGGGGCCGCCGCCGTTGCCGTGTCGCGGAGCTGGGCGGCCCGGCGTATCGCCTCGGCGAGACGTTCCCGGCGGACGGGTTTGAGGACGTAGTCGACGGCCTTGAGGTCGAAGGCCTGGACGGCGAAGCCCTCGTGCGCGGTGACGAAGACGACGAGCGGGGGCCGGGCGAACCCGGTGAGGAGGCGGGCGAGGTCGAGGCCGTCGAGTCCGGCCATGTGGATGTCGAGGAAGACGACGTCGATCGCCTCGGGTCCGTCGGGTCCGGACTCCAGGGCGCGGTTGATCCTCCGCAGTGCCTCGGTGGCGTCGCCCGCGCCCTCGGCGCTGCCGATCCGTGGATCGGCGTTCAGCAGGTACAGCAGTTCCTCCAGGGAGGGTTTCTCGTCATCGACGGCGAGCGCGCGCAGCATGAACGTGGAGTGTAGGAGTAATTCGTACGCATGCACACGGGCGCGCGCCGGAGGGCTTCGCACCGGGGGCCGTGGGCCCCCTCGCTGGATACAGTGCCCGCATGAACAGCAAGTCCGCGGCGTTCGACGAGCTCGACCGCAAGATCATCACGGCGTTGATGGCGAACGCGAGGACCAGCTTCGCCGAGATCGGCTCGGACATCGGCCTTTCGGCCACCGCGGTGAAGCGGCGGGTGGACCGGCTGCGCGAGACCGGGGTGATCACCGGGTTCACGGCGACGGTGCAGCCGGCGGCGCTCGGGTGGCGCACGGAGGCGTACGTGGAGGTGTATTGCGAGGGCGCGGCGCCGCCCCGGCGGCTCGCGGAGGTCGTGCGCAACCATCCGGAGATCACCGCGGCGATGACGGTGACCGGTGGCGCGGACGCGCTGCTGCACGTACGGGCCATCGACGTGGAGCACTTCGAGGAGGTGCTGGAGCGGATCCGCACCGAGCCGTTCATCCGGAAGACGATCAGTTACATGGTGCTGTCGCACCTGCTGCCGGAGGCTCCGGAGGCCGGGGCGACCCAGGACGCAGCAAACATGCGTTGAGCTCGATCAATACGCAGCATTACTGCGTGAACACGCAACGTTTGTTCCTTGTCGTGCGCCGGTCCCGATTCCTACCTTGGTGATATCCCAGCCGACACCGCAGGAAGCGGAGAAACCCTCTGTGCCCGACAGCCGTGTGCCGCGCCTTCGGCGCTTTCTCGTCTGTGAACCCAGACACTTCGCCGTGCAGTACTCGATCAATCCCTGGATGCATCCGGACACCCCCGTGGACGTCGACCTCGCCCGGGATCAGTGGCAGGAACTGATCCACGCCTACCGGACCCTCGGCCACACCGTGGACACCGTGGAGCCGGTGGCCGCGCTGCCCGACATGGTGTTCGCGGCCAACTGCGCGCTCGTCCTCGGCGGCCGTGTCCTCGGCTCGCTGTTCCACGCGCCCGAGCGGCGCCCCGAGTCCACCGCGTACGACGCCTGGTTCAAGAGCGCCGGGTACGACGTTCTGCGGTCCGAGTCGGTGTGCGAGGGAGAGGGCGACCTGGTGCCGACCGGCCGCTATCTCCTCGCCGGGACCGGCTTCCGCACCACCCGTGAGGCCCATCGCCAGGCGCAGGAGTTCTTCGGCGTCCCGGTGATCAGCCTCCAGCTGGTGGACCCGCGCTTCTACCATCTGGACACCGCCCTGTTCGTTCTCGACGACGGCAGCGACGGCTCCGCGGGCAACATCGCGTACTACCCGGAGGCGTTCTCGCCCGGCAGCCGCGCGGTCCTCGCCCGGCTCTACCCGGACGCGGTGATCGCGACGCGCGAGGACGCCATGGCCTTCGGCCTGAACTCGGTGTCCGACGGCCGCCATGTGTTCATCTCGCCGCGCGCCAAGGAACTCGCCGACCAGCTCACCCGGCAGGGCTACGTTCCCGTCCCCGTCGACCTGTCGGAGTTCCAGAAGGCCGGCGGCGGCATCAAGTGCGTCACTCAGGAGATCCGCCCGTGACCCACGTGACCCAGGAGACCCGCCGCCCGGTGCAGGCGATCCGCCCCGTGACCCTGGAGGTCCGCTCATGACCGCTCCCGCCCCCACGCGTTCGTCGGCCGACCTCATCCGCGCCGAGGAGCCCGTCCTCGCGCACAACTACCACCCGCTGCCCGTGGTCGTCGCCCGTGCCGAGGGCACCTGGGTCGAGGACGTCGAGGGCCGCCGCTATCTGGACATGCTGGCCGGCTACTCCGCCCTCAACTTCGGCCACCGCCACCCGGCGCTGATCGAGGCCGCGCACCGCCAGCTCGACACGCTCACCCTCACCTCGCGGGCCTTCCACAACGACCGGCTCGCCGAGTTCGCCGAGTCCCTGGCCGAGCTGACCGGCCTGGACATGGTGCTGCCGATGAACACGGGCGCCGAGGCCGTGGAGAGCGCGATCAAGGTGGCCCGCAAATGGGCGTACGACGTGAAGGGCGTCCCCGCCGACCGGGCCACCATCGTCGTCGCCGCCGACAACTTCCACGGCCGTACGACGACGATCGTCAGCTTCTCCACGGACCCGGTGGCCCGCGACGGCTTCGGCCCCTTCACGCCCGGCTTCCGTGTGGTCCCGTACAACGACCTCGCCGCGCTGGAGGCGGCGATCGACGAGACGACGGCCGCGGTGCTGATCGAGCCCATCCAGGGCGAGGCGGGCGTGCTCATCCCGGACGACGGCTATCTGCGCGGGATCCGTGAGCTGACCCGCCGCACGGGTTGCCTGTTCATCGCGGACGAGATCCAGTCGGGCCTCGGCCGCACCGGCCGCACGCTCGCCGTCGAGCACGAGGACGTCCTGCCCGACGCCGTACTGCTCGGCAAGGCGCTCGGCGGTGGCATCGTGCCGGTGTCGGCGGTGGTGGCCCGACGCGAGGTGCTGTCGGTCCTGCGTCCCGGCGAGCACGGCTCGACCTTCGGCGGCAACCCCCTCGCGGCGGCGGTCGGCTCGGCGGTGGTCGAGCTGCTGCGCACCGGGGAGTTCCAGCTCAGGGCCACCGAACTGGGCGGGCTCCTGCGGGACGGGCTCACGGAACTGGTCGGCCGGGGCGTGGTCGGCTTCCGGGCGCGCGGGCTGTGGGCGGGCGTCGACATCGACCCCGCGATCGGCACGGGCCGTGAGATCAGCCACCGCCTCATGGCGGCGGGAATCCTGGTCAAGGACACCCACGGCTCGACCATCCGCCTGGCACCGCCCCTGACGATCACGGGAACGGAACTCCGTTCGGCGCTGGAAACGTTGGGGGAGGTCCTGAAGGAGGGGTCCTGAAAGCCGGCGCCGCGTGGTCCTTGGGCCGCGCGGCCCAAGGAGTTCTCGGGCGACTTGCCGACGAGGCCCGGGCGTACAAGCTGAGAGGAGGCCATTCACTTCCCGGGAGGACACCCATCATGGCGACGGTCCGCAAGAGCGACGGTGAGCCGCAGACCCTCGAAGTCTTCGAGATCGAACTTGAGGAAGGGGACTGGGAGGCGATGAGCCCCGACCCCGAGCGGTTCTTCAGAGAGTTGCTGGAGCCCGAGTACAAGGTCAACGGCATCTGCGTCGACACCAGGAACGCCGGCCGTCTCTCCCGGGGTGAACTGTCGGCGTCGAGCTTCGTCAGGCTCGTTCACATCAGCGGTGGCCCGTTCGACTCGTACTACGTCTGGCCCGAGCTCCAGATGTGAGGTGCCGGGGCGCTGGACCCGGTCGGCTCATGGCTCAGCGGTGCGGTGGGGTCGCAGCAGGAGCAGGGCTATGTCGTCGGTGTGCCGGCCGGTGCTGCGGGTGTGGCGCACGAGGCTGTCCACGAGTTGGTGCAGAGGGAGGTCACCGGCCTCGCCGAGGTGGTGGGCGAGGCCGGTGATGGTCTGCGCGATGTCGGTGCCGGGGTTCTCCACGAGGCCGTCGGTGTAGAGGGCCAGGAGCGTTTCCGGGGCCAGGGACAGGGTGGTGAGCGGGTACGAGGGGGTTCCGACACCGATGCCGAGTGGGGGGCCGGGACGGATGTCGACGGGGTGGGTCCGGTTGTCGGGGTGTCGCACCAGCGGGGGTGGATGTCCGGCGCTGGCGAGCGTGACCTGGTGGCGGGCGAGGTCGAGGTGGGCGTAGAGGCAGGAGACGAAACGGCTGGCGTTCAGGTCGGCGAGGTCACGGTCGGTACGGGCGAGGACCTGGTCGGGAGCGGCTCCGGCCGTGGCGTGGGAGTGGACCGCCATGCGGACCTGGCCCATGAGGGCGGCCGCCGTCATGTCGTGGCCCTGTACGTCTCCGATGACCGCCGCGGCGGTCGTGTCGGTGAGGCGGATGAGGTCGTAGAAGTCGCCGCCGATGTCCATGCCGTGGCTGGCGGGAAGGTAGCGGGCGGCAACGTCGAGTCCGGTCACGGTGGGCAGGGCGTGGGGCAGCAGGGTCTGCTGGAGGGCGTGGGCGAGGTTGTGCTGGGCGTCGTAGAGGCGTGCGCGGTCCAGGGCCTGGGCGATGAGCCCGGCCAGGGGCGTGAGGATCGAGCGCTCGGCGGCGGTGAAGGGATGAGGGGCGTTGTAGGCGAGGAGGAGACAGCCGATGGGGTGTCCGGAGCTGAGCAGCGGCAGGAACGCCCACGCGTGCCGGGTGGTGCGGCCGTTCCCACGTGATCGAGCACGTGCTTCGCCCGTATCCGACCGGCTGCCGGACCTCGTACGGGCAGGAGGTCGTCGACGTCGGTCGATGACCGCGGACCTGCCGTGGGCGGCCCGGCCGCACACGGACGCCGGTCCGGGCGCGAGGCGGTGGCCCTGACCGTCCCGGCGTCCGGGAGGTGCGGCGGCGGCTGGGGGACCGAACTCGCCTACCCCAGCAGCACGGTGAAGGCTCGGTGAGGCACCCGCGCCGAGGACGTGCCGACCGGGGCCGCCGGGAGTACGGGCATCTCGTTCGCCGTCGGGCTTCTGCTGTTCGGCGCCACCCGGCGCAGCCGACGCCTGCTGCCCACGCGGTTCGGCCGGAAGACCGCGCAAGGTGATTGCGGCGGGTCGGGGTGCTCCCGGTGACGTGGCGCGGAGGGCTACGATCAATCGTCGACACGCAGGACGAGGCTCACCAGCGCTCATGCGCCTTACGCAGCGTCGGCAAAGTCAGCAAGGAGTCAGCGTGAGTCCGATCAGACCCGGCCGCACACGGCCACACCCGCAAGACGATCGCGTGTGCGCGTGTCTGCTGTGACCTGGCGGAACACGTCCATAGAGCCGAACCGGTAGCGCGAGGGAGACGCCGTGTTCTACTACCTGCTCAAATACGTGTTTCTGGGTCCGCTGCTGAGACTGGTCTTCCGGCCTCGCATCGAAGGCCTCGAACACGTACCGTCGTCGGGCGCTGCCATCGTCGCGGGCAATCACCTGTCCTTCTCGGACCACTTTCTGATGCCCGCGATCCTCAAGCGCCGCATCACGTTCCTGGCGAAGGCCGAATACTTCACCGGTCCTGGCCTCAAGGGCCGGCTGACGGCGTTCTTCTTCCACAGCGCCGGACAGATCCCCGTCGACCGCTCCGGCAAGGAGGCGGGCCAGGCCGCCATCCGCGAGGGGCTCGGCGTGCTGAGCAAGGACGAACTCCTCGGCATCTACCCGGAGGGCACCCGGTCGCACGACGGCCGCCTGTACAAGGGCAAGGTCGGTGTGGCGGTCATGGCGCTCAGGGCCCGCGTGCCCGTCGTCCCCTGCGCCATGATCGGCACGTTCGAGGCGCAGCCCCCGGGCAAGGTCATCCCCAACATCCACCCCGTCGTCATCCGCTTCGGCAAGCCCCTCGACTTCTCCCGCTACGAGGGCATGGAGAGCGAGAAGGCCGTCCTGCGCGCGATCACCGACGAGATCATGTACGCGATCCTCTCGCTCTCCGAGCAGGAGTACGTCGACCAGTACGCGGCCGTGGTGAAGGCGGAGGAGGCTGCGGCGACGAAGGAGCGCAAGTTCCCGCGCATGCCGTTGAGTTGAGCGAGTCCCGGCAGGTCCTCACATACGGCGGCGGGAGCCGCCTCCACCCGGCGGGCGTGCACGACGTCGCCGACCGAGGAGCCGACCCGGGCGGACGGTACCCGCGGGAGGCGTGTTGCAGGATGGCCGAGTTCCACGGGGACCTCTTCGACCACGTGGCGGAGGACGCGTGGTCGGCGGGGCGCCCGGCGTGACCGCGTGAGCACATACGGAAGGGGGCGACCGGGCCTTCCGGTCGCCCCCTTCCCTTTCTCATGGACCTACGGCCGGACCTACGGTGCCGGGGTGGCGTGCGGGTCGCACGTCACATCGGCCTCGCCCACCGCGCCGGTGAGCAGGTAGGTGTCCACACGCTCGTTGACACAGGAGTTGACCAGGCCGGTGACCCCGTGGGAGCCGGCGTTCTTCTCCGTGATCAGACGGGAGCCCTTGAACCGCTTGTGCAGTTCGACGGCACCCGTGTACGGCGTGGCCGCGTCACGCTCGGCCTGGACGATCAGGACGGGCGGCAGGCCCTCCTTCGTCTTCACGGTCACCGGGGTGTACTGCTTGGACTGCCAGGTGGCGCACGGCAGGTTCATCCAGGCATTGGCCCAGGTCATGAACGGGTGGTTCTTGTGCAGCTTCGTGTTGTCGCGGTCCCACTTCTTCCAGCTGCGGGGCCACTTGGCGTCGGTGCATTCGACCGCCGTGTAGACGGCGTTGCCGTTCTCCGAGGCGGCGTTGCCCGCGGTGTCGGTGAGGTCCGGGGCGGCCGCGTCGACCAGCGCCTGGGTGTCACCGGCGGCGTACTTGCTCCACACCCGGGCGGTGGGCGCCCACGCGGAGTCGTAGTACGGGGCGCTCTGGAAGAAGGAGATCAGCTCGGCCGGGCCGACGAGCCCGCCGAGGGGCTTCTTCTTCGCGGTGGCGCGCAGCTCCAGCCACTTCGCCTGCACCTCGGCCTGGGTGTCACCGAGGTGGTACGTCGCGTCGTTCTGCGCGACCCACTTCGTCCAGTCCTTCCAGCGGACCTCGAAAGCGACGTCCTGGTCCAGGTTGGCCTGGTACCAGATCTTCTCCCGGGAGGGGTCCACCACGCTGTCGACGACCATGCGGCGCACGTGGTTCGGGAAGAGGGTGCCGTAGACGGCGCCGATGTACGTGCCGTACGAGACGCCGAGGAAGTTGAGCTTCTTCTCCCCCAGGGCGGCCCGGATGACGTCCAGGTCACGCGCGGTGTTCGGCGTCGTCATGTGCGGCAGCATCTCGCCGCTGCGCTTCTTGCAGCCCGCCGCGTACTCGGCCGCCAGCTTGCGCTGCTTGAGCTTGTCGGCCTCGGAGTCCGGGACCGGGTCCATCTTGGGCGCCTTCACGAACTCCTGCGGGTCGACGCAGGAGATGGGCGCCGACTTGCCGACACCACGCGGGTCGAAACCCACGAAGTCGTATGCCTTGGACGTGTTGACCCACAGCGGGGCCTTGGTCGTGACCCGGCGCGGGAAGCGCAGGCCCGAGCCGCCCGGACCGCCCGGGTTGTAGACGAGCGCGCCCTGGCGCTCCTCCTTCGTACCGGTGCTGCCGATACGGTCCACGGCGAGCTCGATCTGCTTGCCGTCCGGCTTGGCGTAGTCCAGCGGCACGGTGACCCAGCCGCACTTGATCGGCTTCTCCAGGCCCCAGCTCTCGGGACAGTCCTGCCAGTTGACGCCCTTCTTCGCCGCCTTCGCTACGGCGACGGCGACGCCCTTGGCCTCACGGTTCTGCGCGATCGCGCTGTCCGCGGCGTTTGCCACGGGGGCGGCGACGGCACCCGCTATCAGGGTCGCCGTGACGAGCAGTCCGGCGGAGCCGAACGCTGCCGCCCTTCTGGTCGGCCTCATACCTCTCAAGAGGGAACTCCCCGTACATAGTTTCGAAGATTCGAATGATCACGGGGATCCTCGTGCCTGTGAGGTGCCTGAGAACAGAGGGGCGAGCAGTTCTTTACTAATCCGATAACCGGTGCGGAAAGTCCCGTTCAGCGGAACTCCGACTCAAGTGCTCATCAACCATCCAGCTCGGCAAGGGCTTCGTCGAGCACGCGCCGCAGCCGCAGCGCGTCGGGCGCGAGGGCGCTGACGAGTACGGCGGGGCCGGCGAGCGGAGTGAGCGCGGCGCTCTCCCCCAACACCCTCGGCTCGGGCACCCGCTCGGCGAACTCCGGCCGCACGACGACGAGTTGCCCCAGGGCCCGGAACCCGCCCAGCACGGCGGGCCCGTCCCAGCCGCCGGGAGCCCCCGGCCCGCACCCCACCTGCTGATCGAGCAACGGCCGCCCACCCGACCACACACTGAGCCGGCTGGTGAGCCGCCCGGACTCCTCCCCGGCCCGCCCGAGCACCTGCTCCTCCCGGAACACCAGCCGCGCCCCGACGGCGAGTTCCACTCGCGTCGACACCCGCAGATCGCTGCCCCTCGCGGAGATCAACTGCTCTGGCAGCCAGCGCAGTTCGCCTCCGGCTGCGACATCGATCCGCACGCCGTAATGTGCCTCCCCCTTGGCCTGCCCCGGCAACGCGATCGTCGCGGCGACCGACCCGACATGCAGCCGGGCCCCCTCGCCGACCTCCGCCTCGACAGCGAACCGATCCCCGCCGAGCGGCCCGCTCATGGCCCCGACCAGCATGACCCTGGCCTCGTCGCCGCTCCCCCGCGTGCGACGCAACGCCAGCGGTCCGCGGCTCTCCAGCACGGGCAGCGCCGTACCGCCGCGCCCATCGACGCGGGCCGCGATCCGTGCGGTGGCCTTGACACCGGCGGTCCCCATGTCCCCGTTCGCCGTCACGTCCCCGACCGTCATCACATCTCCGACCGCCGTCACCTCCCCGGCCCTCATCACCTCCCCGACCGCCGTCACCTCCCCGGCCGCCGTCATGCCGTCCACGCCGCGAACTTCTCCCGCACCCACGCGGCGACGTCGCCGACCCCGGCCTCGCTGCGCAACGACTGGAACACCACCGGCAGCTCCGCCCGCTGCGCCTTCGCGTCCACGGCCATCCGGCCCAGGTCGGACCCGACGTACGGCGCGAGGTCGGTCTTGTTGACGACGAGCAGGTCCGCGGTGGTGACGCCGGGCCCGCCCTTCCGCGGGATGTCGTCCCCACCGGCCACGTCGATCACGAAGATCTGCGCGTCGACGAGGCCCCTGGAGAAGGTGGCGGTGAGGTTGTCGCCCCCGGACTCGACGAGGATGAGATCGAGCGGGCCGACCTCGTCCTCCAGATCCTCCACCGCTTCGAGGTTCGCGGAGATGTCGTCCCTGATAGCGGTGTGCGGGCACGCCCCCGTCTCCACCGCCGTGATCCGCTCGGGCGGCAACACGGCTTCGCGGAGCAGGAACTCGGCGTCCTCGCGCGTGTAGATGTCGTTCGTCACGACCGCGAGCGACAACTCGTCCCGCAGGGCCTGACAGAGCGCGGCGACCGTGGCCGTCTTACCGGACCCGACGGGCCCGCCGAGTCCGATACGCAGGGCCCGACGAGTGCCGTCGGGGCGATGCGCGTCCGCACCGACGGCTGAGGGGCCGTCGTGGGAGTGGGAGTGGGAGTGGTCGAGATGCATGGCTGCGCTCCTTCTTCTGCTGTGGATCGCGCGAGGGCTCGGGGTGGGACGTTTGAGCGGCGGCTGCGGGTGGGTGGGGGCTTCTCGCGCGGTCCCCCGCACCCTTGGTGGCCTACGGCCCCTTCGGGCCGAAAAGCACGGGGCGCAGCCCCTGCTTTTCAGGGGCGCGGGGAACTGCGCGACCAGCCCCCACCGGACCGCACCTGGGGGTCGAAGGGGCAACGCCCCTGGGGATGGGACGGGTAGGGGCGGCGGGGGCGTGAGAACTCAGGACGCGAACAACCGCACAGGCCAAGCCGCATGCACCTCCGCACTGATCTCCAACAGGGGCGCGGAAGCGGCAGGCAGGCTCCCCACCCCGGCAACGCCCACCCCCCGAGCCGCGTCGACCGCCGCCCCCACCACCACATCCATCTCGGGAGCCAACCGCGCGAGCACCCCGGTCGCATCGAACGGATCAAGACTCAACAACCGCACCGTCGCGCTGGCCGCCCCACTCACGCTCTCGTACGCGGAGCAGTACGCCGCATCGTCCGGCCCCAGCCCGGCCGCCCTCGCCGCCAGCCCCAACACGACCGGCTGATGCGCCCCCTTGGGGAACTCCCGCGCCAGTGCCTCCAGTTCCTCCGACGGCCAGGTCGCACGCGCCGCCCGCATCAACTGCCGCCCCAGCTTCCGCGAGGCGATCCGCAGCGCGACGGACGGCGTCCGGGCATCGGCGGCTGTGTCCAGGGCCGGCGGATCCACCCCGAGCGCGGCCGCGGCGGCCAGCGCCGCCGACACCAGCCCCGCCGTGTGCAACCGCCCCCGGCAGAACGCCTCCAGCTCCCGCGCCCCGGTGATCAGCCCGGCCTTGACGGCCGCCTCTGCCCCGCCGGAGTGCGCGTGCCCTCCGGCGGGGAACCGGCCGTCGGCCAGGACGAGGAGCGCGGCCCTAGACAAGCCGGCCCCCGAACATCAGGCATCGCGCCCCGGGCACCGGGCACCGCTCCTCGGCCATCACGCATCCCATCTCGGCCATCAGAAGAGGAAGTACCGCTGAGCCATGGGAAGTTCGGCGGCCGGCGCAGCCTCCACCAACTCCCCGTCGATGTGCACGGCGAAGCTGTCGGGGTCGACGCGCACCTCGGGCCGCGCGTCGTTCTCACGCATGTCGGCCTTGGTGACCCCACGGGTCGACTCGATGGCGACGAACCGCTTCCCCAGCGAGAGCCGCTCCGGCAGCCCGTCCTCGATGGCGAGCGGCGCCACGAAGTTGAACGAGTTCGAGGCGGGCGCCCGCCCGATGGCCCCGAACATGGGACGCGGAAGGATCGGCTGCGGGGTGGGGATGGAGGCGTTCGCGTCGCCCATCTGCGCGTAGGCGATCTGCCCGCCCTTGATCACGAGCTGCGGCTTGACGCCGAAGAACGCGGGATCCCAGACGACGAGGTCGGCGAGCTTGCCCGTCTCGACGGAGCCGATCTCGCGGGCGAGCCCCTGCGCGAGGGCGGGGTTGATCGTGTACTTGGCGACATAGCGACGTACTCGACGGTTGTCCGCACGGCCGTCGCCCGGCAACGCACCCCGCCGCCGCTTCATCACATGAGCGGTCTGCCAGGTCCGCAGGATGACCTCGCCGACCCGGCCCATGGCCTGCGCGTCGGAGGAGATGATCGAGATGGCGCCCAGGTCGTGCAGGATGTCCTCGGCGCCGATGGTGGACGGCCGGATGCGGGACTCCGCGAACGCGAGGTCCTCCGGCACGGCCGCGTTCAGGTGGTGGCAGACCATCAGCATGTCGAGGTGTTCCTCGGCGGTGTTGACGGTGTAGGGCCGGGTCGGGTTGGTGGAGCTGGGCAGTACGTGCGGCTCGGACACCACGGTCATGATGTCGGGCGCGTGCCCGCCGCCGGCGCCCTCGGTGTGGTACGCGTGGATACCGCGTCCGGCGATCGCGGCGAGCGTGTCACCGACGAACCCGGCCTCGTTGAGCGTGTCCGTGTGGATGGCGACCTGGATGCCTGTCCGGTCGGCGACGGTCAGGGACGCGTCGATGACGGCCGGGGTCGACCCCCAGTCCTCGTGCAGCTTCAGGCCGAGCGCGCCGCCCCGGATCTGGGACAGCATCGCCTCGTGCGAGACCGTGTTGCCCTTGCCGAGGAAGCCGATGTTGAGCGGGTACTGCTCCATCGCCTCCAGCATCCGGGCGAGGTGCCAGGGTCCGGGGGTGACGGTCGTGGCCTTCGAGCCCTCCGCCGGTCCCGTACCACCGCCGACCAGTGTCGTGACACCGGACGACAGCGCCTCGTCGGCGATCTGCGGGCAGATGAAGTGGACGTGGGCGTCGACGGCACCGGCGGTGACGATCCGCCCGTTGCCCGCGATGATCTCCGTCTCGGGGCCGATGACCAGGTCGGGGTGGATCCCGTCCATGGTGTCGGGGTTGCCGGCCTTGCCGATGCCGGTGATCCGGCCGTCACGGATGCCGATGTCGGCCTTGACGATGCCCCAGTGATCGATGATCACCGCACCGGTGATGACCGTGTCCGGGGTGCCTTCTGCGCGCGTAGCACGCGCCTGGCCCATGGATTCTCGGATGACCTTGCCGCCGCCGAACACGGCCTCGTCACCGGCGAGTCCGGGCCCGCCGGAACGGTCCTCCTCGATCTCGACGAGCAGATCGGTGTCGGCGAGCCGGATGCGGTCACCGGTGGTGGGGCCGAACAGGTCGGCGTACGCGGCACGTGAGATCTCAGGCATCGAGGGCACCTCCGGTCTCCCCGCGCAGACCGGGCACGATTCGGGCGCCGACGAGCGGGACGAGTTCCACGTCGACGGGGATCCCGGGCTCGAAGCGCACGGCGGTGCCGGCGGCGACGTTCAGCCGCCTGCCGTGCGCGGCGGCACGGTCGAACTCCAGGCCGGGGTTGGCCTCGGCGAAGTGGTAGTGGGAGCCGACCTGGACGGGCCGGTCGGCGGCGTTGAGGACGGTGAGCCGGGTGACTTCACGGCCCTCGTTGTAGACGATCGGGTCCTCGGCGAAGAGGATCTCTCCGGGAATCATCGAGGCCCCCTTCAGACGATCGGGTCGTGGACGGTGACGAGCTTGGTGCCGTCCGGGAAAGTGGCCTCGACCTGGACGTCGTGGATCATCTCGGGGATGCCTTCCATGACGTCGTCACGGGTGAGCAACCGCCTCCCCGACGCCATGAGTTCGGCCACCGTACGGCCGTCCCGCGCGCCTTCGAGGATGTGCGCGGTGATGAGCGCGACGGCCTCGGGGTGGTTCAGCTTCAGCCCGCGGGCCCGGCGCTTCTCCGCCACGTCGGCCGCCACATGGATCAGCAGCCTCTCCTGCTCGTGCGGGGTCAGTTGCACGGCGTCCACCTCACATCCTCGCTCCGGACCGTGCGGGGTCCGGTTGCCTCACCACCGGACACATTCCCTGGTGGCGTGGCCGCAGGCTAATTGGGTGGCGTTTCGGCGACGTTAACCGGACCGTGATCCGCGTGCGTCGCCCCGCCCCGGACCGGGTCGGTCCGCCGACGCCCCGAGCACGTCCCGAGCACGTCCCGCTCAGCTCCGGGCGTCCTTGTCCTCCATGCTCATCAGCGCCTTCACGCCCAGCTCCACCACCTGGATCGGTACGGCGCCGAAAAGCGCGTACTGGGCCGCGAAGCCCTGGGCGAGCGCGACCATCGTGCGCGCCACGCTGAGGGCGGGGATGTCTGCGCGCATCATCCCCGCGTCCTGATACCCCTCGACGATCTTGATCCATGGCCTGCGGACCTGGGCGAACCCGTTGTCGAGGATCGCGTGCAGCTCGGGATTGCGCAGCGTCTCGGCCCACACCTGGACCATCAGCCTCGGATACAGGGACTCCTCCGCCCCCCCGAGCGACGGCTGCCGGTGCAGGATCCGGCGCAGGACCGCCCCGATCAGCAGGTCCGGCGGTGGCGGCGGGCTCTGCAGCGCGGCCTCCTCGAACGAGTCGCGCACCTCGTCGAGGACCTCCCCGACGATCGCCGCGATCAGCTCCTCCTTGCCGCTGAAGTACCGGTAGACAGCCCCGGCGGAGAGGTCGGCCTCCTTCAGCACGTCCTGCATGGACGTGGCGTGGAACCCGTTACGGGCGAAGCAGCGGGCGGCGGCTTCGAGGATCTGGCGGCGGCGGGCGTCGAGACGTTCCTGGGATACGCGGGGCATGGTCCCAAAAGTAAAACGAACGTTCCTTCTTGACAAGCCGCAGCGCCGGGAGCATGGTGATTTAAGAAAAACGAACGCTCCTTCTTTTTAGCGGCCCGCCGCCGCTCACCGTTGCCGAGCGACCGCTGCGGCGACTCCCACACCAACTCCCCATCAAGGAGAGCCATGTCCGCCCCGTCCGCTGCACCCACCGCGGCCCAGGCCACCGACACAGGCGCCGGCACCACCCCCGCCACCGCCGTCGGCACATCGGCCCCGGCCCGTCCGGTACCCCCGAATCGCCGTATGGTCGCGGTCGTCATCCTGATCCCGATCATCGCGGCGCTCGCGCTCTGGGCCTTCGCGTGGCCCAACGCCCGGACCGCCCCCCGCGACCTTCCCCTCGGTGTGGCCGGACCGGCCACCGCCGTCGCCCAGGTCGAGCAGCAGCTGAAGCAGCGGGAGGGCGCCTTCGAGATCCACCGCTATGCCGACGAGGCGGCCGCCCGGGACGCGATCGAGGACCGGACCGTATACGGCGCGGTGGTCGTCACGCAGGCCGGACCCAAGCTGCTCACCGCCTCGGCGGCGAGCCCGATGGTCGCCCAGCTGCTGCAGCAGGCCGTGACCCAGCAGGCCGCCGAGGAGGGTGTCCAGGTCGCGACCTCCGATGTGGTGACCACCTCGCCGAACGACCCGCGGGGCTCGGCCTTCGGTGCGAGCGTGCTGCCGCTGGCCCTCGCAGGCACCGCCTCCGGCGCCCTGGTCACCCTGCTCGGGCTGCGCCGGGGGCGGGCGGCCGGCGCGCTGGTCGGGGCCGCCGTGCTGGTCGGGGCGGCCGCCACCGCGATCGCGGACAGCTGGCTGGGCGTGCTCGGCGGGCACTGGTGGGTCGAGGCCGGCGTGCTGAGCCTGGCGACCCTGGCCGTCGGCGCCACCGTGGCCGGACTCGCCGCACTGCTCGGCAAGGCGGGCATCGGCCTGGGCGCCCTGCTCATCGTGTTCTTCGGCAACCCCTTCGCGGGCGCCTCCACCGCACCTCAGATGCTCCCCGAGCCGGCGGGCGCACTCGGCCAGCTCCTCCCGCCGGGTGCGGGTGCGTCGCTGCTGCGCTCGGTGTCCTTCTTCGACGGCGCCGCCGCCCTCGCCCCGTCCCTCGTCCTGACCGCGTGGGCGACCTTCGGCCTGGCGGCCGTCCTGCTGGGCGACCTGCTCAAGCGCCGCCCGAAGCCCACCGAGCCGACCTCCGCCGAACCGGCCCCGGCGCACTGATCCGCCGCGGGCCGAGCCCGACCACCACCACCCAGAACGGCCGTGCGGCCCGCTGTAGCGGACGGGGCGCACGGCCTTTGGACTGCTGCCGGGGCACAACCGCCGCCGCACAAGGGGCCCCGCGCACGGGCCGAATGCGGGCCGAACACGGGCCGAACGCGGATCCGCGAAGGAGCGTGGGACGCCGAACGCGTGTTCCGGACCCTGCTCCGCGGACCACGGACCGGCGGCCCCTACGAAGCCCCCGACCCCCGATGCTCCGCCGCGATGCCGAACCGCTGCTGTTCCCTCGGCGAGGGTGCGACCTCACGGACTCGGGAGACGGCACTGATCACCGGCTCGTCCGCGGGTTCCTGGAGGGCTTCGAGCTGCTCCAGGTCGGCGGCGGAGACCAGGGCGACGAGGGGCTTTCCGTGTCGCGTCACAACGACGCGCTCGCCGCCGTAGACCACGCGGTTGATCAGATCGGCGAGCTCAGCCCTGGCTTGCGTCACCGGAATCTCGTAGGCCATGGAGTCCAGCTTAGACCTGGCACCGCGTACCGCCCCGAGCGGAAGATTCCCTTCTGGCCCACGGCGATCACTCCGTTCGTACGATCACGGTCGACCTCTCGCAGGAGGTGCCCATGACAATCGAACAGGGGAAACGATGTCCGGCCTTTCCAGGCGTTCACTGCTCGGGTACCCGGGGTCCGCGGCGGCGGGGGCGGCACTCGCGTCGAGCGGCATGGCACACGCGGCCACGGTGGCCAGCGCGGGCGCCGAGAGCAACGCGGCGGCGGTGGACTTCCCACCCGGCACCGAGTTTCCGGGAGCTCCGGCCTGAGCGTGGAGGAAGAGGACGCCTACCACTCCTTGCAGATCGGCTTCACGGTGGAGATCTCCGGCGTGAACGGCGACACGCCGCCGGAGGAGAACGTCGTCACGCCCGCCGAGACCGCGAGGCCCTCTCCGAGACCGCGAGACCCTCTTCCGAGATCGCGGCCTCGAAGGGCCGGCCACCGATCGCCTTCTCGGGGAGACCGGGCCCCCGTGGCCATCAAGTCAACTTGACCCGGCCCTGAAGGACCGGGCTTGGAGGTAGTGCCCAGCTGGCTGCTGGGGTGGACTCCTCCGTCCAGACACCCCTATGGGGTGGCAGGGACGCGTGACTCACGCCCCGCATTCCACACGCTCTCGCCACGGGTGGCGATGTTGTGGGATGCGTTCCGGTCGGCGTGGGCAACGACCCCGCACCTCCGGCAGATGAAGAGCCCCTGGTCGACACGGTTTCGCTTGTCGACGTGGCCGCACTCGGCGCACGTCTGCGACGTGTACGCGGGATCGACGAAGACCAGGGGTACCCCGGCCCGCTTGGCCTTGTAGACGATGAAGTCTGCGAGCTGGGCGAAGGCCCAGGAGTGGAGTGCGACCCGTTGGGGCTTGCGGAGCCGTACCCGGTTGCGGATGCCCTTGAGTTCTTCGAGGGACAGGCCGCGTCCGGTGCGTTCAGCCTCGGTCACGATCGTCTTGGAGATGATGTGGTTCTGGTTGGCGGCGTGCCGCGCTTCTTTGCGGGCACGGGCCTTGAGCCGCCGCTTGGCGGACTTGGTGCGCTTCTTCTGGAGCTTGGCGCGCAGGGCAAGCTGTCGCTTGCGGTACCGGTTGAGTCCCCGCCCCGTGGCGAGGTAGCCGGTGGAGGCGGTGGCGATGTTCTCGATGCCGAGGTCCACGCCGATGAAGCCGTCCGGCTCGTAACTCTCGGCCTCGGGCACGTCACAGGTGGCGACGAGGTAGAACACGCCGTCGCGCTGGATCAGGTCGGATTCGCCCTGCCGGTGCGCCTGGAGCGTCTTGAGCGCGTCGGCGGAGCAGGCGAAGCGGATGTTCCTGACTCGGCCGTCCACGGTCCAGACGGACACGGTCCGCTGGTCGTGCTGCCAGCTCAGACACCGGTCGTCATACGGCTGTGCGGCTTCGGGGCGAAAGGTGACCGGCTTGGACTCAGCCCTGCGGCGGCGCTTCGAGCCCTCCTTGCCGAGGTTCCCGGCACGGATGTTGGCCTTGAGCGTGGTGTACGAGTCGCGCACCTTCTTGATGACGTGTTGCGCGGCCTGCGCTCCCAGCCCACGGGTCTTGAGTTCGGCGTAGGTGTGCTTGCGCAGCTCGTACTCACGCGGCACACCGCGCTCGAACGCCACCTGTGACACCCAGTTCGCGGCATCGTTGACCGTGCGCAGGGTGCGCTCAAGCGCGGATGCCTGCACGGCGTCCGGCATGAGTTTGACCTGCGTCACGATCTTCACGAGAGTGATCGTAGCATTGATCTATGTCACCACGCTGGGAGCCAAACCCCGATATCCGCAGGGGCCGTAGCGTCGTCTGCACCCTGCATGCGCACTTGGTCTTCACCCCCAAGTACCGGCGCGGACCGTTCACCGACGAGATCCTTCGGCGCTGCGAAGAGGTCATGCGCGACGTGTGCACCGACTTCGGCGCGGAGCTGCGGGAGTTCAACGGCGAACGCGATCACGTCCACCTGCTCGTGCATTACCCGCCCAAGGTCGCCATCTCCCGGCTCGTCGGCTCCCTCAAGGGCGTCTCCGCCCGGCGCCTGCGGCAGGAGTTCCCCGGCCACATCCGCAAGTACCTGTGGGGTGAGCACTTCTGGTCGCCGTCCTACTTCGCCGCCTCATGCGGGGGCGCCCCGCTCGCCGTCATCAAGGAGTACATCGAGAACCAGAAACGTCCCGACTGAGGCCAACAGTGCAGACCCTGCACCCGTGCACGTCAGAGCAGTGTTAAGAAGCGCTTCCTCCCGGGCGTGAACGCCCGGGGTTCCGCGCTAGATCATGCTGAACTCGCCCCACCCGCACTCCACGGCACCCCGGACCACCCCGGTCCGGGGTGCCGTCATCCCTCCCCTCCCCTCCCCATCGCCTCGTACGCCCTGTACATTCTGTACAGAAGTCACTCAGAGGAGGCGCGCCCGTGCCCGCGAACCGACCGTCGGCCCGTCAACCGTCGACCCTTCAACCATCAGCCCTTCAACCGTCGGCCCGTCATGTGCTGCCCGAGTTCACCGAGCGCACCAGCGCGGGTCACCGAACGATGGATCCGTACTCGAAGCTGCTGGAGGAACGGATCGTGTTCCTCGGGACGCAGATCGACGACACGTCGGCGAACGATGTGATGGCGCAGTTCATGTACCTCGAGTACCAGTCGCCGGACCGCGACATCGCGCTGTACATCAACTCGCCCGGCGGCTCGTTCAGCGCGATGACGGCGCTCTACGACACCATCCGGTACGTCACCTGTGACGTGGAGACCATCTGCCTGGGGCAGGCGGGGTCGGCCGCCGCGGTGCTGCTGGCGGCGGGCACACCGGGCAAGCGGTTCATGCTGCCGGGGGCACGCGTGCTGATCCACCAGCCGACGGTGGCCGACCGGATCGAGGGGCAGGCGAGCGATCTGGTGATCCACGCCGAGGAGTTGACGCGCAACCGCCGGAAGGTGGAAGAGATGCTGGTCCGGCACACGGGGCAGAGCCCGGAGCGGGTCGGCGCCGACATCGGGCGGGACAAGTTCCTCGACGCCTGGGCGGCGGTGGAGTACGGCCTGGCCGACCGGGTGATCCAGAGCCGCAAGACCTCGCGCACGCTCCCCGGCGCGAGGTGAGGCGCGGATGCTCCCACCCGAACTGCCGCCGCTGCCCGCGCTCACACGCGCCGAGGCGGAGCTGGTCGACTGTTATCTGGACGTGGTCGATCTGCTCGGGCGGATCAATCCGGCTCGGCCGGGCGACACATACCGCGGACTGCGGGCGGCGCAGGCGCTCGTCGCCAAGGCGACCGCTCTGCGCGAGGCGCTCGAACTGATGCACAGGCGCGGGGAGAGTGAGGTGCACGCCCCGACACTCGCGCGTGCCCTGCGGGTCCTCGACGGCGAGCGCCGGGCCGGCCGCGTGGCACTGCCGCCGGAACCGGAGGACTCGCCCGCCTGAACCGATCCCGGGTCGCTCGCCGTACTACTGACGGAGTGTCCGGTCCGGCCTTCGAGCCCTCCGGACGGGCTACCGCGATCGACCCATCGGCCCATACGTCGTGAGGACCTGTGAAGTTGCGCAACACGCCTGGTACATGGCCGGAACGTCACATTCCCTTGCTGGTGCGGACCTCCTCGACCACTGGGACACACTTACCGAAAACACCCTGTCCACCCGAACGGGTGAGTGGTGAGTAAGACCACAAATCCCCGGTTCCGTTGGGATTTTCGGACTTCAGTGCGCCAAGATCCCTTCCTGACGACAAGCCCCCGCCGCAGCGGCGGGGCGATCCGGGTGGACGCCGAGTCCTGCCGCCGCCCGGATGACCGGTCGACAGAAGTGCATCGGCAGGAGTGGAGGACCCAAGCACGACGGGTCGCCGGAACGGTCAAGCCATGACCGCGCCGAGCAGCCCTTGGGGTGAAGCCGCGTCAGCGGCCGGGCAACTTCGCCAGCCCGAATCCGACAGGTCATCCTTCACAGGCGGCTGACGAAGGGTTGCGCATGTCTGCGCTGAATCGTGTCCCGTCGCTGTTGACCCGGGCCGGTACGGCCTCGGCTCTCACCATCGCCGCAGTGAGCGGCAGCATCGTG
Source organism: Streptomyces europaeiscabiei (assembly GCF_036346855.1). Classification (NCBI taxonomy): domain Bacteria; kingdom Bacillati; phylum Actinomycetota; class Actinomycetes; order Kitasatosporales; family Streptomycetaceae; genus Streptomyces; species Streptomyces europaeiscabiei. Next base: position 1,618,529 of record NZ_CP107841.1, read on the forward strand.
GTACCGGGCGTCGCATCCGACGCCGAGGCCGCCACCGTGGCGTCGAAGGCACTCAAGGTCGCGGCTTCCAAGAAGGGCTCCCCTTACAAGTACGGCGCCACGGGCCCGGGCAGGTTCGACTGCTCAGGGCTGACGCTCTACTCGTTCAAGAAGGCGGGCAAGAAGCTGCCCCGTACTGCTCAGCAGCAGTACAACAAGACGAAGCACATCTCCGCGGGCAACCGCAAACTCGGAGACCTCGTCTTCTTCCACTCGGGATCGAGCGTGTACCACGTCGGGATCTACGCAGGGAAGGGAAAGATCTGGCACTCGCCTAAGACGGGTGACGTCGTCCGGCTGCAGAAGCTCTGGACGAAGAGCGTCTGGTACGGCCGGGTCCGCTGACTCACCGTCGGGGGCGGCGGGGCTCTCCGCCGCCCCCGACGGGCGTGTCACGGCCGGAGGTGGCTACGTTCGCCTGTGGCCGAAGAACGCTCCCACCCCGCACATAACGAGACACCCCCCGCGACGCACATGACGAGCCCCCCGTCGAACGCGCCGGCCGCAGTTTCTCCGAGCCGCTCCAGGAGTTGCGGTCACCCGGAGCGGGGTGCAGATCCTCTTCGCGTTCCTGCTCACGCCGGCCTTCACACCGCGCTTCCCGGCTCCGGACTCCGTACCTTGCGCCACCTACGTGGTGACCCTGCCGCCGACGGTCTTCACGGCGACGCCCTTCACCGCCCCGGCCGCCCCTGCGCCGCTCGCTCTTCCGGCAGAACGCCGAGCCCCGTCATCGCGCAGGCCTCCTGCCGGCCGACCACCGTCGGCCTGATCGTACTGATGCCTGCCGTCACCGGATCCGTCCTGCTCGTCGTGGACGTGACCCTCGGCCGGAAGGCCGGGATCACCGCCGGGGCCGGCAGGCTCCTCGCGCGCCTGATCCTGTGGGCCGTGCTCCCGAAGCCGGTGCGACGCCCCTCCGACCTCGACACCACGCCGACCGCGACACCACACCGACGTCGGCACCCGCCCCGGAGGAACGCGCCGTCAGGTCTCCTGTGGACCGCCTGCGGTGACCGGCTGTACGGGGGCCGTCCACGGAAGTTCGATCGCCACCGTCTTGCCGCCCTCCCGGGTGGGTCTGACGCTCAGTCTGCCGCCGAACTCGGCCGTCAGCCAGCGAATGATGACCATGCCCCGGCCGTTGTCCTGCTGGACGGCGGCCGGCAGACGTTTCGGAAAGCGTGGATGGCTGTCGGTGACACCGATGCGCAGGTGCTCGTCCCGGTCGAGCGCGAGGTCCACGGTGAAGGTGGGCGACTGCCCCAGCGTGTGCTGGACGGCGTTGGTGGCGAGTTCGGACACGATCAGGCGCACGGTGTCCGCGATGTCCGTGTCGCCCGGCAGGCCCCATTCGGCGAGCACACTGGCGACGTAGTTCCGGGCTGCGGACACCGAGGCGGGATCGCTCGGCAGAGTGACGGATGCTTCCAGGTGATCTGCCATGGCGAGGCGTCCCTTTCCCACGGGACCGGTGTCCGACAGGGAGCGGATGGTTCGACTACGGTCCCGGACTGGTGCTTCGCGCCAGACTGCCACTACCTGGGCCGTGTCGAGGGGCGATCCACCAAGATGTGCATATATCTGTCGCTCGAAGCGGTGAACCATCCGACGGCCGACCGTATTTGGGTGGGGTTTTCGTCCATCCTCTGTCGTCACCCCGACTTCGCGCGCCGGGCGGAAGGAGAAACCCATGCAGTACGGTCCGGCGGTGCGCCGCCGCAAGCTCGGTGCGGAGTTGCGCGTCCTGCGCACCCGTTCCGCGCTCACCAGTATCGAGGCGGCCCTTCGCGTGGGCTGGCACCAGTCCAAGGTGAGCCGGATCGAGACGGGCGCCAGCGGGGTGAAGCCCGCGGACGTACGCAAGCTGCTCGACGCGTACGGGGTGGACGACACCGAGTTACGGGAGCTGCTCCTGGCGTTGGCGGGCTCCGAGGACGGCGGCGGGCGGCACAACTGGTGGCACGCGTACCGGGGCGTACTGCCGCCGACGTACCGGGACTTCATCAGCCTGGAGTCGCAGGCCGGGGGGATGCGGACGCTGGAGACCTCGGTGGTGCCGGGTCTGCTGCAGATCCCCGAGTACGCGCGGGCGGTGACACGGGCCGCGGTGGAGGGGCTGGAAGACGACAAACTGGACGCGCTCGTGGAGGTGCGGCTCGCACGGCAGGAAGTTCTGCGCGGGAAGCCGCCGATGGAGCTGAGCGCCGTGCTCGACGAGAGCGTTCTCCGACGTGAGGTGGGCGGTCCCGAGATCATGGCCCGGCAGCTGGTCCGTCTGGTCGAGGCGGCGCGGCTGCCTCAGGTGCGACTGCAGGTACTCCCGTTCACTGCCGGGGCGCACATCGGCGTCACCGGACCTTTCGTAATTTTCTCATTTCCGAGCACATCCGATCTGGACGTGGTTGTTCTCGACCACTTGACGAGTAGCCTCTATCTCGAACGGAAAGAAGACCTCAAGGCGTATGTCGAGGCCTTCAACACCCTTCAGATCCACGCCCTTTCGCCCGAGGACTCGTTGGATTACATCGCCGGGCTAGCCGCCGGCGCGTAAGGAGGCACCATGTCCGCTCTGCCTCGGAACGTACCCACCAGTACCGAACTGCTCGGAGTGCGATGGCTGCGCAGCAGCCGCAGTACAGGGATGAACAACTGTGTGGAGACGGCCCGTCCCTGGTCCGGCCGCTGGGCCGGCCTGGTCGCCGTACGCGACTCGAAGAACACGGCGGGGCCCGCCCTGCTGTTCGACCCCGATGCCTGGGAGGGATTCATCACCACGCTGCGGTGACCACCACCGACAGCGTTCGTACTTCCGCTTACGGCGACGCTCGGCCGGGACGCCGACTCACGGTCGCGTATCGCCGACGATCCGCACGGCTCGGTCGATCTGCCCCTCCGTGAGATCCGCGCGGGCCGTCAACCGCAGCCGCGAGACGCCGTCGGGTACCGACGGTGGGCGGAAACAGCCGACGGCGAGACCCGCCGCCCGGCAGTCCGCCGCCCACCGGACCGCCTGATCCGGCGACGGCGCGCGTACGGACACCACGGCGGCGTCGGGCCGCACCGCTTCATGGCCCGACGCCGTCAGCCGTGTGTGCAGCTCCCTCGCCACCGCGCGAGCCCGCGCGGCCCGCTCCGGCTCGCGGCGCAGCAGCCGGAGCGCGGCGAGCGCCGCGCCGGTCGAGGACGGGGCGAGGCCCGTGTCGAAGATGAACGTGCGGGCCGCGTTGACCAGGTGGTCGATGACGTGCGCCGGGCCGAGGACGGCACCGCCCTGGCTGCCCAGCGACTTCGACAGCGTGACCGTCACGACGACGTCCGGGGCGCCCGCGAGCCCCGCCGCGTGCGGCGCGCCCCGGCCCCCGTCGCCCAGGACACCGAGCCCGTGGGCATCGTCCACGACGAGCCCGGCGCCGTACTCCCGGCAGGCGGCGGCGAGTCCGGCCAGCGGGGCGGCGTCGCCGTCCACGGAGAAGACCGTGTCGGAGACGGCGATGGCAGGTCCACGGCCGCCCGTGCCGAGCGTCTTGCGGACCGCCTCCGGGTCGGCGTGGGCCACCACCTGGGTGGTGCCCCGGGCCAGCCGGCAGCCGTCGATGAGGGAGGCGTGGTTGCCCGCGTCCGAGACGATCAGGGAGCCGTGCGGCGCGAGCGCGGTCACGGCGGCGAGATTGGCGGCATAGCCGGACGAGAAGACGAGGGCCGCCTCGAAGCCGCAGAAGTCGGCCAGTTCCCGCTCCAGCTCGCCGTGCAGCTCGGTGGTGCCGGTGACGAGCCGGGATCCGGTGGCCCCGCCGCCCCAGCGGCGCGCGGCCTCGGCGGCGCCCTCGGTGATCTCGGGGTGCCGGGCGAGACCGAGGTAGTCGTTGCTCGCCAGGTCGAGGAGCGGCGAGTCGGCGGGACGGGGGCGCAGGGTGCGTACGAGCCCGGCCCGGCGACGCGCCGACGCCTGCTCGTCGATCCAGCCGAACGCCATGGGTCCTCCGGGGTGATGTGGGCAGCCCGCGGCGCCGGGCCGTCGTGGACGGCGCGAGGGCTTTTGTAGGCAGTGCACAGACACTAACGGCACGACCGGCCGCCCACGATGTGGTGATACCCACACGTCGATCCCACTCTGTTGTCCGAACTCTCCTTGGCCGGGAGCGGCCTGGTAGGACAGGATCGGCTCTCATGGACCTGCTGAACACGCTGGTGGACAAGGGGCTCCGGCGCGAGCCGCTGAGCCGTGCCGAGGCGCTCGCCGTTCTCGGCACCTCCGACGACGAGCTGTTGGACGTGGTGGCCGCGGCCGGGAAGGTGCGCCGACACTGGTACGGGCGCCGGGTGAAACTGAACTATCTGGTCAACCTCAAGTCCGGCCTCTGCCCCGAGGACTGCTCCTACTGCTCCCAGCGGCTCGGCTCCACGGCCGGCATCCTCAAGTACAGCTGGCTCAAGCCCGACGAGGCCTCCAAGGCCGCCGCCGCCGGGCTCGCCGGTGGCGCCAAGCGGGTCTGTCTGGTGGCGTCCGGGCGCGGTCCGACCGACCGGGACGTGGACCGGGTCTCCGACACCATCAAGACCATCAAGGACCAGAACGAGGGCGTCGAGGTGTGTGCCTGCCTCGGCCTGCTCTCCGACGGCCAGGCCGAACGCCTGCGCGAGGCCGGCGCGGACGCCTACAACCACAACCTGAACACGTCCGAGGCGACGTACGGCGAGATCACGACGACGCACACGTACGCCGATCGGGTGGACACCGTCCAGAAGGCGCACGCGGCGGGCCTGTCGGCCTGTTCGGGCCTGATCGCGGGCATGGGCGAGAGCGACGAGGACCTGGTCGACGTGGTCTTCTCGCTGCGCGAACTGGACCCCGACTCGGTGCCGGTCAACTTCCTGATCCCGTTCGAGGGCACGCCGCTCGCCAAGGAGTGGAACCTCACCCCGCAGCGCTGTCTGCGGATCCTGGCGATGGTGCGGTTCGTCTGCCCGGACAGCGAGGTGCGGATCGCGGGCGGCCGCGAGGTCCATCTCCGCACGATGCAGCCGCTCGCCCTGCACCTGGCCAACTCGATCTTCCTCGGCGACTACCTCACCAGCGAGGGCCAGGCCGGCAAGGCCGACCTGGAGATGATCGCGGACGCCGGCTTCGAGGTGGAGGGCGCCGATCAGGTGACGCTGCCGGAGCACCGGGCGAACGTCACCGCAGGCGGGGGCTGCGGGTCCCGGGAGAGCGCCGGGTGCGGGTCGCACGAGGGGGGCGGCTGCGGGTCGCACGAGAGCGCGGGCGCGGGCGCGGGCTGCGGGTCGCACGCGGAGGGTGGTGCCTGCGGTTCCACGGCCGGGGCCCCGGCCGTGGAGACCTCGGCGGGCGAGGTTCGTTCGGATCTTGTGGCCGTACGCCGTCGGGGCGCCGGAACCGACCTCGCGCCCAATGCCTGAGCTGCCCGACCTGCCCGGCCCGCCCCACCTGGGCGTGCCCGAGCTGCTGGAGCTGGACCGGCGGCATGTGTGGCATCCGTACGGGCCCATGCCGGGCCGGCAGGAACCGCTCGTCGTGAAGTCGGCGAGCGGGGTCCGGCTGCAGCTCGCGGACGGCTCGGGTGAGCTGGTGGACGGCATGTCGTCCTGGTGGTCGGCCATCCACGGCTACAACCACCCGGTGCTCAACGAGGCGGCGCGCGAGCAGCTCGGCCGGATGAGTCATGTCATGTTCGGCGGGCTCACCCATGAGCCCGCTGTGCGGCTGGCGAAGCACCTTGTCGACATGTCTCCCGAGGGGCTGGAGCATGTGTTCCTGGCCGACTCGGGGTCGGTCTCCGTCGAGGTCGCGGTCAAGATGTGCCTGCAGTACTGGCGCTCGCTCGGCCGCCCCGGCAAGCGGCGTCTGCTGACCTGGCGCGGCGGCTATCACGGCGACACCTGGCAGCCGATGTCCGTGTGCGACCCCGAGGGCGGGATGCACGAGCTGTGGCAGGGCGTCCTGCCCCACCAGGTGTTCGTGGACACGCCGCCGACCGAGTACGAGGAGTCGTACGCGGAGCTGCTGCGCTCGGCGGTCGAGCGGCACGCCGGCGAACTGGCCGCCGTGATCGTGGAGCCCGTGGTGCAGGGCGCGGGCGGGATGCGGTTCCACTCCCCCGCGTATCTGCGGGTGCTGCGCGAGGCGTGCGACGCCCATGACGTGCTGCTGGTGTTCGACGAGATCGCGACCGGGTTCGGCCGCACGGGAGCGCTGTTCGCCGCCGACCACGCGGCGGTGACACCGGACGTGATGTGCGTCGGCAAGGCGCTGACCGGTGGTTATCTGACCATGGCGGCGGCCCTGTGCACCGCCCGGGTGGCCGACGGGATCTCACGGGGCGAGGTGCCGGTGCTGGCCCACGGCCCCACCTTCATGGGCAATCCGCTGGCGGCTGCCGTCGCCTGTGCCTCGATCGAACTGCTGCTCGGTCAGGACTGGCTCGCGGAGGTCAAGCGGATCGAGACGGGGTTGCGGGAAGGTCTGGCGCCGGTGCGCGAGCTGCCGGGGGTGCGGGACGTACGTGTCCTCGGCGCGATCGGGGTCGTGCAGCTCGACCACACGGTGGACATGCGGGCCGCCACGGCGGCCGCGGTGGGCGAGGGCGTATGGCTGCGGCCGTTCCGTGATCTCGTCTACACGATGCCGCCGTACGTCACGGGCGACGAGGACGTGGCGCGGATCGCGCGCGCGGTGTGCGCGGCGGCGACGGCGGGATGACGGAAAGGGATGACATGACGGTCCTGGTGATCACGGGGACGGGCACGGAGGTCGGCAAGACGGTCACCACGGCGGCCGTCGCGTCGGTGGCCCTGGCGTCCGGCCGGTCCGTGGCCGTCCTCAAACCCGCACAGACCGGTGTACGGCCGGACGAGCGCGGCGACGCGGACGAGGTGGCCCGGCTCTCGGGCGCCGTGACCGTCCGCGAACTCGCCCGCTATCCCGAGCCGTTGGCTCCCGCGACCGCCGCCCGGCGCTCCGGCCTCGCTCCGGTGCACCCCGAGGACGTCGCCGAGGCCGCTGCCAAACTGGCCGTCGACCACGCCCTGGTGCTGGTCGAGGGCGCGGGCGGTCTCCTCGTCCGCTTCGACGAGGCGGGCGGCACGCTGGCGGACACGGCCCGGCTGCTCGGCGCGCCGGTGCTCCTGGTCGCCTCCGCCGGGCTGGGCACCCTGAACACGACCGAACTGACGTCCCGCGAACTCGCCGTACGCGAGGTGGAGTTGGCGGGCGTGGTCATCGGCAGCTGGCCCACGTCCCCCGACCTGGCGTCCCGCTGCAACCTGGCGGACCTGCCGGTCGTGGCGAACGCTCCGCTGCTGGGGGCGGTGCCTGCGGGGGCGGGGGCGTTGGAGCCCCGCGAGTTCCGGGCGAGGGCCGGGGGTTGGCTGGCGCCGGCGCTGGGCGGGGTGTGGGATGCCGTTTCCTTCAGTGCCACGGGAGTTGCGCCGTAGGGGTCCTGTGAGGGGCCCGCCGGGGGTTTCGTCGTGGCCGATCGCCCGGTTCCCCGCGCCCCTGAGGGAGCGCGCCCCGGCCTCACGTTTCCGCCTCCCCCAACAGCCGCACCAACTCGATCCTCGACCTGATCCCCAACCGGGAGAACACGCCCCGCAGATGGTGGTCGATCGTGCGCGGGCTCAGGAGCAACCTCGCGGCGATCTCCCGGTTGGTCGCGCCGTCCGCGGCCATGCGGGCGATCATGAGCTGCTGGGCCGTCAACCGGGTCGCGAGGTGCTCCGCGGCGGGGGCGGCGGAGGCGCGCTCACCCAGGGCGCGGAGTTCGGCGCGGGCCTGGGCCGCGCAGTGCGGGGAGCCGAAGTGGTCGAAGGCCTCCAGGGCGCTGTGGAGCCGGTCGCGGGCCTCGGTGCGGTTGCGGAGCCGTCGCAGGGCACTGCCGAAGAGCAGTTCGGTACGGGCGCGTTCGAAGTCACGGGTGCCGGCGGCGTGCAGGTCGAGGGCCGTGCGGTAGTGCTCGACGGCCTCCTCCCCGGTGGCGAGCAGCGCACGGCAGCGGGCGCTGAGGGCGAGGTCGTCGGCGCTGCGGACGGTGCGGGCCCAGCGGTCGTAGTCGGCGTGCGCGGCGCGGGCCACCCGGGTGTCGCCGGTGCGGACGGCGGCCTCGACGTAGTGCGGGGTGGCGATGTGCCGGACGGCCCGGTGTCCGTGCCCGGGGCCGAAGCCGGCGAGCGCGCGGAGGCGTGCGGCCGAGGCGGCGTACCGTCCGGTGCTCAGGTCGAGGAACGCGAGGGCGAACATGGCGAGCGCGGCGGGCAGTCCGAGGCCGCGTTCCAGGGCGTACGCACGGGCGGACTCGGCGCGCTCGCGGCAGACCTGCTCGTCGCCGGTGACGGCCGCGAACATCGCGAGGGCTGCCTGGAGATGGCAGGCCCCGTTGTCCTGCCCGGTGGCGTACGCCTGGCGCAGGGCGTCCACGGTGGCGGCCTCGGCGGCCTTGGGGCGCCCGGTCCAGAACTCCGCGTAGGCCCGGAACTCCATCGCCTGCGGCACGGTGACCGTCTCTCCCCTGGCCCGCGCGGAGGCGGCGGCGCGGGCGGTGGCGGTGAAGGCGCGGGTGTGGTCGCCGAGGAGGAGGGCGGCGATCCCGGAGTGGATCAGCTGGGTGGGGTCGCCGCCGGGACCGCAGCGGCCGGCGGCGGCTTCGAGGACGTCCCGTGCGTCGTCGTAGCGTCCCTCGAACGCGGCGGCGAGTGCGCCGAGGGTGCTGGGCGGCAGGATGCCGAGGCTGTCGGCGACGGCGGCGGCCTCCCGGCAGCGGCGGAGGTCCCCCGTGTAGATGGCGGCCTCGGTGGCTCGTGCCAACAGATGGGCGGCCCTGTCCGGGGTGTGGTCGCCGACATGCCGGACGGCGGCGGTGAGCAGGGCGTCGAAGGCCTCGGCCGCGTTTCCCGCGCGCAGGGCGAGGAGGCCACCGAGGGCGTCGTCGTCGGTGGCGGCGACGAGGCGGCGGGCCCGGTCGCCGTCGCCCGACTGCCACGCCTCCGCAGCCGCCTGGGCCAGTAGGGGCATGCGTTCGGCCGGTTCGGGGGTGAGCGCGGCGGCGCGTTCGGCGAGGGCGGAGGCGAGGGTGGGGTCGCCGATGGCACGTGCCACCCGTGCCGCCAGGCGGAGTTCGGCGGTGAGGCGGCGGCTGGGTCCGAGGGCGGCGGCGGCCCGGTGCCAGGACCGGCCTGGTCTCTCGCCCTCACCGCTGAGGACCGCTGCGAGGAGGCGGTGGGCCTCGCGCCGGTCGGTCATGGACGCGGACTCGTACACGGCGATCCGGGTCCAGGCGTCCCGGAAGACGATGCCCCGGGTGGTGGCGTGCGCGAGGCCCGCCGCCTCCGCCGTGTCGAGGGGGCGGGTGTCGAGCCGGGCCGCGGTGACGGCACGCGCGTAGGCGTGGGTCGCGACCGGGTACTGGTCGGCGGCGGCGAGGAGCAGCAGGAAGCGGGTGTCGTCGGGCAGGGCCCGTACGTCCCGCCGGTGGCGTTGCAGCAGGGCGGGGGCCAGCGTCAGGGGCTCGGCGGGGAGCGGGTCGAGGCCCGTGAGCTGGCGTCGGGTCAGGGCGGCAGCGAGCTCCGCGGCGGCCCGCGGATCGCCGTGGGCGGCGTGCAGCAGGCGTACGCGCACGCCTTCGGACAGCGTGGGCGCGACGGCCGACGCTGCGTTCGGGCTCGACCACACGTTCATGGGGGGCGGTGGCGAGCGATGCGGAAGTTGTGGGGGGTTCACCGGAGTCACCACGCTCATCACGTTACTTGCGAGTTAACCAACCAGTAAAGACCGGCGATTTCGCCGATGCGGCGCGCGTAGACCCCCCTGACACTCCAGACGAACCCCACCCGTTTCAGGAGGCACCATGCAGCGCCGCATGCGCCGTATCGCCACGGCCCTCGCGACCGTGACCACCACGCTCCTTCTGTCGCTCTCCTTCTCCACGACCTCGGCCCAGGCCGCGACCCACAATCCCGTGGTCTTCGTACACGGTCTGAGCAGTTCGTCCAGCAGCTGGGACGACTGGATCGCGTACTTCAAGGCCGACGGCTACACGTCCTCCGAGCTGTACTCCTGGTCCTACGACTGGGGTCAGTCCAACACCACGACCGCCGCACAGCTCAAGACCAAGATCCAGAGCGTGCTCGCCACGACGGGCGCCTCCAAGGTCGACGTGGTCGTCCACTCGATGGGCGCGCTCAGCTCCCGTTACTACCTCAAGAACCTCGGCGGGACGGCGTACGTGGACGACTTCGTCTCCACGGCCGGTGTGAACCACGGGACGACCGTCGCCGGCTGGTGTCGGTGGCTCTACACGTCCTGTGGCGAGATGTACACCGGCAGTTCGTTCCTGACCTCGCTCAACTCGGGTGACGAGACGCCGGGCAGTGTGTCGTACGCCAGCTACTGGTCGAACTGCGACGACGCGCTCACCCCGGACACCTCGGCGATCCTCAGCGGCGCGACGAACGTCGAGGTCGGCTGTGTCTCGCACAACGACATGAACAACGACGAGGGCATCTACGACCAGGTCCGGGCCTTCATCGCCTGACCCTCCCGGCGGACGACACCTCGTACACCTCGTACACCCCGTGCCCGTCGCGTGGCCTCCTCCCCAGGGACACGCGGCGGGTGAGCCGTTTTCCCCGCCCTGGTCCACGAAGGGTGAGCCGGTGCTTCTCCGGGCCGTGACGGGTGAGCCGGTGCTTCCCGGGGGACAATCGCAGTATCTGCCGTCCTCTTCGGGAGGCCCTCATGGCCCGCGCCCGCGCCACGAAGGACGCCGTGCACCACCCCCTCTTCGCCCGGTTCTACGCGAGACTGAGCGTGTCGGCGGAGCCGAGGATCGGCCCCCTGCGCGACGAGCTGCTCGCCGGGCTGTCGGGGCGGGTCATCGAGATCGGCGCCGGAAACGGTCTGAACTTCGCGCGCTACCCGGCCACGGTCGCGGAGGTGGTGGCGATCGAACCGGAGCACTCCCTGCGGCAGTTGGCCCTGGAGTCCGCCCTGCGCGCCGAGATGCCGGTGGACGTGGTGCCGGGCGCGGCGGAGGCGCTGCCGGTCAAGAGCGAGGCGTTCGACGCGGCCGTCGTGTCACTGGTGCTGTGCAGTGTGCGGGACCTGCGGCGCTCGCTGAGCGAGGTGCGGCGGGTGCTGCGTCCCGGCGATGAGCTGCGGTTCTTCGAGCACGGCCGGGGCGGCGGACGGGTGATGCGCACCGCCCAGCGGGGGCTGGACGCCACGGTGTGGCCGTTGCTGTTCGGCGGCTGCCATGTGTCCCGCGACCCGGTCGGCGCGATCCGGGCCGCCGGGTTCGAGATCGGCACGGTCCGGGAGATCCTGGTGCCCGAGCAGGGGCCGCGGCTGCCCAGCTCCTACTGCGTGGTGGGCCGGGCCCGGCGGCCCGGCGTCACAGACTCCACTGGCGCAGCTCCTGGGTGATGTCGTGCACGGTGGCCTCGCCGCTCTTGACCAGTCTGGCCAGGTCGCGCACCTGCTCGGCGGAGGTGACGACCTTGACGCCGCTGGCCACGAGATAGCCGTAGGCGACGGCGGAGGCGAAGAGGGCGTTGGAGCGCTCCAACGCCGGGACGTGCATGAGGAGTTGCAGGAGGGCGGCGGCTCGGGAGTGCGGGGTGTCGTAGACGGGGACGTCGAAGATCTCGGCCTCGTGCCTGGCGACGGCCGCGACGAGGGCACCCCAGTCGATGACCTGCGGATCTCCGGGCGTCTTCCGTTCGGCGACCATCAGCAGCCAGGCGAGGTCGATTCTGAGCTGACTCAAGGGATCAGTGACGTCCCTCGCGCCGGCCTTCTGGCTCGCTGCCGAACTCCTCGGCGAAGACCGCCTCGTACTGCTTCATGAAGTCGGCGGCGGACTCGACGAAGGTGTGGCCCGCTTCGCCGGTGTCCTGTCGGACCAACTCCTCGATGTACCGGTTCACACTCATCCCGCGCTCCAGGGCTCGTTCACGGGCGGCCCGGGCCGTGTCCTCGTCCACCCGTACGTTCAACTGGGTCTTGGCCATGCTTCGACGCTAGCGCCGGAGTGCTAGCGGAGGCAAGGGCGCCTTTGCCGCACACCACCCCGGAGGACTCGCCCGACCTCCCCTCGAAAGCCCTGAGGGCCCATCTCCATGCCCCTTACATCGATACCGGAAGCCCGACCTGCGAGGGAGACGGCCTCGGACTTCGGGGGGATTCCTGCTGTGCCCTGCATCACACTAGGCTCGGCCGGGAGCGCCCGGAATTCGAACTGGTTCGAGCCTGGAGGCCGTTTTGTCCACTGCTGCCGCTGAACACACCCTCGGCCGCGCGGAAGCCGACGGCATCGCCGCCCGCGCCCGGGGCCTGACGAAGGCGTACGGCTCGGGCGAGACGACGGTGCTCGCCCTCGACTCGGTCGACGTGGACATCGCGCGCGGCCGCTTCACCGCGGTCATGGGACCCTCGGGCTCGGGCAAGTCCACACTGATGCACTGCCTGGCGGGGCTCGACACCGTCTCCGCCGGACAGGTGTGGCTCGGGGACACCGAGATCACCGGCCTCAAGGACCGGGACCTGACCCGGCTGCGGCGGGACCGGATCGGCTTCATGTTCCAGTCCTTCAACCTGATTCCCACGCTGAACGCGGCCGAGAACATCACCCTGCCGATGGACATCGCGGGCAAGAAGGCCGACGAGAAGTGGCTGAACCAGGTCATCGACACCCTCGGGCTGCGCGACCGGCTGGGGCACCGGCCCTCCCAGCTCTCCGGCGGCCAGCAGCAGCGCGTCGCCTGCGCCCGCGCGCTCGCCTCCCGGCCCGAGCTGATCTTCGCGGACGAGCCGACCGGCAACCTCGACTCCCGCGCCGGGCTCGAAGTGCTCGGCTTCCTGCGCGAGGCGGTCGACCGGCTGGGCCAGACGGTCGTCATGGTCACCCACGACCCGGGCGCGGCCGCCCACTCCGACCTGGTGCTCTACCTCGCCGACGGGCGCATCGTGGACCGCATGGAGCGCCCGACCGCCGAAGCGGTCCTGGAACGCATGCGCCTCTTCTCCGGGGCCAACCCCCACACCCCCGGGTCCGACACCGGCCGGGCGGCCTTCGACGGCGAGGGCGCCCCCGTCGGTGGGTCCGCAGGCCGGCCCGCCGACGAGTCCATCGACCTCGACAAGGACTGAGCCGTGCTGAAGGCGACCCTGCGGAGTTTCCTCGCGCACAAGGGCCGGCTGCTGCTCTCGGCGCTGGCGGTCGTTCTGTCCGTGGCGTTCGTCGCGGGCAGCCTGATCTTCTCGGACACGGTCACCCGTACCTTCGACCGGCTCTTCGCCTCCACCTCGGCGGATGTGACCGTGGGCCCGAAGGACGACGATCTGACGGGGCAGCTGCCGACCGGGGCCGTCGAGACCGTGCCCGCCTCGCTCGCGCAGCGGATCGCGGGCATCGACGGCGTCGCGGACGCCCATGTCGACGCGGCCGTCGAGAACGTCACGGTCGTCGACAGCGAGAACGAGTCGGTGGGGCCGACGACCGGCGCTCCCACCGTCGCCACCAACTGGTACCTCACCGACCGCAGCCCGGTGAAGCTGACCGGCGGACACGCGCCGGAGGGCCCCGGCCAGGCGCTGCTCGACGCGGACACCGCCAAGAACAAGGACGTGCGGATCGGCGACACCCTGACCGTGCTCGCCCGGCCGGGCTCCTTCAAGGTGAAGGTCGTCGGCATCGCCACCTTCACCACCACCAACCCCGGCGCCGCGCTGGTCTATCTGGACACCCGGGCCGCGCAGAGCGAGCTGCTGGGCGATGCCGACGCCGCCACCACCATCTCCGTGACCGCCGAGCCCGGAGTGAGCGACGACCGGCTCAAGCGCCGGATCGCCGACGAGCTGGGGCCGACGGCGTACGAGTACCAGACCGCCGACGAGCAGGCCGAGTCGGCCGCGGCCTCGCTCGGCGGATTCCTCGACGTCATCAAGTACGTGATGCTCGGCTTCGCGGGGATCGCGACGCTCGTCGGCATCTTCCTCATCGTCAACACCTTCTCCATGCTCATTGCCCAGCGCACCCGTGAACTGGGCCTGTTGCGCGCGCTGGGCGCCGACCGGCGCCAGGTACGGCGGTCGGTGCTGACCGAGGCGGCGCTCCTCGGCCTGGTCGGGTCGACGCTCGGCCTCGCCGCGGGCATCGGGCTGGCCTTCGGGCTGATCGAGCTCATGGGCGCCTTCGGAATGAACCTGAGGTCGACCGAGATGGTGATCGGCGTGGGGACGCCGGTCGCGGCGTACGTCGTCGGGCTCGGCGTCACCTTCGTGGCGGCCTATCTGCCGGCGCGACGGGCGTCGACCGTGTCACCGATGGCGGCCCTCTCGGACGCCGAGACAGCCGGGGTGGGGCAGCCGCTGAAGGTGCGTGCGGTGGCCGGCGGGATCGTCGGGGCGGCCGGTGCCGCCGCGCTCCTGGGGTGCGCGGTGTCGTCGGACACCGGTTCCGCCGCCTCCCTGCTCGGTCTCGGCGTGGTCCTCACGCTCGTCGCGACCGTCATCGCGGGACCCCTGCTCGTACGGCCGGTGATCCGGGTCCTCGGCGGCGCGTTCCCCGCGCTGTTCGGCTCCGTCGGCCGGATGAGCCAGCGCAACGCCCTGCGCAACCCGCGCCGGACCGGGGCCACCGCCTCCGCGCTGATGGTGGGGATCGCGCTGGTCGGCGGAATGTCCGTGGCCAGCGCGTCGATGGCCAAGTCCTTCGACGACGAGATCGACAAAACGCTGGGCGCCGACTTCGTCATCCAGAACCAGAACTTCATGCCGTTCCCGCAGGAGGTCACCGACAGGGTCCGCGCCACGGACGGCGCCGGTCTCGTCGTACGGCAGCGGTTCACCCCGGTCGCGGTACGGCTTCCGGACGGCGAGCGGATCGAGACGACCGCCGCGGCCTACGACGCACGGCTCGACGAGGTCGCGAACGTCACCTACGCCCGGGGCGACAGCGCCGCCGCGCTCGGGGACGGCGCCATCGCCATGGACGCCGGGTTCGCGCGGGAACACGACGTGACGGTGGGCAGCACGATCCCGGTGCGGTTCCCGGCCGGGAAGAACACCGAGCTGAAGGTGACCGCGCTGACCGACCAGGACACCGCCGACGGCTTCGGGGTGCAGGGCGGGCTGTACTTCGGGATGGGCACCATCGAGAAGTACGTGCCCGAGGGGCAGGACTCGGCGCTGTACGTGAACGCCGGGTCCGGCATCGACGCCGACGAACTCCGCGCGAACCTGGAGCGGACGCTGGACGCGTACCCGCAGGTCCAGGTCCGCGACCAGGCCGACTACAAGGAGCTGATCCGCAACCAGATCGCCGTACTCCTCTATCTCGTCTACGCGTTGCTCGGCCTGGCGATCGTCATCGCGGTGCTCGGGGTGGTCAACACCCTCGCCCTGTCGGTGGTCGAGCGCACCCGGGAGATCGGGCTGCTGCGCGCGATCGGGCTGGCACGGCGGCAGTTGCGGCGGATGATCCGGCTGGAGTCGGTGGTGATCGCTGTCTTCGGAGCGGCCCTCGGGCTCGGGCTCGGCCTGGTCTGGGGGGTGTGCGTGCAACAGGTGCTGGCCCTGCAGGGCATGAAGGCGCTGGCGATCCCGTGGGGCACGGTCGTGGCCGTGGTGATCGGCTCCGCGGTCGTGGGTGTCGTGGCGGCCCTGCTGCCGGCGCTGCGCGCGTCCCGGATGAACGTGCTGGCGGCCATCGCGCACGAGTGAGAGTGCGCGCGGGTGGTGGTGGCGGACGTGTGAGACTGCGCGGGCGGTGGCGGCGGGAGGTGAGAGTGCACGCGGGAAGACCCCGGCGGGCACGGGAATGTGCACGCGGGGCGACGGCGGCAGGCGTGCGAGAGCGCACGCAGGACGACCCCGGCGGGCACGAGAATGTGCACGCGGGGCGACGGCGGCGGGCGTGCGAGAGGGCACGCAGGGCGACCCCGGCGGGCACGAGAAGCGCACGCAGGACGACCCCGGCAGGCGTGTAAGAGGGCACGCAGGGCGACGGCGGCGGGCACGGGAATGTGCACGCGGGGCGACGGCGGCGGGCGTGTGC
The DNA here is from genome assembly GCF_036346855.1 of Streptomyces europaeiscabiei. NCBI lineage: Bacteria > Bacillati > Actinomycetota > Actinomycetes > Kitasatosporales > Streptomycetaceae > Streptomyces > Streptomyces europaeiscabiei. The sequence continues at coordinate 1,634,638 of NZ_CP107841.1, forward strand.
CTGTGCTGGCGGCATACGCACACCGGTGATGTACTCACCGGCATGTCCGCTCACGTCCCCTTGAGATGAGGAGAGTTCATGCCGCGCCCGTTCCGCTTCGGAGTCAACTTACTCAGCCCCACGTCGGCCGGGGAGTGGCGCGCGAAGTGCCGCCGCGCCGAACAGCTCGGCTACGACGTGATCCTGGTCCCGGACCATCTCGGCATGCCGGCCCCGTTCCCGTCCCTGGTCGCCGCGGCGGAGGCGACGCAGCGGCCGCGGCTCGGCACGTTCGTGCTGAACGCGGGCTTCTGGAACCCGACACTGCTGGCACGCGAGGTCGCCACCACGGACGCGCTGACCGGCGGGCGTCTGGAACTGGGGCTCGGCACCGGGTACGTACCGGCCGAGCACGAGAAGGCCGGTCTGCCCTGGGGTTCGCCGGGCGAGCGCGTCGACCATCTGCTGCGCACCGTCGAGGAGTTGGACCGGCTTCTCGGCTCCGAGGAGCACGAACCACGTCCGGCGCAGCGGCCCCGGGTGCCGCTGCTCATCGGCGCAAACGGCGACCGGATGCTGCGGATCACCGCCGAGCACGCGGACATCGCGGCGTTCACGGGAGCGCGGACGGTGGCGGGCGGCAAGCTGGAACCGCTGACCGCCGACGAACTCGACGAAAGGGTGGGCCGGTACCGGGAGTTCGCCGCCGGGCGCAAGGAACCCGCCGAACTGAACCTGCTGATCCAGATCGTCGAGCTCGCCGAGGACCGCGCCGCCGCCGTGCGGCCGTGGCTCGGCCACCTCCCGAACCTGAGCGAGGAGCAGGCACTCCAGCTGCCGCTGGTCCTGGTGGGAACCCTGGGGGAGATCGTCGACCAGGTGCTGGCACAGCGGGAGCGGTACGGATTCTCGTATCTGACCGTCCTGGAGCCGAACATGGAGATCTTCGCGAAGGTCGTCGAGGCGCTGCACGGCAGATGATGCGGGTGAGCGGGGTCGGTGCGGGTCCGGTCCGGTCCGCCATCGCGCGGTCACTGTCCGGATCCTGGAATTCCAGGTCGCCGTCCGGCCCCCGTGATGGGATCGCGCCATGACCGACCTGCGCATACGGGCCGCGACGCCCGACGATCTCGACGCCGTCCTCGCCTTCTGGAAGGTGGCCGCCGAGGGCACCAGCATCAGCGACGACCGCGAGGGCGTCGAACGGCTGGTGGCCCGTGACCCCGAGACGCTGATCCTCGCCGAGCTGGACGGCGACCTGGTGGGCACGGTCATCGCCGGCTTCGACGGCTGGCGGTGCCATCTGTACCGGCTCGCGGTGCACCCCGAGCGGCGGCGGAAGGGCATCGGCTCGGCGCTGCTCACCGCAGCCGAGGAGCGGTTCGTCCGGCTCGGCGGGCGGCGCGGCGACGCGATGGTGCTCGTACGCAACGAGACGGCCCAGCATGCCTGGCGTGCGGCCGGGTACGCGCCCGAGGAGAAGTGGCGGCGCTGGGTGAAGCCGCTCGGGGGCTGAGGCCGGGAGAGCACCGAGGCGGCGAGGAGGCACTTTGCCGGTCCTTTACCATGGGTGGACCAGTCAACCTCTACGGAAAGGTTGTGAGCGTCCGCCCATGGGCGAGCCTCCCAGTACCCGCCCCGGTGCACCACGTGGCCGAGCCGGTGCACGACATCGCGCGATCCTCCCGCCCCTGCCCGATCATGGGACGGAGGTGACCCGATGACCGAAGTGCTCCTCCTTCTGGTGGCGGTGCTGCTCTCGCTGATCTGTGGTGCCTTCGTCGCCGCCGAGTTCTCGCTGACCACGGTCGACCGCGGCCGGCTGGAGCGGGCCGTGGAGCGCGGCGAGCGGGGTGCCGCCGGCGCCCTCAAGGCCGTACGGAATCTGACGTTCCAGCTCTCCGGTGCCCAGCTCGGCATCACCGTCACCAACCTGGTGGTCGGCATGCTCGCCGAGCCGTCCATCGCCAAGCTGATCGCGGGCCCGCTGGAGGCGGTCGGCGTACCGGGTTCCGCGTCGAGTTCGGTGGCGCTGGTGATCGGTACGGCCCTGTCGACCGTCGTTCTGATGGTCGTCGGCGAGCTGGTGCCCAAGAACTGGGCGATCTCCGCGCCACTGCCGGTGGCGAAGAAGGTGGCGAACCCGCAGCGCTGGTTCAGCGCCGCGTTCCGGCCCTTCATCACCCACCTCAACAACACCGCCAACCGTCTCGTACGCCTCTTCGGTATCGAGCCCGCCGAGGAACTGGCCTCCGCGCGCGGCCCCCAGGAGCTGGCGGCCCTCGCCCGGCACTCGGCCAAGGAGGGCGCCCTGGAGGCGGACACCGCCGAGCTGTTCGTGCGGACGCTGAACCTCGCCGATCTGACCGCGGAGAACGTGATGACCCCGCGCGTCCAGGTCATCGCCCTCGACGCGCAGGCGACCTGCGAGGACGTGGCGAACGCGACCCGGGCCACGGGCCTGTCCCGCTTCCCCGTCTACCGCGGCGGCCTCGACTCGGTCGTCGGCACCGTGCACATCAAGGACGTCCTCGCCGTGCCCGCCGAGCGTCGGCTGCGCACCTCCGTCGCGGAGCTGCTGCGCGAGCCGCTGCTCGTCCCCGAGTCGCTGACCGTGGACCGGGTGCTGGACCGGCTCTCGGGCAAGCGCACGATGGCCGTCGTCATCGACGAGTACGGCGGAACCGCCGGTGTGGTCACCCTGGAGGACATCGTCGAGGAGGTCGTCGGCGAGGTGCGGGACGAGCACGACCCGCACGAGACGCCCGACCTGGCCCCCGTCGGCACCGACGAGCACGGCCGCGAGCTCTACTCGGCCGACGGCTCGGCCCGCACCGACCAGCTGGCCCGGGTGGGCCTGCGCGCGCCGGACGGACCGTACGAGACGCTGGCGGGCCTGGTCGCCACCGAGCTGGGCCGTATTCCGGCCGTCGGGGACACCGTCGAGGTCGTCGGCTGGCGGCTCGACGTGGTGGACGCCGCCGGGCGCCGGGCCGCACGCGTGCTGCTGCACGCGCCGGTCGCCTCCGACGAGGGGCACGAGGAGTACGAGAAACGCGTGAAGCGCGAGAGGCACGAGAAGCACGAGGAGGAGACGCGATGACCGCCGTCCAGCTGCTGATCGGTTTCGCGACGCTGGTCGTCAACGCCTTCTTCGTGGGCGCCGAGTTCGCCTTGATCTCCGTACGCCGCAGCCAGATCGAACCGTACGCCGAGCAGGGCGACCGGCGGGCGCGCAGCGTGCTGTGGGGTCTGCAGCACGTGTCCGCGCTGATGGCGGCCGCGCAGCTCGGCATCACCCTGTGCACCCTGGTTCTCGGTGTGGTCGCGGAGCCCGCGATCGAACACCTGCTGGAACCGCTGTTCCACGCGATGGGCGTGCCGGAGGGCGCGGGCCACGTGGTGTCCTTCGTGATCGCCCTGGCACTCGCCACCTACCTCCACATGCTGCTCGGCGAGATGGTGCCGAAGAACATCGCCCTCGCGGAGCCGGTGCGCAGCGCCCTGCTGCTCGGCCCGCCGCTGGTGACGCTGTCGCGCGCGCTGCGCCCGGTGATCTTCACGATCAACGCCTTCGCCAACGCCCTGCTGAAGCTGATGCGGATCGAGACGAAGGACGAGGTCACGGCGGCCTTCTCGGACACCGAACTCGCCCGTCTGGTCCGGGACTCCAGCAAGGCCGGACTCATCGACGACCGCGCGCAGGAACGGCTGCGCGACGCGCTGGAGCTGGGCCGCCGGCCCGTGCGCGACGTCGTGCTCCCGCTGGAGCGGGTCGTCTACGCGGGCATGGGTGTCACCCCGGAGGAGCTGGAGAGGCTGTCGGCCGAGTCCGGGTTCTCCCGCTTCCCCGTGGTCGACGAGGGGCGCCGGATCGTGGGCTACCTCCATGTGAAGGACGCGCTCGACGCGACGCCGCGCGACGTGCCGTTCTCCGTCCGGGACATGCGGTCCATCGCCCGGGTCAGGGAGACCACACCGCTGGACGACGTGCTCTCCGCGATGCGGCGCAGCCGGACGCACCTGGCGGCCGTACTGGGCGAGGACGGGCGGCTCGCGGGCATCGTGACCATGGAGGACGTGCTGCGGGAGCTGTTCGGACAGCCGACCGTGTGACCTTCCGGGGCCCCGCCCGAGGTGGAGCGGGCCAGGCGAGGGGGCCGGGGTGACGGACCGGGGAGGCCGACCGACCACCAGGTATGTGAACGCGTTAGCATCGTTCCGCCATGCAGACGAATCCCACATACTCCAGCCTTGTCACCCTCGGCGACTCCTTCACCGAGGGCATGTCCGACCTCCTCCCCGACGGTTCGTACCGGGGCTGGGCGGATCTCCTCGCGGGCCGCATGGCCGCGCGGACGCCCGGCTTCCGGTACGCCAACCTCGCGGTGCGCGGAAAGCTGATCGGACAGATCGTCGCCGAGCAGGTGGAGGCCGCGGCCGCGATGGAGGCGGACGTGATCACGCTGGTCGGCGGCCTGAACGACACCCTCCGGCCCAAGTGCGACATGGGCAGGGTGCGCGCTCTCCTGGAAGAGGCCGTGGAGCGCCTCGCCCCCTCCTGCAAACAGCTCGTCCTGATGCGCAGCCCCGGTCGTCAGGGGCCCGTTCTGGAGCGGTTCCGGCCACGCATGGAGGAACTGTTCCACTGCATCGACGAGCTGGCCGCCCGGCACGGCGCCCTCGTCGTCGACCTGTACGGCGTTCCCTCGCTGGCCGATCCCCGTACGTGGGACGTGGACCGGCTGCACCTGACACCCGACGGGCACCGCCGGGTCGCCGAAGCGGTCTGGCAGAGCCTCGGCTACGACGTGGAGGACGCGGAGTGGCGGACGCCGATGCCCGTGACGTCGCCGCCCGGGTGGACCGCCCGGCAGGTGGCCCACGCGCGGTTCGCCCGACAGTTCCTGCTGCCGTGGATCGTCCGTCGCCTCACGGGCCGCTCCTCGGGGGACGGCCGGACAGGCGCCCAGTTCAGCGCTGAGCTGGGCAAAGCCTTCTGGATCACCCCTGTCGACCCCACAGATCCCGGCCCTGTGACGGGCTGGCGACGGGTGGAGCCCTGACCCGGAGCCCCGCCCGGCTGCCATGCGCCGACTTGAACGCGGGGCGTTGGCTTCGACCTGGCACACGAGGGCATCCTCCTCGACCAGGTGCACCCGCTTCGGACCACCCGCTGGGCCGACGATGCCGAAGGCGCGGCCTCTCCGGCAGTGCTGCTCGCATCCTGATCACCGCGACGGAGCGGCGGCCGTCCCACGGGAAGCAGTCATGAACGAACGCGACGTCCTGCTCAACGAGCTCGTGCAGGGGCTGCGCCCGATGCCAGAGGGCATCGAATGGTTCGACAGCCTCGGCCACGAAGAGCAGTCCGAGGTGCTGTTGTTCCTGCGCCGTCACTGCGTCCAGGCGCGCGCCGTCACAGAGGATGCACCGGAGAGCATCCGCCGTGCCGAGCTGCGCCCGACGCATACGCCCGCAGTGCTGATCTCACGAGGCCGGATGGACGAGCAACTGGGAAAGATCGCCGGTCTCACGCCTCTCGACGAACGCCGCAAGGCGTTCAGGCTGCTGATCGCCGTGCTCACGATTGCCGACGCGCGGCGCCGCGAGCGTTTCTGTTCCGGCGGCTGCAATCACTGGTGGCACGGGCTGTCCGTCGCCTGACAACCCAGCACCGCACTCCTGAAAGTCAGCGACAGGGCGGGGCGTACGTTGACGACGGATCGGATCAGGACACCGCGTTCCGCCTGCAGTTCGGCCCGTGTCGTCCGGGTCCCGTTCCTGCATGATGACGACATGAACCATGGCGACCAGCGCTTCCACGTCATCGTGCTGTCGAACTTCGCGAAGGGCTTCGACAAGTACGCGTTCGCTTACGGTAAGGCCGGGATTCCGGAGAGTACCTATCCCGACCGGTTCCACCTGCTGACCCGCGCGGAGTTGGGAATCGGCATCGCCAAGGCGCGGGGCCTGCTGGACCGCCTGGCCATTCCCGGCGACCGGCTGCTGGTGCTGGAAACCACGGTGGACCCCGACAAGTTGGTGCCCAACCTGTCGACCGGTCTCGGTATGGAACTGCACGAGGCTCGCATCCGGTTGTCAGCGGTCCACGAGCTCGACCAGGCAGGCGACGAGTTCACTGTGCGCCCGACGACCGTCGAGGATGCGATGGCGGCCTCCCTGCACCTGCACGGATCGGCACAGCGTCGCTATGCCGACACGCGACCGCGCTCGGTGTCGCTTCTGCCGGTCGCCTCCGCCTGCCAGGCCCGGTGTTCGTTCTGCTTCTCCTCGGCTTCGATCTCCAGCGACCAGGCGCCGGCCCGGGTCCCGTGGGACGCGGTCGCCCAGTGGCTGGAGCTCGCCCGTGCGGCGGGCGCCGAGCGTGCGGTGATCACCGGCGGCGGGGAGCCCACGCTCATACCGTTCGAACAGCAGCTGCGACTGGTGTCCGCCTGCTCGGCGGCCTTCCCGAAGGTCGTCCTGATCACCAACGCGCACACCCTGGCGAAAGGCCTGCACGCTGACCGGGCCGACCGCCTCGCAGCCCTGAGCGCCGCGGGCCTGAGCGTGCTGGCGGTCTCCCGGCACCATCACGACGACGCCGTCAGCGAGCGGCTGATGATGCTGCGCACACCGGTGAGATCCGTGATCGACACCTGGCGCGTGGAACGTGACCGCTGGCCGGGGCTGCGGACGAGGCTGATCTGCGTGCTCCAGCACGGCGGCGTCGCCGACGCGGCCGGGGTCGCCGACTACCTTTCGTGGGCCGCGGCTCTCGGTGTCGAGGAAGTCTGCTTCAAGGAGCTCTACGTATCCACCAGCACCGAGTCGCTCTACTTCGACCGCGCCGCCAACGTGTGGAGCCGAGAGCACCAGGTGTCGCTGTCCGTCGTCACCCGGTTCGCCGAGCAGCACGGCTTCGAACTGGCGAGCCGCCTGCCCTGGGGGGCACCGGTCTACCACGGCAGTTGGGACGGGCGGCCGATACGGATCGCCGCTTACACCGAGCCCAGCCTGCTCTGGGAACGCACCAGCGGGATCGCCCGCAGCTGGAACGTCATGGCCGACGGACGCTGCTACGCCTCCCTGGAAGACCGGGCCAGCGAGATCGTGCCGGAAGGCGCGGCGGCGTGAGGTTCGAGGAGTTCCAGGAATTCCGGCAGCGCCGGCTCAGTGCTTCCTCGTCGCTTCTGGACTCCGCCGAGACCAACGTGTACCGGGCGCTCGCTCCGATGCGACCGGCACCGCCGGCCGACATGAGTACGGTGCACCGGTGCGATCTCGCCCGTGCCTGGCTGGGGCGCTTCGAGCTGCCGGAAGAGTGGTCCGGCCACGCCATGGTCTGTCGCGGGGTCCGGCACGGGCTCGGTGTGGTGTTCCACTGGCTGCGCGCCGTGCAGGCGCGGTTGTGGCTGCCCAGTGACGTGTACCCGGTCTACTTCGAGCTGGCCCGCGCTGCGGGCCTGGCGCCCGCGTCCTACCCGACACTGCCGGCGCCTGCTCTGCCGAGGTCGCCGGCGGACGACCGGCCCGAATACCTGCTGCTCGCCAACCCCAGCAAGCCGCTCGGCCGATACCTGTCCGATGCCGAGTGCGCCACGGTGATCTCGTGGTTGCGGGAATCACCCCGCCGTCGCCTGCTGATCGACAGCGTCTACGACCTGGGAGCCCCGTTCGCTGCAGGCACACGGGTACTGCTGGACACCGGTCGTGCGGTCCTACTGCATTCGGTCACCAAGGGATGGCTGTGGCCCCGCACATTCGGCGTGGTCCTGCTGGGTCCGGCGCACGCCGAATTGGCCGAAGCGTTCCGGGCTGATCCGCCGACGCCGGCACAGCTGAGGCTCGCCGACCGTCTGCTGACCGAGCACAGCGACGTACCCCGGCAGGTCGTCGACGAACTGGCCGCACGGGCTGAGCGGCTGTTCGAACGGTTGCCGGACGAGGTGCTCGGGGCGATTCCCACGGCGAGCCGGACGTGTCCCGGCAACTACTTCTTCCCGGTTGAAATCCCCGCGGAGACGCTCCGGCGTGAGTGCGGCGTGCTCGCCGTGCCGGTCAGCGTGTTCGGGGAGAGCAGTTGGTCCGGCTCCATCCTGACCAGCCTTGCCGACGCTTTCGGCCCGCCGCCGACGGCGGCGCGATGAAGCCCCTGGAGGACCTGGCCGTATACGACGATGCGGACTTCTACGATCAGGAGTTCGCCGCGCGCACCCACGACATCCCGTTCTTCCTCGGCCAAGCGGTCCGGGCGGGCGGTCCGGTCCTGGAGGTGGCCTGCGGAACCGGGCGCATCACCCTGCCGATCGCGCGGGCGGGTGTCGAGATCACCGGGCTCGACATCATGCCCTCGATGCTCGCGCGTGCCCGTCAGCGGGCCGAGGACGAGCGACTGGCAGTGGAGTGGCTGGAACAGGACTGCCGAGACATCCGCTCCGACAGGCGCTTCGCCCTGGTGTTCTCGGCGACCAACGCGATGCAGCACCTGCACGACCTGGATTCCGTGGTCGCCTTCCTCGCCTCGGCGCGAAACGTACTGCGACCGGGCGGGACCCTGATCCTGGACGTGTTCAACCCCGACATGGCCAAGCTGTGCCGGCTCCCCGAGTCGCCCTACCACCACAAGTCGGTCGCGGACCGGGACGGGGCCAGGCTCGACGTGCGAGCGACGACCGGCTACGACGCCGCCGCCCAGGTGCTGCGCTTCACGTTGGACTACCTACGCGACGGCGTGTGCGTACGCACCAAGAAAGTCAGCATGCGCTGCTTCTTTCCCGAGGAACTCCTGGCGCTCTGCCGGCTGGCCGGTCTCGACGTCGCGCAGCGCTACGGGGACTACGACCAATCCCTGTTCACGAGCACCTCGCCGAAGCAGCTCCTGTTCTGCCACTCCCGAACCGCCGACGGCCAGATCGGCGATCCGCCGCCGGTACCGGTCAGGCATCCGAGCTGAGCCGGCCCCGCATTCCGGGCAACATGCCTGTTCGGAGGCCGCACGAGCGGTGCTTCTCGCTGTCGCCCCCGCGCTCCGGACTGGTTGACCACCAGTCCGGGTACGGCATGTCCGCGAAGAGACCCGAGTTGCTGCCGTACGAAGGCCCACTAGCGTAGGGAGCCGCCGAACCGGGAGGCACGTGTGACCACGACCGTGATCAACCTCAAGGGCCGCATCCGCGACTTCGGCCCCCGGCTGGAGTTCGCCCCCGGCGACCTGGTGTACATCGGCCGCCGCTGGACCATGGGCCACTGGGACCTGCCGCAGCATCCGCTGTTCAACCCGTTCCAGTACGACACCGAGAAGAAGAAACGCGACGGGACGCGGGCCGAGATCATGGCGAAGTACCGGGAGTATCTGATGGCCGACCCCGAGCTGCTGGCCCTGGTGCCGGAGCTGCGCGGGAAGACCCTGGCCTGCTGGTGCGCGCCGGAGCCCTGCCACGGGGACATCCTGGCGGAGATCGCCGACGCGTCGGGCTCCTCTTCGTAGCTCTCTCGCAGGTCGTCGCAGGCGTTCGCACGTCCTTCGACGGTCCCTTCGTAGGTTCCTCCGAAGGGACCCTCGGCGCTCGCCTGCACGAATCGCCAGTAGAATCCGTACACGTGACTTCCGCGCCAGCCAAGCCCCGCATCCCGAACGTCCTCGCCGGACGCTACGCCTCCACCGAGCTCGCCACGCTCTGGTCGCCCGAGCAGAAGGTGAGGCTCGAGCGGCAGCTCTGGCTGGCCGTGCTGCGGGCCCAGAAGGACCTCGGCATCGAGGTGCCGGACGAGGCGCTCGCCGACTACGAGCGGGTCCTCGACACCGTTGACCTGGCCTCCATCGCCGAGCGCGAGAAGGTCACGCGGCACGACGTGAAGGCGCGGATCGAGGAGTTCAACGACCTCGCCGGGCACGAGCACGTGCACAAGGGCATGACGTCCCGCGACCTCACCGAGAACGTCGAGCAGCTGCAGATCCGGCTCTCGCTGGAGCTGGTCCGCGATCGTACGGTGGCGGTGCTGGCACGCCTCGGCAGGCTGGCCGGTGAGTACGGCGAGCTGGTCATGGCCGGCCGCTCGCACAACGTGGCCGCGCAGGCCACCACCCTCGGCAAGCGGTTCGCGACCGCCGCCGACGAGCTGCTCGTGGCGTACGGCCGGGTCGAGGAGCTGCTCGGCCGCTACCCGCTGCGCGGTATCAAGGGCCCGGTGGGCACGGCTCAGGACATGCTGGACCTGCTGGGCGGGGACGCCGCCAAGCTGGCGGAGCTGGAGGACCGGATCGCCGGGCACCTCGGCTTCGCGCAGGCGTTCACCTCGGTCGGCCAGGTCTACCCGCGCTCGCTGGACTACGACGTGGTGACAGCCCTGGTGCAGCTGGCGGCGGCGCCGTCCTCGCTGGCGAAGACGATCCGGCTGATGGCCGGGCACGAGCTGGTGACCGAGGGCTTCAAGCCGGGTCAGGTCGGTTCGTCCGCCATGCCGCACAAGATGAACACCCGCTCCTGCGAGCGCGTCAACGGCCTCATGGTCATCCTGCGCGGCTACGCCTCGATGACCGGCGAGCTGGCCGGCGACCAGTGGAACGAGGGCGACGTGTCCTGCTCGGTCGTGCGCCGGGTCGCGCTGCCGGACGCCTTCTTCGCGCTGGACGGCCTGCTGGAGACCTTCCTGACCGTCCTCGACGAGTTCGGCGCCTTCCCTGCCGTCGTCGCCCGTGAGCTGGACCGCTACCTGCCGTTCCTCGCCACGACCAAGGTACTGATGGGCGCGGTGCGCGCGGGCGTGGGCCGTGAGGTCGCGCACGAGGCCATCAAGGAGAACGCCGTCGCCTCCGCGCTCGCCATGCGCGAGCAGGGTGCCGAGCGCAACGAACTCCTCGACAAGCTCGCCGCCGACGACCGCATCCCGCTGGACCGCGCCCAGCTGGACGCGCTGATGGCCGACAAGCTCTCCTTCACGGGCGCGGCGGCCGACCAGGTCGCCGTCGTCGTCGGCCGTATCGAGGAGATCGCGAAGCAGCGCCCGGAGGCCGCCGGCTACACACCGGGGGCGATCCTCTGACGCGCTGGACCCAGGCCGAACTGGAGGCCGCCCGCGACCGGCTGGTGCCGGACGTCACCGCGGACGGCCTCCGGGTCCTCTTCTGCGGCATTAACCCGGGGCTGATGACGGCCGCCTCCGGCCATCACTTCGCCCGCCCCGGCAACCGCTTCTGGCCCGTCCTGCACCTGGCCGGCTTCACACCCCGCCTCCTCAAGCCGTCCGAGCAGGACGAGCTGCCGTCGTACGGGCTCGGCATCACGAACGTCGTCGCGCGGGCCACCGCGCGGGCCGACGAGCTGACGGCGCAGGAGTACGTCGAGGGCGGGCGTCTGCTGACCACCAAGGTGGAGGAGCTCCGGCCGCGCTGGCTCGCGGTGGTCGGCGTGACCGCCTACCGGGCGGCCTTCGGTGACCGCAAGGCCGCCGTCGGACCGCAGGAGCGGACGATCGGGGTCTCGCGCGTGTGGGTGCTGCCCAATCCCAGCGGGCTGAACGCGCACTGGACGGCGGCGACGATGGCGGAGGAGTTCGGGCGGCTGCGGGTGACGGCGGAGAACTGACCGGCGGGGCTCGACCCGGCGGGCAGGCCGGGCACGGTGGGTCGATCTCCGTGATCAGCGCGATAAGTTGGAACGGCAGTTCCGTGTCCCACTGGGAGATGCCGAGGGCCACCCAGCGGCGTGGCCGTTCGCCTGCCACAGGTGTACATCGGCCACATGCGAGCCGAGCGGTCCCCGTGCCTCGGGTAGGTCCTCGCCCTCCTCACAACGGCCGGACACGCTCCACAGGCTGAAGACCTCCGGCGGTCCCCAGCGCTCCGCGAGCCGCGCTCCGACAGCACGTCCCTGTCCGCCTCGAACTGACCCTCGGGCTCCTCCCGTCGCGTGCCGTCGGCCTCCCAGAAGTCCCCGCTCGTCCCTGACTCGGCGACGTGGTAGCCGGGACCGGCCGGCCGTGCCGGTGTCCGACCGGCCGTGCGCCGCGGGGAACTCCTGGGAGCGCAGCCGGTCGATCGTGACGAGATGTCGCGCGACGGTCATGCACCCAGTAGAGCGCGCACCACTGACAATGTGGCGCGGCGTCAGGCGTCCCGCCGCCGCACACTCCACGCACCCGCCGCCAGCGCGGTCGCCGACCACAGCGCCGTCACCGCCAGGCCGCTCCAAGGGCCGAGCGCGCCGTCGGACGTCTCGTGGAGGATCACCTGGCCCGCCTTGTCAGGCAGGAAGTCCGCGATGCCGCCGGAGACTCCCCCGACGACGAAGGACACGATGAGCAGGAACGGGATGAGGATGCTCAGGGTGGCCACGCCGCTGCGCAGGAGGGCGGTCAGGCCGGCCGCGAGGAGGGCCATCAGAGCGAGGTAGACGCCGCAGCCGACGACGCCGCGCAGGCCCTCGGCAGCCGAGAGTCCACTCGCCCTGTCGCCGAGGACGGTCTTGCCGACGGCGAGGCTCACGCATCCGGAGAGCAGACCGACGGCCAGGGCCGGTACGCCTGTCGCGACCGCCTTGGCCGTGAACCACCGGCCCCGGCGGGGTACGGCGGCCAGCGAGAGTCTGAGGGCGCCGCCCTGGAACTCGGACGAGACGGCCGTCGTACCGAAGGCGACGGCCGCGGCCTGACCGAAGTTGACGCCGAAGAACGCGGCGAAGAGCGGATCGAAGCCGGGGCTGTCGGAGTCGAGTCCGGCGAGCGCGGAGAAGGTGGCGGTCGCGAGGACGACCGCGAGGAGGGCCCACCGCATCGACCGCAGGGTACGGATCTTGATCCACTCGGAGTGGAGGACGGGTGCGAACGCCATGGTCAGGCCTCCTGGGACTGGGCGGGAGTGTCAGCCGCGGAGGAAGCGGCGGTGAACTCGGCCTCTGCGGCCGTCAGATCGAGGTAGGCCTGCTCCAAGGTGCCCTCCTCGGCGGCGAGTTCGAGGATCGGCAGGCCGACGCCGGAGGCGATACGGCCGATGTCGTCCACGCGCGCGTCGAACACGGTCCGGCCTCCCTGCTCGCCCTCCGCCGTCCGGTAGCCGTGCCGTGCCAGGAGGTCGGTGAGGGCGTCGATGTCCGTGGAGCGCACCCGTACGCGGGGCTGCACGCGCGCGTGGATGAACTCCCGCATAGGGGTGTCGGCGAGAAGGCGGCCGCGGCCGAGGACGATCAGGTGGTCGGCGAAGGAAGCGGTCTCGTTCATGAGGTGGCTGGAGACCAGGACGGTCCGGCCTTCGCGGGCGAGGCGGCGCAGCAACTCCCGGATCCAGATGATCCCTTCGGGATCGAGGCCGTTGGACGGTTCGTCGAGCAGGACGACGGGCGGATCGCCGAGCAGGGCCGTCGCGATGCCGAGGCGCTGGCGCATACCCAGGGAGTAGGTCTTCACCCGGCGCCGCGCGACCTTCGCCAGGCCCGTCTCCTCCAGTACCTCGTCCACGCGGGCGGGGGCCACGCGATTGCTCGCCGCGAGCCCGCGCAGATGATCGCGGGCGGTGCGTGATCCGTGCGCGGCCTGCGCGTCGAGCAGGGCGCCCACATGGCGCAGGGGCTCGTCGAGGCCGACGTAGGCACGGCCGCCGACGGTGGCGGTGCCGGAGGTCGGCCGGTCCATGCCGAGGACGAGCCGCATGGTGGTGGACTTCCCGGCGCCGTTGGGGCCGAGGAAGCCGGTGACTCGGCCGGGCTCCACACGGAAGGTGAGGTGGTCCACCGCGCGGACGGTGCCGTACTCCTTGGTGAGGTCCTGCACGTCGATGCTGGTCATGGGCCCAGCCTGACCGTCGGCGGGATGACGGGCCTCCCCCGTGGGTGGAGAGCTTCTCCCCCGCCCGGGGGAGGCCCGTTGTCGGTGGCGGCTGGCACGATGACCGAATGGCCCGCTTCCTGCGCTCGGTGATCCAGGGGACGACGTACACGCGCCTGCTGCACCTGTGGGTGCCGATGCTGATCGTCAGCCTGTGGATGTTCATCATGCCCACGCGCCCGTGGGTGCCGGCGCTGTTCCTGATCCCACTCGGGTTGGTCCCCGCCGTTCGGCTGGGCGAGGGGGTGCAGGCGCGGTTGCTGTTGACGCCGGGTGAGGAGGAGGGATCGGGGATCTCTGTGGGGCGGGCGGCCACTTGGCGGGACCGGTTCCGCACGGTGCTCTGGCTGGAGGTACGGATGGTCCTCGGGACGCTGGCCCTGGCGGCCACCGCCTGGCTGCCCATCCTCGCCCATGACCTGGTCCTCATCGCGTCGGGTCACGAAGCGCAGGACAACCCGGTGCTTCGCGGTCTTCAGCCGCACTGGGCGTACGCCTTCCTGGCACCCGTCACCCTCGTCGTGGCGTTCGCCGCCGTGGTAGGTCTGGGAGAACTGATCACCGTGGTCGCCCGCCGCCTGCTGGGGCCTTCGGCGGCTGAGCGGCTGGCCGCCCTTGAGGAGCGGACCGAGCAACTGCTGGAACGCAGCCGGATCGCCCGGGAGTTGCACGACTCCATAGGGCACGCTCTGACCGTGGCGGTGGTACAGGCCGGCGCGGCGCGGGCAGCCGGGGATCCGGCGTTCACCGACCGTGCGCTGGCTGCCATCGAGGACACCGGCCGGGCCGCGCTGGAGGATCTGGAGCGGGTGCTGGGAGTGCTGCGGGAAGCCGACCGGCCCGTTCGGGGCAGGCCCACGCTGACCGAGGCCGACCGGCTGCTGGAGTCGGCGCGGGACTCCGGCGCGAAGGTGGACGCCGTCTTGTCGGGACCGCTGGAGACGGTACCCGGCCCGGTCTCCCGCGAGGGCTACCGCATCCTCCAGGAGTCGCTGACCAATGTGCTCCGGCACGCGGGCGACGTCCCGGTCCGGGTGCGGATCGCGGTCGCGGACGGCGGCCTCGACCTGGAGGTCCGCAATCCGCTGACGGCGCAGATACCGGGTCCCGGCCGGGGCAGCGGGCTGCGTGGCATACGCGAGCGGGCTGCGCTGCTCGGCGGCCGGGCGTCGACCGGTCCCGACCGGGGTGACTGGCGGGTCCGCGTCGAACTGCCGCTTGGCTGAACAACCGTTCGACCTCAAGGAGCTGATCTACGCTGGCGGGATGCCCCCGATCACCGTTCTGCTCGTCGACGACGAACCCCTCGTACGCGCCGGTCTACGGGCCGTTCTGGAGGCGCAGCCGGACATCGAGGTCGTCGGGGAGGCGGCGGACGGTGCCGCGGTCATACCGCTGGTGCGGCAGCTGCGGCCGAGCGTCGTCGCCATGGATGTGCGGATGCCGCTGCTGGACGGCATCGAGGCCACACGGGCGGTGCTGCGGACCGTGCCGGAGCCGCCGAAGATCCTCGTGGTGACGACCTTCGAGAACGACGAGTACGTGTACGAGGCGCTGCGCGCGGGCGCGGACGGCTTCCTGCTGAAGCGGGCCCGGCCGGCCGAGATCGTGCACGCGGTACGGCTGGTCGCCGAGGGCGAGTCACTGCTGTTCCCGGCCTCGGTACGGCAGTTGGCCGCCGAGTACGGCGACGGGGTGGGCAACCGGGCGGCGCGGGCAGCCATGGAGCGGGCCGCGCTGACCGAGCGCGAGGCGGAGGTGCTGCGGCTGATGGCCCGGGGCCTGTCGAACGCGGAGATCGCGGCCCGGCTGATCGTCGGCACCGAGACGGTGAAGTCGCACGTCAGCGCCGTACTGGCGAAGCTCGGGGCGCGGGATCGTACGCAGGCGGTGATCGCGGCGTACGAGTCGGGGTTCGTGGCACCCGGCTGAGCCGGGGCCGGACGCGGGCCAGGGCCGCCCCGTCGGCAGGTCGGGCGCGGCAGGCACTCGCCCGGGCCCATCCCGGCGAGTACGATCCGGCAAACACGGGCGCGAGCTGGGAGGACGGGCGTTGGGGCGACTGACCGGCGGAGATCCTTCTCTGCTCCGAAGAATCAACTCGGCCGTGGTGCTGCACGCGCTGCGGGCCACGGACCACGCGACGCTCACCGAGATCACCACGGTCACCGGGCTGTCGCGGCCCACGGTCGAGGGCGTCGTCGAAGGGCTGGTCGAAGCCGGGCTGGTGGTCGAGCGGGCCGCCGAGGAGGGCGCCGCCCGGCGGCAGGGGCGCCCGGCACGGCACTACCGCTTCCGGGCCGAGGCGGGCCATCTGCTGGGTCTGGACGTGGGTTCGCACCAGGTGACCGCGCTGCTCGCGGACCTCGACGGGAGAGTGCTGGGCTCGCTGTCCAGGGACGTCTCCGAGTCGGCGTCGGCGGACGACCGGCTGGAGCGGCTGCGCTCGATCGTCGCCGAGCTGCTCCGCAGGTCCGGTGTCTCGCGCGCTTCGCTGCGCGCGGTCGGCGTGGGCAGTCCGGGCATCATCGAGGCCGACGGCACCGTACGCCTGTGCTCGGCCCTGCCGGAGTGGACGGGCCTGAACCTGGGCGAGCGGCTGAGCCGCTCCTTCAAGTGCTCCGTCCTGGTGGAGAACGACGCCAACGCGGCCGCGGTCGCCGAGCACTGGAAGGGCGCCGCCGCCGAGTCCGACGACGTGGTGTTCGTACTGGCCGGGCTGAGCCCGGGCGCCGGTTCGCTGATCGGCGGACGGCTGCACCGGGGGTACGGCGGCGCGGCCGGGGAGATCGGCGCGCTGCACCTGCTGGGCCGTGAGGCCACCCCGGAGGCACTGCTGTCGACCACGGGCGAGCCCCTGCATCCGCTCGACGAGCAGGCGGTCGCCGAGGTCTTCAAGCACGCGCGCGAGGGCGACGAGCGGGCCCGTGAGGCCGTCGACCGCTTCATACAACGGCTCGTCCACGACGTGACGGCGCTGGTCCTCGCCCTCGACCCCGAGCTCGTCGTCGTCGGTGGCTGGGCGACCGGCATCGACGACGTACTCGACCCCCTCCGTCACGAGCTGGCCCGCTACTGCCTGCGCCCGCCCCGGGTCGCCCTGTCCCGGCTGGGCGAGGCGGCCGTCGCCATGGGCGCGCTCCGGCTGGCCCTGGACCATGTCGAGGAACAGCTGTTCGCGGTGGAGGGCACGGTGACGGCGCGACGCCGAGCCGGTTCTCCGGCATGAGGGCCGAGCCGACCTGCGGAGACAAGAACGCCGCGCCCCGGATGCCCGGGGCGCGGCGTTCTGCGGCTCGCAGGGGCTGCCGGCGTCGTCAGGACGCGCGGCGCTCCGGGCCGTGGTGGATCTCGACGCCGCCCGAGTCGCCGAAGGTCAGACGGCAGGTGTCGGCGCGGTAGGTGGCCATGGAGACGGCCGCCGTGCGCCCCTCGGCATAGAAGCGGGTGGTGACGACGAGGACGGGCGCGCCGGGCAGCCGGTCGAGTTCCTTGGCGTCGTCGGCGCGGGCGGAGCCCAGCTCCACCGACCGGTCCTGCCCCTCCAGCTCCAGGCGCTGCAGCTCACGCAGCACGGCACGCGCGCGTGCGGCACCGGAGGGCGTGTCTATGGCGGAGAGGGCGGGCACCGAGTCCGCCGGGATGTAGAGCAGCTCGGCGGCGACGGGCTGACCGTGCGACACACGGGAGCGGCGCACGATGTGCACCTGCTCGCCGTGGACGCTCTCCAGGATGTCGGCGACCGCGGCGGGCGGTGCCGAGGACGTGCAGTCCACGGCCTGCCAGGTGTCGCCGACGGTGCCCGGCCACGCGTGTCGTTCGGTGCCGACGGCGACGCCCACGCGCGGGGGCGCCACGGTGGTGCCGACGCCGCGACGGCGCTGCAGCCGGCCCTCCAGTTCGAGCTGCTCCAGCGCTTGGCGCAGGGTCGCTCGGGCCACGCCGAAGCGGGCCGCGAGATCACGTTCGTTGGGCAGGATCTCTCCCACCGAGAACTCGGAGTCCAATGCCTCACTGAGCACGGTCTTCAGATGCCAGTACTTCGGTTCCGGCACCGATTCCAGCTGCTGGGTCCCCACCCTGTCCTCCGCTGCTTCGCCGGTGGTCCGGCGACGTTTTTAGCGCCCTTGTTTATTAAAGGTTGTTGCACTTTCTTGCGACCATAGGCCTGCCCCCACCCTTGGTCAAGACCAATCATCGAACGCTCGGGCGCCCGACGAGCCGGACGCCCGACAGCGTTCATCGAGCACTTCACGGCCGTGAAGTGACCAGGGACAGGAACGGGACACGAACGGGGCCGCAGCGGGCACGAACGGACTACTGGTCCACCGTCAGACCGAGCAGCTTCTCCGGGTTGCGCACGATGTAGACGCACTGGATACGCCCGTCGGCGACATCGAGTTGGAACACGCTGTCGACCTTGCCGCCGGACAGGAGGACCGCCGCGAAGCCGCCGTTGATCTCCATGAAGCGGAACGAGACGTCCTGGACGCCCTTGCCGGCCGCGCCGTGCAGGAACCGTCCCACCCTGTCGGCGGTTTCGAGGACGCGCACCGGGGCCTTGCCCAGGCCTCCGCCGTCGCCCACGAGACGGACGTCGGGGGCCAGCAGCGACATCAGGCCGTCCAGGTCACCGCCTGCCGCGGCGACGAGGAACCGCTCGGTCAGCTCACGGCGTTCAACCGGGTCGACCTCGTAGCGCGGGCGCCGCTCGTCGACATGTCTGCGGGCGCGCCCGGCGAGCTGGCGGACGGCGGGCTCGGCGCGGTCGATCATGGACGCGATCTCGGCGTACGGATAGCCGAAGGCCTCCCGGAGCACGAACACCGCGCGTTCCAGGGGTGAGAGGGATTCCATGACGACGAGGACGGCGAGCGAGACGGTGTCGGTGAGGACGGCCCGCTCCGCGGTGTCCGGGACGGTGGCCCCGTAGTCGGTGACGTACGGCTCGGGCAGCCACGGACCGGGATACGCCTCGTTGCGCGACTGCACCTGGCGCAGCCGGTCGATCGCGAGCCGGGTGGTGACACGGACCAGGTAGCCGCGAGGTTCGCGCACGTCGGACCGGTCGGCGCCGGACCAGCGCAGCCAGGCCTCCTGGACCACGTCCTCCGCGTCGGCGACCCGGCCGAGCATGCGGTACGCGACTCCCATGAGGACGGGGCGGTGCTCTTCGAAGACGTCGGTCCCGATGTCGGTGGTCACCGTTCCATCCCACCCCGAGGGACGCGACCCTGTCCAGGCGATTCCCGGCACGCGCGGGCTTGTTACCCACAGGGACTACCCGCCGGTAGCAGTTGCTGACAAGCTGTCTATGAACGTCGTGCCTCGGCGCGCCCACCTCCCAGACGAGGAGCTGCACCATGTCCGCCGCCACGGTCTCCTTCCAGGTCCCCTCCCCGCTCGGCCCGCGGCCCGTGACGGTCTCCTACACGCGCGAGGGCACCGGCGAGCCGCTGCTCCTGCTGCACGGCATCGGCCACCACCGTCAGGCCTGGGACCCGGTGACGCACATCCTGGCGGCCGAACGCGAGGTCATCACCGTGGACCTCCCCGGCTTCGGCGAGTCCCCCGCGCTGCCGGACGGCCTCAGCTACGACCTGCCCACGACGACCGCCGTCTTCGGGGCCTTCTGCGAGGCCCTGGAACTCGACCGCCCGCACGTGGCGGGCAACTCCCTCGGCGGCCTGCTCGCCCTGGAACTGGGCCGCGAGAAGCTCGTACGCTCCGTCACGGCCCTGTCCCCGGCCGGGTTCTGGAACGAGGCCGAGCGACGCTACGCGTTCGGCATCCTGCTCACCATGCGGCACATCTCGCGGCGGATGCCGCTGCCGCTGGTCGAGCGGCTTTCCCGTTCGGCGGCCGGCCGCACCGCCCTCACGAGCACCATCTACGCCCGTCCGAGCCGCCGTTCACCCGAGGCGGTGGTCGCCGAGACGCTCGCACTGGCAGGGGCCACCGGGTTCGACGAGACCCTCCGGGCGGGCGGCAGCGTCCTGTTCACCGACGACATCCCCGGCCTTCCGATCACCGTGGCCTGGGGCACACGGGACTGGCTGCTCGTACGCCGGCAGGGCCTCCGCGCCAAGCGGGTCATCCCCGGCGCCCGCCTGGTGCGGCTGCCCGGCTGCGGCCACTGCCCCATGAACGACGACCCCGCCCTCGTCGCGCGCGTCATCCTCGACGGGAGCCGCTGACCTGCGGCGGGTCAACGCCCCCGACCCCAGGGCCACTCCGACCCGGGTTGCGGCTCGGCTGGCTCCTCGTACCGGCGTCTCTGGCGGAGGAGGCCGTCGAGCGCAAACGGACCGTGGATCTGGGGCATCCCGTCGCCTGCGACCGTCCCGGTACGGAAGGAACCCCGCATGACCAGTACGTCAGGCTTAGCGGATGAAGTGCCTGACGTACTGGTCATAGCGCCTGACGTACTGGTCATAGGGCATCGACCAGGCGCTCTTCGCCCGGTTCGTGGAGCGGGGCGACTACGACCGGCAGTTGCGCCGGTGTCAGCGGGCGTATCGGGAGCGGCGTGACGCGCTGGTGTCCGCGCTCGCCGAGCACTTTCCCGGGGCGGAGGTGTCCGGGATCGCGGCGGGGCTGCATGTCATCGTCTCGCTGCCCGATCGGTACGGGCCGCTCGACCGGTTCCTGCAGCGGGCGGCGACTGCGGGGGTCGCCGTGCGGGGGCTGGCTCAGTACGGGCGGGTGCCGGACGAGGGGGTGCGGCTGGTTCTGGGGTACGCGCATCTGTCTCCGGTTCGGATACGGGAGGGGGTGGGGGTGCTGGCGTCGGCGGTCGGCTGACCCACGGGTTTCTCGCCCCCGCCGCCCCTACCCGTCCCATCCCCAGGGGCTGCGCGCCCCCTCGGCCCCCGTCACAGACTCGGGGCTCCGTCCCGGACCCCGTCGCGCGGTTCCCCGCGCCCCTGAGAAGGGGCGCGGGGAACTGCGCGGGACGCCCCCACCCACCCGCGCCCGACAACGCACACCCTCCCGAGATCTCACGCGGCGTCGGTGCTTCCTCCGGCACCCGGTCAGTTGTTCACTTGCCGTTTCCGTGTGCGCTGCGGCGCACCAGTAGTTGTGGCTGTGCACATTGGCCGGATCCGTCACTGGAGGCGCATTCATGTCACACCGTCCGCCGAGTTCCCTGCCCGGTCGCCGCAGCGTGCTGCGCGGCTCGCTCGCCGCGTCGGCGGCGCTGGCGCTGCCCGGTTCCGTCGCGCTCGGTTCGGTGCCGGCGCTCGCCCTGTCGGGGCGGCCGAAGGCCGGCTGGGGTGTGCAGGCCGGGGACGTGACCGCGCACTCGGGGCTGGTGTGGGTGCGGTCGGACCGTCCGGCGCGGATGATCGTCGAGACGTCCGCAACCGAGTCGTTCCGCAACCCGCGCAGATGGCACGGTCCGCTGCTCGGCGCCGGCACGGACTTCACCGGTACGACGCGGCTGCGCGGTCTGCCGTCGGGCGAGCAGATCCACTACCGGGTGCTGCTCGCCGACCCGGACGACCCGCGCCGCACCGGCGAGCCGGTCACCGGCACGTTCCGTACGACGTCGCTGAAGCGACGCTCCGGGGCGCGGTTCGTCTGGTCGGGCGACCTGGCCGGGCAGGGCTGGGGGATCAACCCCGATCGCGGCGGCTACCGCATCTTCGACGCGATGGGCGCGTTGGACCCGGACTTCTTCCTGTTCAGCGGTGACACGATCTACGCCGACGGCCCGATCGCAGCGACGGCGGCGCTCCCCGACGGCAGTACCTGGCGGAACGTCACCACCGAGGAGAAGTCCAAGGTCGCGGAGACGCTCGCCGAGTTCCGGGGCAACTTCCGCTACAACCTGCTGGACGAGAACCTGAAGCGGTTCAACGCCCAGGTCCCGGCGATCGTGCAGTGGGACGACCACGAGGTCACCAACAACTGGTACCCGGGCGAGATCCTCACCGACGCCCGGTACACCGAGAAGAGCGTGGACGTGCTGGCGGCACGGGCGCGGCGGGCGTTCAGCGAGTACTTCCCGATCTCCACACTGCGGCCGGGCGCCCGGGAGGGGCGGGTGCACCGCGTGCTGCGCCACGGCCCCCTGCTGGACGTGTTCGTGCTGGACATGCGGACCTACCGCAACGCCAACTCGCCCGGCACCCGGACCACCGACCCGGTGGGTATTCTCGGCGCCGAACAGCTGCAGTGGCTCAAACGGGAGCTGTCGCGGTCGCGCGCGGTGTGGAAGGTGATCGCCTCCGACATGCCGCTCGGTCTGGTCGTGCCGGACACGGGGGACGGCAAGCCGAACATCGAGGCCGTGGCGCAGGGCGATCCGGGCGCGCCGCTCGGGCGGGAGCTGCAGCTCGCCGAGCTGCTGCGGTTCGTCAAGCACCGGAAGATCACCGGCACGGTGTGGCTGACGGCCGATGTGCACTACACCTCCGCGCAGCACTACCAGCCGTCGCGGGCCGCCTTCACCGACTTCGAGCCGTTCTGGGAGTTCGTCTCCGGCCCGCTCAACGCCGGTGCCTTCCCGGCGAACGCGCTGGACGACACCTTCGGCCCCGAGCGGGTGTTCGTGAAGGCACCGGCCACGGCGAACGTGTCACCGGCTGGCGGCTACCAGTTCTTCGGCGAGGTCGACATCGACGGCCACAGCGGGGAGCTGACGGTACGGCTGCGGGAGCAGGACGGGACCGTGCTGTACACGAAGGTGCTCCAGCCGGGTCTCGTCGGTCAGTGACCCGCGGGGCGTGAGCCGATCACGCCCGCCGCAGTCGTCCCACCGCCCGCCGATCGGCCGTCTCAACAGCTCGTCGGCCCTCGCCTCACGGTCACTTTTTCGCAGGTCAGGGCCGGTTGTCAGTGGTCGCTCCTACGGTTTTCCCATGACGCGATCCTTCCAGGCCGTGGCCTACACCCGACCCTCCGTGCTGGAGTCCGTGGCGGGCGGACACCGGCTGGGTCTCGAGACCTCGCGGGGTACGACCCCGACGGGGGTCGAGGACCATCCGCGGTTCTTCACGGGCTTCCTGACCTCTCCTCAGGTGGCCGCCGCGGGGCTGCTGGCGGTGGCCGACGTGGCCGCGGCACGGTACTTCCAGCAGCAGTCGCGGGCCTCACTGGATCCGGTGGTGACGGGCAACGGGGACCGGCTGCGGTTCGAGTCGTTCTCGGGCTGCGGCGGGGTCTACGCCCGCCTGGACGTGCTGGACCCGGGCCTCGACGGCGGCGAGGTCGGGCACGGCACGACCAATGTCGACGTCAACAACCCGTTGCGGGAGGCGCTCTCCCGGGTCGGCGGGGACGATCCGCTCCATCTGCGGGTCGGTCCGCAGGAGTTGGCGGTGACCACACTGGACGGTCCGGTGGTGGAGAAGAAGGTGCCGCTGCCGGACCGCTGGCTGCGCGGTTTCGCCGAGGCCCAGGTGATCGCGGCCGGGTTCGACCTGCGGGCCGAGCTGCCCGCCGCCGAGGCCGTGCGGTTCCTGCGGTCACTGCCGCGTGGGGGCGCGCGCGGGGCCTCGCGGGGCGCCCAGTGGGTCGTGCCCGCCGGACGCGCCCTGCGGCCGACCACCCGCCCCGTCCCGGGCGCGGTGTGTCTGCCGGGCCCGGAACGGCTGGTCGCCCTGCAGCGGGTCCTGCGCCATGCCACGGCTCTGCGCCTCTACGGCCCACCGACCGCCGGTGACGCCGCCCTGGCCAGTGCCTGGGAGGTCGTGCTCCCCGGTATGCGGCTCACCCTCACACTGTCCCCGGAGGCCGGGCGGGGCTTCTCCGGCGAGGGCGGTGTGCTGGAGGCCCTGGCCACCGACGAGGCCGCCGAGGACGCGGAGCTGATCGCGGTCCTGCTCGCCTGGGAGCCGCGCGTCGACGTCGGGGACCTCGCCGCCGCCTCCGGTCTTCCGGTCGACAGGGTGCGGGTGGCGCTGACCCGGCTGGGCACCTCGGGCCGCGTCGGCTACGACACGGCGGAGGCCGCGTACTTCCACCGCGAACTCCCCTACGACGCCGACCGCGTCGAGCGCCACAACCCCCGCCTGCGCTCGGCCCGCGCCCTGGTGGCCGCCGGGGCGGTCCGTCTGGACGGCGGCCTCGGCACGGTCACCGCCGAGGACGGCCACGTCCACCGGGTACGGGACAGCGCGGGCACCCTGAGCTGCTCCTGCCTCTGGTGGGCGAAGTACCGGGGCGGCCGCGGCCCCTGCAAACACGCTCTGGCGGTGCGCATGGTCCGCCGGGGCGCCACGGCGGAGCCGGGCGGGGGCGAGATCCACGCCGAACGGGTCGGGACACCGACCGGGCGGCCTGCGGCGCCCGCGCCTGGGCCCTCGGACGGAGCCCGGGCCGGGACGAAGCCGGATGGAACACGGGCCGACGCCGGACCGGTCGGCGGGGCACGGATCGACGGGGGTGCACGATGAGTGCCGAGTCACTGATCAGGGCGGTGCGGTCGGGGAACCTGAGTGGCCTGGTCGCGCTGGTGGACGGTATGACGGATGCCGAACGGCGCGCGTGCATGCCGGAGCTGAGGCAGTTGCGCAAGGAGCTGCGGGCGGAGGACTGGCAGTTCCCGGCTCAGCGGGCGTATCCCGCGCTGCACGCGGCCGGCGCCGCGTGCCAGACGGGTGCCGCCGCCGTGGCGACCTGGCTCACCGGATCCGATCTGCGCTGGCGGCAGGCACCGCCTCCGGTCCTGATCGACGTGCTCGGCGACCGCAATCCCGCCTGGCTCGCCGACCTCGTGCACCGGTTGGCCGAGCGCCCGCTCTCCGCCGACGTCCCGTACGAGCTGATGGCCGGCCTCGTCCGGCTCTCGGGCTGCCCGGTGCCCACGTCCGAGGCCTATGTGCGCGGCTGGATGAACCACATCGACGGGGCGCGCCCGAGTGGGGGCACGGTCATCGGGAATCTGCGGAAGGACCCGCATCTCGGGGAGCTCGTCACTGCGCTGTTCGAGATCGAGGAGATCGGCGCCCGCAGCGACTGGCGGTACGGCGACGGCCCGAACAACTGGACGTACGCCCTGACCCGGCTGACCCGGGCAGGTCTCCTGGACCGCAAGGTCATGGTCGACGGGTGCCTGGCCAGGCTGCTGCGGGGCGGTGGCTCCACAGCGGACAACAAGGTCTTCCTGGGCCTGTTGACCGCGCTCGACCTCACCCGGGACGAGCAGCGCGAGCGGATCGCGGACTGGACGGCCCTGTGCTCCGACGCTCCCTCCACGGTGGCCGCACACGCCCAGTCCGTCCTCGCGGGCTTCGCCCTGGACGGCGAGCTGGGGCCGCGACGACTCGCCGAGCTGTCCGGCGCGGTGCTCTTCCGGACCGAGAAGAAGCTCGTCCGGGCCCAGCTCGTCCTGCTGGGCAAGGTGCTCAAGCAGGATCCGTCCACGTCGCCCGAGCTGCTGCCCGCGGTCGCCCAGGCCTTCGGCCACGAGGACACGGATGTACAGGAAAGGGCGCTGAGGCTGGTGGAGCGGCACCTCGGCGACCTCGACGCCGGTGGCCTCGACGCCGACGCCGACGCCGACTCCAACTCCAACTCCGGGAACGGCGACGCCGACGCGATCGGCGTGCGGCGCGAGATCGCCGACGCCGCGTCCCAGTTGAGCCCCGGCCTGCGTTCCCGGGCCGAGCAGCTCCTCGGTGTCGCGGACGCGGGGTCCACCCCCGAGGTGTACGAAGAGCTGCTGCCGCCCGTGCCCCTGCCGACGCGGCTCGCTCCCGCGCCGGACACACTGGCCGAACTCACCGAGGAGGTCGGCGCCCTGCTGGCCGCACGCGACGAGGGCGCCGTGTTCGAGCGGATACTGGACGGGCTCGTACGACATGCGCATCGCGACCGGCAGGCGCTGGTGGAGGCGCTCGGGACGACGACGGCGCGCGGCTGGTGGGACGGGATGGGAACGGCGTCCCTCAACCAGCACTTCCGCACCGCACCGCACGGCCTGGCACTCGTCATCGCCACACTCTTCGAGCGGGTGGACACCGAGACGCTGCGTCCGGTGCGTCACGCGGCGGGCGCGTCGTCCGGCTGTGTGCACGACGGCCTGCTCTGGGCGTTCGACGCCCGGCTGCGGGAGATCTCGTACCGGATCCGCACCGACCCGCTGCCGTTCCTGCTGTCGACGCCCACCTGGAGCACCGGTTCGCTGGAACCGGCGGAACTGGTGGCGCGGCTGGACAGCTACCGGCAGTCGGGTGCCCGTCCGGGCGAGGCGGACTTCGCCCAGGCCCGGCTCCGCGTGCGCCGCGACGACACGGCCGCGCTCGTGTCCGCCGCGGCGGCGGCCCGGGAGCTGGGCACGAGAGAAGGCGAGCGGCTGGCCGAGTGGCTGCTCACCGACGTGCCGTCCCAGCCCGTCGAGCGGAGCCGGACGGCCGGGCCCCGGATGCTGGTGGAGTTCGGTGAACTGCCGGAGATGCGGAGCGAGTCGTTCCCGCCGGAGTTCCGTCGGCTGGGCCGCCCGTTGACCGTGTACGCGGAGCGCTCGTACTGCCCACACTGGAACGACACGAACTGGCGGCACTGGCTGGCGATGGTGCCGAACCGGCCGGAGCTCGTGGCGGGGCGAGTCCTGCGCGATCTCTCGATGAGCGTCGTCGACGACGGTGCGCAGGCCGGGTTCTCGTTCCTGCCGGCGCTTGCCGAGGCGGAGGGCGAAGCGGGCCCGGCCGTGGGTCTCTGCGTCGCGTACGGGCTGGGCGCGCGGCGGCCGGAGGACCGGCTCGCCGCCGTGGACGCCCTGCTGGTGCTGGCGGCGCGGGGGCAGTTGGACGCGGAGCGGCTGGGCGCCGACCTGGGGAAACTGGCGGTGCTCGGGAGCGTGAAGCCATCACGGCTCGCCGAGGCGATACGGACGGCCGCGGCGACCGGGGCGTACGGCACCGCCTGGTCGGTGCTGCGGGAGGCACTGCCGCCGCTGCTCGCCGAACTCGCGGGCGAGGGGGCGGCGAAGACGCCGGCCCGTGGCCTCGGGGAGCTGGTCGCCGTCGCCGCCGAATGCGCGGAGCGATCCGGGGCACGCGGGGAACTGCCGTATCTCGCCGAGGCGGCGGAGCGCCGGGGCTCGTCCCGGCTGGTGAGCCAGGCCCGTCGGCTGCGTACGGCACTGGAGGAACGGGAGGGGGGTGCGGCGGTCTGACCTCTACGGTCACCGTAGGCATCGGTTCCGACAGCATCAGTCATACAAAAAGCAACAAAAGGTGCGGAACGATGCTTTTACCGGTCAGTCACAAAGCGTTCGTGATCACGCAACACCATTCGTTCACAGTGGCCACATGACTCCAGACATGTCTGATGCGAAGCGGGCGCGGAACAGCCGCCCGATGCACCACCGCCTCCTGTCGGCCACGGCCGAGTTCCGCAGCTGGTGGGAACGGCGCCACGGTCACGCGCCGCCGACGAACGATACCGGCGCCCGGCCGCCGCTCTCCGATGGGCAGCAGGCCGGGCCGTCCGAGGCGGTGGCCCCGGTGGTCACCGGTGCGGCCCTGATGTGGCGGATGCGGACGACGGTCAAGGACGAACCGGGCTCGCTGGCCGTGCTGTGCACGGCGCTGGCGGAGCACAGGGTGGACATCCTGAGCCTGCAGACGCATCCGCTGGCCGAGGGCACGGTGGACGATTTCCTGCTCCGGGCGCCCGAGGCGCTGTCGGCGACCGAGATCGGCAGGGCCGTGTCGGAGGCGGGCGGCACCGGGACCTGGATCGAGCGCGGTGACGCCCATGACCTGGTGGACGCGCCGACCCGGATCCTCGGCCTGGCCACGCGTACGGCACTGGACGCGGCCGAACTCCCGCTCGCGCTGCGGCAGTTGCTGGGCCGTTGCACCATCCGCTCGCTGCCCGCCACCGCTCCCGGCTCGGGCCGGGCCCAGGAGAGCGCCCCGGTCGAAGGGGCCCTGGAGGACACGGTGATGCGGCTGCGGGCGCCGGAGGGCGGGGTGATCACGGTGGAGCGGCCGTATCTGCCGTTCACGCCGACGGAGTTCGCACGGGCGCGTGCGCTGGTGGAACTGGACGCGCGGCTGGGGCCGCGGATCCCGCGCGGCCAGGACGTACTGACGCTGCCCGAGGGCAACGACATCATGGTGCGGCGCGCCGACGTCGGGGACCTGAGGGCGGCGAAAGCCATGCACGAGCGGTGCTCCGCGCGCACGCTGAGCATGCGGTACCACGGACCGGTGGGCGACGCCGACCGGTATCTCAGGCATCTGCTCAGTCCCCGTTTCGGACGGACGCTCGCCGCGCAGACCGCCTCGGGGCGCCTCGTCGGCCTCGGTCATCTGCTGTGGGACGGCGACGAGACGGAGATCGCGCTGCTCGTCGAGGACGACTGGCAGCGGCGCGGGATCGGCGGTGAGCTGCTCCGCAGGCTGGTGGACATGGCGGCCGAGACGGGCTGCGAGAACGTGTACGTCGTGACGCAGTCGTCCAACACGGGGATGGTCGCGGCGATGCGGGGGCTGGAGCTGCCGCTCGACTATCAGATCGAGGAGGGGACGCTGGTGATCACCGCGCGGCTGGACGAGGGGGCGGCCGCTGCGCGTGCGGCGCGGCGTCGTGAACGACCGGTTGGAATGACGGAGCAACACGGGGGCTTGTGAGCCGTTGTCGGGTGCGGGTGCGTGGGGGCTTGGTCGCGCAGTTCCCCGCGCCTCCTGAAAGGCGCGGCTGCGGGGCGGTGGTCACACAGCCCCGCACGCCCGAGCAACTCGGATCAGCCCCGGTGACCGGACCGGCATGAAACCCTGGTGACCTGGATCAGCCCGAGTGCTCAGGCCCGCCTCGTGGACAGCACGGCCCTCTCGTCAGCGGTCCGCTTCCCCATCGCCACCTCGGCCCCCATCCCCAACGCCCCGTCCAGATCCGCCCACAGGTCCTCCAAGTCCTCCAGCCCCACCGACATCCGCAGCAGCCGGTCGCTCACACCGGCGCCCCGGCGGTCCTCCTCCTCCACGATGCGGTGGCTGATCGAGGCCGGGTGCTGAATGAGGGTGTCGACGCTGCCGAGGCTGACGGCCGGGGTGATCAGTCGGACGGCGGCGATGACCTCGTGCGGGTCGCCGTGGACCTCGAAGGCGATCATGGCACCGCCGATGCGCGGGTAGTGGACGCGGGCGACGCGCGGGTCGGCGGCGAGGCGGCGGACGATTTCCGCGGCGGTCGTGGAGGCCGCGCGGACGCGTACCGGGAGGGTCGACAGGCCGCGCAGCAGAAGGTAGCCGGCGAGGGGGTGGAGGACGCCGCCGGTGGCGAAGCGGACCTGGCGCAGCCGCCCGGCGAACTCCTCGTCGCAGGCCACGACGCCGGCCATCACGTCACCATGGCCGCCGAGGTACTTGGTGGCGCTGTGCAGGACGAGCCGGGCGCCCTGCTCGACCGGGCGTTGCAGGACGGGCGTGGCGAAGGTGTTGTCCGCGAGCAGCGGGACCGAGCCGCAGGCGTGGGCGAGGGCCCGCAGGTCGAGTTCGGCGAGGGTCGGGTTGGCCGGGGACTCGACCAGGACCAGGCCCGTGTCGGGGCGCAGCGCGTCCGCGACGCCGGCCGGGTCGACCCAGGTGACCTCGGTGCCGAGCAGCCCGGCGGTGAGGAGATGGTCGCTGCAGCCGTACAGGGGTCGTACCGCGACGACGTGGCGCAGGCCCATCGAGGCGCGGACCAGGAGCACGGCGGTCAGTGCGGCCATCCCGCTGGCGAAGGCGACCGCGCTCTCGGTGCCTTCGAGGCGGGCGAGGGCGGTCTCGAAGCGGGCGACGGTCGGGTTGCCGAGCCGTCCGTAGATCGGCGGGCCCTCCGGCTCGGCGCCGTCCGTGGCGAAGGCGTCGATGCGGGCGGCCTCGCCGCGGCTGTCGTACGAGGGGTAGGTGGTCGACAGGTCGATCGGCGGGGCGTGCAGGCCCAGGCGCGCGAGGTCGTCGCGGCCGGCGTGCACGGCCTCGGTGGCCAGTGCTCTCGGCGTGGTGCGTGCGTGGTCGTACGCGTGCGTGCTCGCTGAGTTCATGGAGATCAGAGTGAACATCGGCCGGGCCCTGGAGATCGGGCGCCGTGTTACGTTCGAACAATGGCCGAATCCGTCGTACTAGATCCGGTGGATCTCCACCTCCTGCGGCTGTTGCAGAACGACGCCCGGACGACGTACCGGGATCTCGCCGCGCAGGTAGGGGTCGCGCCGTCGACCTGCCTGGACCGGGTGACGCGGCTGCGCCGCGCGGGCGTGATCCTCGGTCATCAACTGCGGCTGGATCCGGCCAAGCTGGGGCGCGGCCTGGAGGCGCTGTTGTCGGTGCAGGTCAGGCCGCATCGGCGGGAGTTGGTGGGGCCGTTCGTGGAGCGGATCCGGGCGCTGCCGGAGTCGCGGACCGTCTACCACCTCACCGGGCCGGACGACTATCTGGTGCATGTCGCGGTCGCGGACATGGCGGATCTGCAGCGGCTGGTCATCGACGAGTTCACGTCGCGGCGCGAGGTGGCGCGGGTGGAGACCCGGTTGATCTTCCAGCAGTGGGAGTGCGGCCCACTGCTCCCGCCGGACGTCGAACGGTCCACGCCCTGAGTCTCCGTGCTGCGCCGGCGACCTCCCGAAGGTGGATCACGCCGTGAGCGGAATCCGGCCGACGTAAGGCTCAAATGCCCGTTAAGCAGCTGACGCCGCCTCCGCGCCGTACCAAGATTGTCGGCATGTCTGACACGAAGAGTCCCCTGCCCCGTGCGGTCGCCGACGCCTATGTCGACGATCTCGTCGCCCTCGACCCCGTGACCGGCACGTACCTGGGTGTGAAGGAGAGTTCCAGCAGGTTGCCGGACACCTCGCCGGCGGGCCAGGAGGCCCGTGCGGAGCTGATTCGCGCGACGCTCGCGCGGCTCGACGAGGCGGAACAGCAGCCGGGCGCGGACAGTGACGCCGAGCGCCGGTGCGCACGCCTGCTGCGCGAGCGGCTGACGGCGGAGCTGGCCGTGCACGAGGCCGACGAGGGTCTGCGCGCGGTCGGCAACATGGTCACGCCGCCGCACGAGGTGCGCGAGATCTTCACGATCACGCCGGCCGAGACCGAGGAGGACTGGGCGGCGATCGCGGAGCGGCTGCGCGCGGTGCCGACGGCGTACGCCGGTTACCGCGAGTCCCTCGCGCTCGGCCTGGAGCGCAAGCTGTACGCGGGCCCGCGCCCGACCGCGACCTTCGTCGACCAGCTCACCGAGTGGGCGGACACGGACGGTTCGGGGCGTGGCTGGTTCGAGGACTTCGCCGCCGCGGGCCCCGACTCGCTGCGCGCCGAACTCGACGAGGCCGCCCGGGCCGCGACCCTGGCCGTGGTTGAGCTGCGCGACTGGATGCGGGACGTGTACGCCCCGGCCGTCGAGGACGCGTCGAACACGGTCGGCCGGGAGCGCTACGGCAGGCTGGTCCGCTACTTCACGGGTTCGGACCTGGACCTCGACGAGGCGTACGCGTACGGCTGGGCCGAGTTCCACCGGCTGCTCGGCGAGATGAGGAAGGAGGCCGCGAAGATCCTGCCCGGCGCCGAAACACCGTGGGTGGCGCTCGCGCACCTGGACGAGCACGGCCGGCACATCGAGGGCGTCGACGAGGTCCGCGACTGGCTGCAGTCCCTGATGGACGAGGCGATCGAGGCGCTGGACGGCACACACTTCGACCTCGCCGAGCCGGTCCGCAAGGTCGAGTCGTGCATCGCCCCGCCCGGCGGTGCGGCGGCCCCGTACTACTCGGCCCCGACCGAGGACTTCTCCCGTCCGGGCCGCACCTGGCTGCCGACGATGGGCGCGACCCGTTTCCCGGTGTACGACCTGGTCTCGACCTGGTACCACGAGGGCGTCCCCGGCCACCACCTCCAGCTGGCGCAGTGGGTGTACGTCAAGGACGACCTGTCTCGCTACCAGGCCACCATCGGCGGGGTGAGCGCCAACGCCGAGGGCTGGGCGCTGTACGCGGAGCGGCTGATGGACGAGCTGGGCTTCCTCAAGGACGCGGAGGAGCGCCTCGGCTACCTGGACGCGCAGATGATGCGTGCGGCCCGGGTCATCGTCGACATCGGCATGCATCTGGAGCTGGAGATCCCGGCGGACTCCCCCTTCCACCCGGGCGAGCGCTGGACCGTCGAGCTGGCCCAGGAGTTCTTCGGCGCCCACAGCAGCCGCCCCGCGGACTTCGTGGAGAGCGAGCTGACGCGTTATCTGACGATGCCGGGTCAGGCCATCGGCTACAAGCTCGGCGAACGCGCCTGGCTCCTCGGCCGTGAGAACGCGAAGCGGCGCCACGGCGACGCCTTCGACGCCAAGGCCTGGCACATGGCCGCGCTCTCCCAGGGGTCCCTGGGCCTGGACGACCTGGTGGACGAGCTGTCCCAGCTGTGATCCGGGCCGGCCGGGCCCACCGCGCCCCGCGGTCGGGCCCGGCCGCCGCACCGGTTCGGTCCGTCCCTGTTCGGTCCGTCCCCGTCCAGCCCGCGCCTGTCCAGCCCGCGCCTGTTCGGCCGGTCCCGAAATCGGCCGGTCCCGAAATCGGCCGGTCCCGAAATCGGCCGGTCCCGAAATCGGCCGGTCCCGAAATCGGCCGGTCCCGAAATCGGCCGGTCCTGAAATCGGCCGGTCCCGAAATCGGCCGGTCCTGAAATCGGCCGGTCCCGAATCGGTCACCTCAAGTTCAGTCCGTCAGAGATCGCACCTGGACGAGGCCGAGCCATGTCTCCGGCCCCGTCACGACACGGGCCGCGCGCACCCCGTAGTGGCCGGGGGCCAACTCCACCCGCACATGATCCGTGTCCCGGAAGGCGTCCCCCGGCCAGGCGGCGTCGAACAGGACGACCGGACCCGGCACCCGCCACCGCATCTCCGGCTCCCAGGCGGCCGCGTCGAGCGCCGCCGGAACGTCCGCGAGGAGTTCGGCCTCGGAGTCGGCCGCGTACCAGCGTACGAAGGTGCCGTGCTCGGGCAGATACGCGGTGGAGGCGGGTTCGTGGCCGAGGACCAGGGCGCGGGTGTCGCCGACCGGCAGCAGGCCGACGTATCCGTCGATGTCACAGGCCCGGTCGTAGTCGGACGACGTCTCGTCGCCGTCGGCGCCCGCCCAGAACGGCAGCACCGCTTCCGGCAGCGCTATGAGCGGTCCGCCGCTCGACTCCACCCACCGCACCACATCGGGAACCACCGCAGTCTCCGCGTATCCAGCCATGCCCAGAAGCTACACGGCGCCCGCGCGAGCGAACTCGTCACCCCTGCACACTTCTTGACAACATGTCAGCAAGCGCGGTCGGCGCCGTCAGCAACCGCAGTCGTCGGCGTCCACCGGCGCGGTCAGCGGGTCCGCCCCGCGTCGTGCCGCGCCCTCCCAGGTCTCGTACGCGAAGCCCTCGCGCGCCCAGTACTCGAAGCCGCCGAGCATCTCCTTGACCCGGAAGCCGAGTTCGGCGAGGGCGAGGGCAGCGCGGGTGGCGCCGTTGCAGCCGGGGCCCCAGCAGTAGGTGACGACCGGCACGGACCTGTCGAGGAGCTGCTCGGCCTGCTCGGGGATGAGGGCGGTGGGCAGGTGGACCGCGCCCGGGATGTGGCCCTGGTCCCAGGACTCGGTGGAGCGGGAGTCGATGACCACGAAGCCGGGGTCGCCGTCGGCGGCGAGGGCGGCGGCCACGTCGGACACGTCGGCGTGGAAGACGAGGCCGGCGCGGAAGTACGCGGCGGCCTCGGCGGGGGCCGCCGGGGCGACCCGCAGGACGGGGTTGACGGCGGACGTGGTGACACTCATGAGCTGGCCTTTCCCTCGCGGAACTCCTTGTTTCCCTGACCAGAAATCTACGGCGGCGCCCCTTCTTCCAGAAGGGGCGTTCCACGGTCCACACCTTGATCGGCCGGGGATTCCCCTGCTATTCATCGGACATGACCGCGAATTCCCCGTACATGCCCGACGACACCGACTGGCGCATCCTGGAGGTCCTCCAGCGCGAGGGCCGGGCCAGTTTCGCCGAGCTGGCCCGCGCCGTGTCGATGTCGGCGAGCGCCGTGACCGAACGGGTGGGGCGGCTGGAGGAGGCCGGCGTGATCCAGGGGTACGCAGCCGTCGTGGACCCGGAACGGCTGGGCCTGCCGATCCTCGCGTTCGTCCGCCTGCGCTACCCCAACGGGAACTACAAGCCGTTCCACGACCTGGTGGCCGTCACGCCCGAGATCCTGGAGGCGCATCACGTCACGGGCGACGACTGCTTCGTGATCAAGGTCGCCGCCCGTTCGATGCGTCATCTGGAGGAGGTGTCGGGCAAGATCGGCACGCTGGGGTCGGTCACGACGAGCGTCGTCTACTCCTCACCGCTCCCCCGACGGCCCCTCGGTCACTGACCCTCACCGACCCTCGCTGACCTCACAGCCCCTCGCAGACATCAGTGACCGTCACCGGCCTCGCTGCCGTACGACAGACCCGGTCCGCTCCTTCACGACCTCCAGCTGCGCGTGGACGCGCCGCCGCAGATCGGCGACGTGACTGACGATGCCGACGCTGCGGTCGCGTTCCCGGAGCGCGTCGAGGACGTCGAGGACCTCGTCGAGGGTCTGGTCGTCGAGGCTGCCGAACCCCTCGTCGATGAAGAGGGTGTCGAGACGTACCCCGCCCGCCTCGTCGGTGACGACGTCGGCGAGGCCCAGGGCGAGCGCGAGGGAGGCGAAGAACGTCTCGCCGCCGGAGAGCGTGGCCGTGTCCCGCTCCCGACCGGTCCAGGCGTCGACGACGTGCAGCCCGAGCCCGCTGCGGCCACGCCCGGCCCGGTCGTCGGAGTGGACGAGGGTGTAGCGGCCGGAGGACATGCGCTGGAGCCGTACGGTCGCGGCGGCGGCCACCTGTTCCAGGCGGGCGGCGAGGACGTACGCCTCCAGACGCATCTTGCGCTCGTTGTCGGCGGACGTGCCGGCCGCGAGCCCCGCCATCCGGGCGACCCGGTCGTACTCCTCCCGCAGCGGTGCCAGCCGGCGTACGGAGGCGCCGGCCCGCGCGGACAGCCGGTCCAGTTCGGCGCTGCGCCGCTCGGCGGCGTCCCACGCGGAGACGGCGTCCTGGAGTCGCCGGGCGGCGGCCGTGGCGTCCCGCTCGGCGGTCACGAGGTCGGCGGGCGGCTGCTGGGCGGCGGCCGCCGTCCCGGCCTCGGCGAGCACGGCCCGTACGGCGGCCTCCTCCGACTGCCGGGCGTCGAGGCGGCGTTGCAGGTCCCGGTGGGCCGCGTCGTCGAGGACGGCGGCGGCAGCGGCCTGCGGGGTGTCGAACCCGGCGCGGAACGCCGCGTCGGCGAGGCGCGCGTCGGCGTCCTTGAGGCGCTGCGCGGTGTCGTCGGCCGCCCGCACGGCCTCGGCGGTCTCGGTGAGGAGCCCGGCCAGCCGCTCCAACTGCGCGGCCCGCGCGGCCACGCTCCCGGCGTCACCCCGGGCCTGGGCCAACTCCCCTTCCAGGGATGCTCGTTCCCGCTCCAGCGCATCCCGCCGGGCGTTGCGGGACCCGGCCCGCACCGCCGCCTCCTGCTGCGCGGCGATCCGCCGGTCGCGCTCCCGTTCGGCGTGCAGCAGGGCTTCCTGCGCGGGATGCAGTCCGGAGGCGCCGGCCCGCGCCTGTGCGTACCGCTCCTGCATCTCCGCGACCAGCGCGGCGAGTTGCTCCGTCGGCGCGTCACCGGCCTCGGCGCTCGCGGCGGCGTACGCCTGCCGTACGACTCCCAGTCGCCGTTCCGCCTCGGCACGCTCCTCGTCGGCCCGCTGGTACACGGCGAGCGCCCGCTCCTCCGTCTCACGGTCCACGTGCCCGGCGATCTTCCGGGCCGGCTCGGGGTGTTCCGTACCACCGCAGACGGCGCACGGTCGCCCTTCGACGAGTTCGGCGGCCAGCTCCGCCGCGATGCCCGACAGTCGCTGTTCCTTGAGGTCCAGCCAGTGGGCGCGCGCCTCGACCGCCCGCTCGGCGAGCCGGAGCACCCGTGCCTGGGCGTCCTCCGTGTCGCGCCCGAGCTGGTCCCGCTGCCGGGCGGCCCCGAGCCGCTTCTCGGCGGGATCCCGCTGCACGGCGAGCTGTTCGGCGCGGGTGGCGTCCTCCTGTGCGGACTCGATGCGGGACCGCAGCTCCGCCCGGGTCGCCTCCCATTCGACCAGCCAGCCCTCGGCGTCCTGGAGGACGTCCTCGTCGGCCCGCTCCTCGCCGTCCAGCTCCGTACGCTCGACGACCAGTTCGGCCAGCCGCTGTTCCGCCCGCCGGGCCGACTCCAGCCCACCCAGCTCCTCGGCGGCCTTGCGGGCGGCGGTCGCGAGCCCGGCGGCACCGGCGTCGGCGTACGTCCGCGGCAGGGCGACGCGCGCGCGTGACTGGGCCGCGCTCGCGCCCCGGTGCTCGCGCTCGGCCTCGTCCCGCAGTTCCAGCGCGGGAGCCACGGCCTCCGCCTTGCGGGCCCGCTCCATGCGCGCCCGGTCCTCCCGGTGGCTCTCTGCCCGCTCCTCCAGCAGCGCGGCACGCTCCCGCGCCTCCGCGAACCGCCGTTGCAGCCGCGCCACTTCGCGCACGTCGTCCAGGGTTCGGTCGGCGGCGGCCCGCGCCGACTCGGCCGCCGCCCGCGCGCTGTGGGCGATGGCGAGCCGTTCGCGGGCGGTGCTGCGGGCGACCGCGGCCCAGCCCAGGACGGCGCCGGCGAGCCCCGGGTCACCGGGCGTCGGCTCGGGCAGTTCCGGGACGTCCCCCGCCGCCTGCTGCATCCGGTGGGCGTCGGCGAGCAGTACCGCGTCGCCCTCGCGCACCTGCGCCTCGGTCGCCCGGCGCCGGTCGGCGAGCCGCTTCTCGACGGCGGCGAAGTGGTGGGTGTCGAAGAGGCGGCCGAGCAGCCTGCCCCGTGCCTCGGCGTCGGCGCGCAGGAAGCGCGCGAAGTCGCCCTGCGGCAACAGCACGACCTGGCAGAACTGCTCCCGGCTCATCCCCAGGGCCTGGGTGATCTCCTCGCCTATCTCCTGGTGGGAGCGGCTGAGGTCCTTCCAGGAGCCGGCGACCGCGTCGTACTCGCGCAGCGAGCTCTGCGCCTTCTCGACCGTGGTGCCCGCCCCACGTTTCTTGGGCCGCTCCCAGGGTGGCTGCCGGGTGATCTCCAGCCGGCGTCCGGCGACGGTGAGTTCGAGGCGGACCTCGGTGCGCGTCGAGGGTGCCGCGTGGTCGCTGCGCAGGGTCATGCCCTGGCCGCTCTGCCGGGCGCCCGGCACCGAGCCGTACAGCGCGTAGCAGACGGCGTCCAGGACCGAGGTCTTGCCGGCGCCGGTCGGGCCGTGCAGCAGGAAGAGCCCGGCGGCCGAGAGGTCGTCGAAGTCGACGGACTGCGCGCCGCCGAAGGGCCCGAAGGCCGTGATGTCGAGCCGGTGCAGTCTCATCGGGCCCCTCCCGCTGCGGGCAGGCGCGGCCGGTGGGCAGGGGTCATCGGGCGACCTCCCGGACCGTCTCGTCGGCCCGTACGGCGTCGAACGCGTCCCTGAGCACGGTCCGTTCGTGCTCGTCGGGTCCCGTACCGCGGACATGGGCCACGAAGTCCTCGGCGATCTGCTGGTCGTCGCGTCCGGCGAGGCGCCGGGCGTAGGAGACGTCCGGGTCGCCCGGGGCGCGCTCGGGGTCGAAGACGAGGCTGAGCGTGTGCGGGAAGCGCTCGCACAGCCGGGCCATGGGTTCGGCGGGCCGGACCGGGTCGGTGAGGGTGGCCTCGACCCACGCCTCCTCGTGCCGGGCGAGCCCCGGGTCGGCGAGCAGATCGTCCATCCGCCCCCGGATCCGGGCGAGCGGGCGCGGCACGGGACAGTCGATCCGTTCGGCGTCGACCGAGCCGTCGGCGCCGAGGTCCACCAGCCACATGCTCTTGCGGTGGTCGGTCTCGGAGAAGGAGTACGGCAGCGGGGAGCCGGAGTAGCGGACGCGGTCGGTGAGGGTCTGGCTGCCGTGCAGATGGCCCAGGGCCACGTAGTCGACGCCGTCGAAGACACCGGCGGGCACGGAGGAGACCCCGCCGACGGAGATGTCCCGCTCGCTGTCGCTGGGCGCGCCGCCGGTGACGAAGGCATGGGCCAGGACGACGGAACGGGTGCCCGCCGGGCGGGTGGACAGGTCGGCCCGGACCCGGTCCATGGCCGCGGCGAGCACCGCCTCGTGGCTAGCCTTCTCCACCCCGAACTCGTCCTTCACCAGGGCGGGTTCGAGATACGGCAGCCCGTAGAAGGCGATGTCGCCGTGCGTGTCGGCCAGGACCACCGGGGTGCCGGCAGCCGAGGCCGCCGTCCGCAGATGGATGCCCGCCCGGCCGATGAGGCCCGCGCCGACGCCGAGCCGCCGCGCCGAGTCGTGGTTCCCGGAGATCATCACCGTCGGCACGTCCAGCTCCGCCAGTCGGTGCAGGGCGTCGTCGAAGAGCTCGACCGCGGCCAGCGCGGGCACCGCACGGTCGTACACGTCCCCCGCCACCACCACCGCGTCCACGTCGCGCTCCCGCACGGTCGCGACCAGATGACCGATGAACTCGGCCTGCGCGCCGAGCATGTTCACCCGGTGGAACGCCCGACCGAGATGCCAGTCGGAAGTGTGCAGTATTCTCATGAAATCGCCCTGACCTGCACGTTTGCCCCTACTGCGCCTCTAAAACCAGCACGAACCAGCACGGGGCTCGCCGTCAACGCTCGCCACGCTAACGCATGTGGCCCCCTGATCCACCACTCGCCTCAGATCACCATGGGAATTGAGAGTCCATTCCCGATGCCGCCGGTTGTCGGCGTACTCGTCGAAGTGGCTCTGGCAAGATTTTCGTAGGTGGAGATCATCTCGGGGTGAGGGTCAGCCGGTCCGCATCACGGGCAGGATCTGGCTGTGCACTGTTGAACTGTCTTGCCTGTTACCGCACTTGGCGGACGTGCTGGTGGTCTCGGTTGATGTCTCTGAACCGGTGGTGGTCCGGGCCCGGACACAGGCCCGCGCTCCAGCGCGGTGTACGGGGTGCGGGGCACCGAGTGAGTGGGTCCACAGCCGCTACGAACGCCACCTCGCTGATACGGCTCTGGGCGGCCGACCGGTCCAAATCGACTTGAGCATGCGCCGTCTGTATTGCGAGAACGCCGCCTGCCCGAAGGTAACTTTCGCCGAGCAAGTGCCAGGGCTGACCGTCCGCTACCAGCGGCGCACGCCGCTGCTGCAACAAGTGGTCCAGGCGGTCGGTGTCCTGCTGGCGGGCCGCGGAGGGGCCCGTATGCTGCGCGTCATCCACGTTGCGCTCTCCCGGTGCACGGTGCTTTCCCAGTTGATGCGTCTGCCGTTGCCACCGCCGGTCACACCCTGCGTGCTGGGCGTGGACGATTTCGCGCTCTACGGCGACACCTACGGCACCCTCCTGGTCGACGCCACCACCCGCCTTCCCCTCACCCTCTGGGAAGGCCGGGACGCCGAACAACTCGGCCGATGGCTGCGCGAGCATCCCGGCGTCCAGGTCGTCTGCCGCGACGGCTCTCTCACTTACCGGCAGGGCATCACCTCTGGTGCTCCCGACGCCCTCCAGGTCAGCGACCGCTTTCACCTCTGGCAGGGCCTGTCCCGGCAGATCCAGAAGGTCGCTTCAGCCCACCACGGCTGTCTGCCCGCCGCGCTCCCGGAACCCGCACCCGCACCCGCACCCGCACCCGCACCCGCACCCGCACCCGCACCCGCCAGCGAATCGTCAACAGCACCTCCAGCAGAAACTCCTGCGGGCCGACACGCACAGCGGCTGTTCGAGGCCGTGCACGCCCTCACTGACACAGGCCGCTCCTACAGCAGTACGTCCCGGGAACTCG
This sequence comes from Streptomyces europaeiscabiei, assembly GCF_036346855.1. Lineage (NCBI taxonomy): Bacteria > Bacillati > Actinomycetota > Actinomycetes > Kitasatosporales > Streptomycetaceae > Streptomyces > Streptomyces europaeiscabiei. The sequence continues at coordinate 1,674,244 of NZ_CP107841.1, forward strand.
GTCTGGACCGCCGCACGGTGCGCAAATACGCCCGTGCCCGCACCTGGCAGGAGGTCATGCGCCGCCCTCCCCGCCGCACCACCACCCTGGACCCCTACCGCGACTACCTGCAACAACGCTGGGACGAGGGCGAGCACAGCGCGAAGATCCTTCATTAGGAGCTTCAGACCAAGGGATACTTGGGCCACTACCAGCGGGTCAAGATGGCCGTCGCACCCCTGCGCCTCGGCCTGCCCCTGGACGCGCCGCGCGAACGGCCACCCTCCCCGCGTGAGGCCACACGCTGGATCATCACCGCTCCCGAACGGCACACTCCGCACACCACACAGCGCCTGCATCGGCTCCTTGAGCACTGCCCCGAACTCCAGCGCGCCCACCACCTGGTCCGTCAGTTCGCCGCCATGCTCGATACCCGCGACGCCACCCCGTTGGCGGACTGGCTCGACCAGCTCACCGGCAGCGGGCTGGCGCCACTCGCCGGCATGGCGAAAGCCCTGCACGAAGACCAGCCCGCGGTCATCAACGGAATCACAACCCGCTACAACTCCGGCGTCAACGAAGGCCGTATCACCGACGTGAAACTCCAGAAACGCCTCATGGCTGGACGCGCCGGCGTCCCACTCCTCCGCCACCGCGTCGTACTGATCGCCCACCTTCGCCGCCATGATGCGGACCGGCTGACCCTCACCTCGAGATGATCTCCACCTACGAAAATCTTGCCAGAGCCGCGTTCACACGTACGGCGACAACGGCCAGGACCCGCTGCTGCAGGTCCGCGAGTGCGGCGGGCACCGGCAGCGCAGGCAGCGTCTGAAGCCTTTGGTCGCACAGCCCGGCCTTGCGCCGCCGTCCCGCCGGGCGCCGGTTGTGGCACCGGGTCAGTTCGGCCACCGGGAGACGGGTGATCAGGCCCCGGGGGTGACCGACGTATCCACGGCCCACCCGCCGCCCGCACCGGCGGCACACGTCCACCAGCAGCACCCGGTGGACCGGGCAGACCGCCGCTATCCCCAGGCGCCACCACAGCTGCCACACCGGCCGCTCGGCCAGGCACTTCGGGCAGGCGCGGCTGCCGGTGAACAGAGCCCACTCCCGGTTCGCAAGGGGCGTGAGCGAGGTCTCTGCCGCCAGGTCCAGCCCATCGAAGTCGAGCGCCGTCCCGCAGTAGCGGGCCAACTGCATCGCGTGCAGGCTCGCCGGGTCCAGCCCGGTGGCCGACACGGCCCCCAGCAGACTGCGCCGCGTCAGCGTGACACCGAAGAACCGGGGCCACACCACCGAGCCCGGCCGGCACTCCAGCCCGATGGCCTGCGCGGCCTGACCCGGCGAGAGCTCCCAGTCCGCCGCCGCTCTCGTCAGCCAGGAGGCGAATGACTCACCCGGCTCGGGAACCGGCACCGTGGGCAGTCGCCGCGGCAGCCCGCTGTCCTGCACCCACCCCTCCTGGCCCCCACCCATGTTTGTAGGAGATCTCCTACAAACATGGGACTGTACTACCGTTCCGTCTGTGGTGAACAACGATTCCGATGCGGGCGTCCCGGCCCAGCGGCTGGCCTTCGGGCGACGTCTTCGGGCTCTGCGTACGCGTGCGGGAATGACCCAGACCGCGACTGCGGCCGCAGCGGGGATGGACCGGTCCTTCTACGCGGAGGTCGAGGCCTCCGTCCACAGCATCTCCGTCGACCGCATTCCCGCACTGGCCAAAGCCCTGGGTGTGACGCCCGCCGAGCTGTTCCAGGACATGGGCCCGGATCGCCAGTAAAGGCCCACGTTGATGCCGGACCCAGACACCTCGTGCATGCACCGGGTCAGCCCCGCCCTGCGCGAACTCCTCGAACGGGCCCTCGAACCGCAGGCCCTCGCCCAACTCCCTGCACCATGACCGAACCCGACCAGCGCAGAGTCCGGGCCGCGAAGGGTGAGCCGCTGTCCGCCTCAGCCGTCTCCGACTGCCACCGGGAAGAAGCCGTGCTGCGGCAGGCCACCAGGTCGGTCGCATGGGCCGTGTCACGGTAGGCCAGGACGGTCGCCGCCGGGTGGTGTGCTTCTTGCTCCAGTGGTCGGCGGCCTGTCACCGAGCTTTGGGTTGGCGGGGATCCCGCTGAACCGGCTCGTGATCGCAGAGTGGGGCTACACATGCTCTACGGAGGCGCTTGTTTATCTGTTGTCCGGAAAATCTCGCTGTGAAGATAAATAATGGCGGTATGTCGGGTCGACACGTCCGAAGGCGTGGTGATCGCGGTGGCCGCCGTCATGGCGCTCACTGTGTATCTCGTAGCAGTCGGACTAGACATGGGCGACGAACTTGTCGGCGTGGGAGGCCTGTTCCCGGCGGCCGGCGGGCTGGCGCTGTCCATCTACGGTCCGTGGACGTTTCCGCCTCGCGAACCCGAGCCGTAGGGACGCCCCGACCACCCGGAGGGGGACGGACTCCATGAGCCGGACCCGATGTCGGGGACCGGTCCATGTACATACAGGAGAACGTAGGGGAGGGGGAGTTCTGTACGCGTCCCAGGGCGGAAATAGCAGAATCGACCGAATGCATCCCTCGCGGCAGTCGTCCGCGGCACCGGAAGAGGCACACACACCGGACGACCCGGTCCGCACGTGACCTTCCCAGAGGAGTCACATGGGCGAAGTCAAGCACGCCAGGTCATCACGGTCGAGAACGGCTATGCCTACGGGACGGTCGACGCTGACCTTCACGTGTTCCACGGCCGAGGCCCGGTCTATTTGTTACTTGCGGGAGAATCATCTGTCTCCCAAAGCGGCGAGTGGCTGCTGGAGCAGCCCAGCCGCCTGCTGGACGCTCGCTTCCAGATCGTCGATTTCACCGGGCGCGACCAGGAACACCGGGAACTGACAGCCTGGCGTGAGCAACCCGATCACGGGCTGTCGGTCCGCTGGCTGTACGGTCCTGGCGGTCAGGGCAAGACACGCCTGGCTGCGGAGTTCGCCGCAGCGAGCGCGGCGGCCGGGTGGAAGGTCATCCGTGCCGTTCACGGCCCGGGAGCGGTGGAGCCCTCTCCGGGCAGCCAGGACATGCGCCTGGGAGGAGCGGTCGGGCAGCTCGTCCTGATCGACTATGCCGACCGGTGGCCTCCCTCCCACCTGGCCTGGTTGCTGAGCAACAAGCTCTTCGACCATGTGGTATCGACACGCGTCCTCATGATCGCCCGCTCGCTCCAGGCGTGGAGTGCCGTGCGTGCGAACGTTCATCACAGCGGGGCTCACACGTCCGAGCAGCGGCTGCGCCCCCTCGGGTCGAACGGTCCCCTGGACGAGCGTGAGCGCATGTTCGTCGTCGCCCGCGACTCCTTCGTCGAGCGCTACGCGGCGAAGTACACCATCCTCGATCCGTCGGCCATCCCGCCCCCATCCGTGCTGCGGGAACCCGAGTTCGGCCTCATACTGGCCATTCACATGGCGGCGCTGGTCGCGGTGGACGCGCGGGCGCGCCGGGAGACGCCGCCGTCGGTACGGAACCTGGCAGGGCTGTCGGCCTACTTGTTGGACCGCGAAGAGCGGCACTGGAACCATCTGTTCGAAAACAAAGGCCTCGACTTCACCACGGCGCCCAGCGACATGGCCCGGACAGTACTGATCGCGATCCTCACCGGAGCGGTCCCGTACGACGACGGCCATAAGCTCTTCACCCGGCTGTTCCCCCTCCGAGACCCCGACCGCATGCTCCAGGACCACCTGCGGTGCTACCCGCCGGGCAGCCCGGGCGCCGCGCTCGAACCGCTGTATCCGGACCGTCTGGCCGAGGACTTCGTGGCTTTATCACTGCCCGGACACGATGTCGCCTACCCGGAGCGGCCATGGGCCCCCAACCTCGCCAGCCGTCTCCTCACCCGTCGGGGCGACGGGACCAGCCCTCCGTACACCGCCCGGGCGATGACGGTTCTCGCAGCGGCAGCCCAACGCTGGGGTCACGTGGGTCCGGCCCTTCTCTACTCCCTGCTGCGACAGGATCCCCGGCTGGCGATCGACGCGGGCGGCCCTGTGCTGAGCGCGCTCGCCGCGATCGAGGAGGTCGACGAGGCCGTACTCGAGGCCATTGAGGCTCTGTTGCCGGCGGGACGCAGGGATGTCGATCTCGATGTCGGCATCTCCGACATCACGGACCGGCTCACCGAATACCGCCCGGCCGAGATGACCGACCTCGAAGCCCGCGGCGAGTGGTACTACACGCTCGGCTTCCGCCACTTCAACGCAGGTCGCCTTGAGCAGGCGCGGGCGGCGGTGGACAGGGCCACGGACACGTTCCTGTCGCTGTCGGATGTGGACCCCGACAGAGCCGTGGCCTGGCTGGCCCGGTGCCGGGACGTCACGGGCATCCTCCTAAGGGTCGAAGGCAGATACGCGGAGGCTATGGAAGAGGGCAAGCAGTCCGTGGCGACATGGCGCGGCCTGATGCGCGGTCACGTCACGCCCGGCCACACCTATGGGTTGGCGACCGCACTGGAGAATCTCTGCAGCGCCCTGGGGGGCCTGGGGCGGCATGACCAGTCCTTGGCCGCCATCCGCGAGGCAGTCGCGCTGCGCCGGGCCATGGCCCTCCACTTCCACGACTGCGCACCCGAGCTGGCACGTGCGGTGGACACCCTGGCCTCGCGGTTGCAGGACGCGGGGGACCTCGAGGCCGCCCTCGACGCGGGCCTTGAGGCCGTACGCCGCCACGAGAGCCTGGTGTCCCGTGACCCAGGTGCCTTCAAGGGCGGTTATGCGATCTCGCTGAACCGCTTCGGCGCACTACTCCACAAAGCGAACCGCCACGAAGAGGCACTGGCCACGCTCGGTAAGGCTGTCGAGCTATACCGAGAGCTGTACGAGGCCAACCCGGCGGCTTTTCAGGACGAGCTGGCTTCTTCTCTCAGTATGTACGTGACCTCGCTGGATAGGAGTGGGCTCAGTGAAGAAGCGCTGTCAGCGTGCAGGGAATCCGTCGATATCGCCCGTAGAGCGGCCGACTCCACCCCCACCGTCCTGAACAGCACTCTCGCCGACTGTCTACACAACCTCGGGGTCACTCTCACCACCGCCGGACACCTGGCCGAGGCCCGTGAGGCGCTCGAAGAAGCGACGGCCCTCAGCCGCCGTCTCGCGGCGCTGTATCCCATCCGCCACGAGCCGAACCTGGCGCAGACCCTGCACGCCCTCCGCAGAGTTGTCCATCTGACGGATAGCCCCGCGGAGGCGGACGCGATCGGTGCTGAAGTCACGCGGAGCAAGGAACGATGGGCCGCCCGCACTGTTTTGGCCGACGTGCTGGGGGAAACCCCGGTGGGTGCCGCGGTCTTCGGATCCCTGTCCGCCCAGAACGCTGTTCTCGCGGCTATGAGTTCCATGGTGGAGAGCGCGCGAGGGGAGGCGCAGGACGGCAGCCCGTCGGCGCGGATCGATCTGGCCCGAGCTCTCTGGATGTTCGCGCGACAGCATGCCGAAGCCAACGTAGACCTTGATCGGGCGTACGCGGCGGTCACAGAAGCCATAGACATGCTTCAGTCCCGGTGCCGGGAGCAGTCCGCCCAGGACAACACCGGGCTGCTGTTCGTCGCTGCCCACACGCTCGCCGACATTCTGAACGCCCAGGGGCGGGTGGTCGAGGCAGCCGGGCTGAGGGCAGAGCTCAAACGCCGAGCAGGCACCCCGGGTTGACCTTGCAGGTGCCCGTCCCGGCCGACATCAACGAGGTTTTCTGAAGGACCGCAGGGACGATCAAGGCGGACGTTGTTGTTGGCGCGGACAGCCGTGGGTTCAACGGCGGCAATTATCCGGGGCGGGTGGTTATGCCGATCTGTGGGCATAACCTCTGGTCGACGAGAACTCGGTGACAGCCGGCCAGGCATAATCCGAGGTCTTGGCGGTCCTCCGAAGCTTTCCCCGGTAACCTTGGCAGGCGTGGCGGGAAGCCCGTTTCACCGTCTGTGACCATGGATTTCTCGTTGAGGCGAAGCCCGCAGACCTACCGTTACCTCGGTCCTCCAGCCTGTGACCGCGGTCTGTCGCGACGCGATTATCCCGACCGGGGCAGCCTGGATATCGCCCTGAGCTGCGAGCTCGTAGCCGGGTCGGCATAGCCACTCGCCCCGGATAATTCGCGTTATCCCGGCACCGGGATAACGCGAAGCAGATCAACGGGCGCAGGCGGCGCGTCGTGGTCGACGCCCTCAGCCTGCTCCTGGGTGTGATGGTCACTACTGCGGATACTTAATCGACTCGACGGCGAGCTCGTGCTCTTCCAGCAGCTCGACGGCCGACGGCATCCGCAACCTTCCTAGTACTCCAGCAGTACTTCGTGGCTTGACCTGGGGAAACGTCGAGCGGTGGGAGTGTAGCGGGCGGGAAGTCGTCACGGACGGCTTCTGCCCGCACGCCCCTCGAAGGAGTGCCCCCGACGTCGGTAGTGGCAGCGGCGGGCCACCGCTTGGCGTCGTCGGCGCCAGTGCGACCAGCTCAGCACGTGAGTGAGGGTGTGAAGGTCTCGGGGTGTGTGAGCTGCCAGGAGTCGCCGCACTTCTGCCACGGTGAGCTCGATGACCACGGCATCCTCACCGGTGGATCCCCTTTTTCGGCTGCTCGCGCGCTCATCGCAACGAGGAAGGTGTGGGCGAGCATGGCCAGGGTGATGTGCCGGTACCAGCCGACGTAGCGGCGGACTTCGTACTCGTCCAGGCCGCACTCGTTCTTCGCTGCCTGGAAACACTCTTCGATCGCCCACCGGGCGCCGGCAACGCGCACCAGTTCGTCCACGCCGACATCCAGCGGTGCGTAGCCGAGGTAGTAGGCGATCTCGTCCGGCCGGCTCAAGCTGCGCCGTGCCAGCGCCCACCGTCGACGGATCAACACGCCGTCCTGGTGGTCGTACTCGGACACTGGGCGCAACTGGACGGCTGCCCAGTCGTATTCGCGCTGTCCCTTCGCGCCCGCGCCGCAGGAACGGCGTTCCCATGCCTGGTCGGGGGCCTGCTCGAAGGCCTTGTCGATGCGTGGGCCGGCCAGGGAGAACTGGGACTTGGGGACGGCGAGGACGTAGCCGACGCCGGATGTTTCCAGCATCCGGCGGAAGCGGTTGTCCTGTCCGTAGGCGGCGTCCGCCGTGACCCAGGCGACCGGCAGCGGCGAGGCCAGCGCCCTGCGGACGATCGTCGCCGCGAGGGTGTTCTTGGTGGCGAACTCCCGCTCGTCGGGGACCTTGGCGGCGCGGCAGCGGTCACGGTCGTCCGTCCAGGACTTGGGCAGGTAGAGCTCGCGGTCCACCAGGGCGCGGCCGGCTGTGCTGGTGTAGGCGGCGAAGACGCCGATCTGGCAGTTCTCGGTGCGGCCGGCGGTGCCGGAGTACTGCCTTTGGACTCCGGCGGATGTAGTGCCCTTCTTCAGGAACCCGGTGTCGTCGATGATCAGTACACCGTCGGGGCGGCCGAGGTGTTCGGCGACGTAGGTCTGCAGGTCGTCGCGGATGTCGTCGGGGTTCCAGCGGGCTCGGGAGAGCAGGTGCTGCAGTCCGTCCGGGGTGGCGTGGCCGGCGTGTTCGGCAAGTTGCCAGCTGTTTTTTCGGGCCACCGGGGCGAGCAGTGCGCGCACGTAGTCCCGCATGCGGCGGCGTGGTTCGACACGGCCGAAGTGGCGCCCGATGGTGGTGAAGAGGTGGTCCAGGTCGCGGTCCCAGGTCTCGGCTGCCTGTTCGGTGATCACGACCCGAGGCTTCCCAGGCCCGGGGCGACCTTGCCATCGGGGGCACTCCTTCGAGGGGCGTGCGGGCAGAAGCCGTCCGTGACGACTTCCCGCCCGCTACACTCCCACCGCTCGACGTTTCCCCAGGTCAAGCCACGAAGTACTGCTGGAGTACTAGGAGTAACGACACGACACGCCGCCACTCTCACAGGCCCCCACTTCTATGCCCGACCAGCGAAACCCGGAAAGACAAAAGCTTCTCAGGCTCAGTGTGTTCATTTGACTGCGCTGTGTAGCGGGCTGGCGACATGATGGGTGGCCATGGCCCAGTCGCTCTGGGGCCGCAGCCTTTCGTTCCGGGGGAGAAGTCAGATGGTGGAAGCGGCATTGGTTGGGCTGGCAATGGCGGGCGCGACAACCCTGGTGGCGGCGATGGCTACTGATGCGTGGCAGGCCACCCGTGACGGAGTGCTCGGCCTCTTCCACCGCGATGGGCAGGCGCAGCAAGTAGCACTTCTAGCCCAGGCGGACGGCAATGCTGCCAGGGTGGAACAGTGCGAGGACCGGGACAGTGCCCGGCAGCGCCTGATCCCGCTGTGGCAAGGCGAGTTGGAAGAGTTTCTGAGTCGGCACCCCGACGCGGCCGCCGACCTTCGGTCTTTGACGCAACGAGTTCGGGCACAGCTGCCCGAGACTCAGCTGTCCTGGGTGCAGAACGTGACCGCCAGCGGGGGAGGCCATGCGTACGGCGCGCAGGGTCCCAATAGCTCTGTGCAGGTACACCATGCCAGTCCGGGACATGTTCCCCCGTCCGCGCCGCCTTCAGGAACAGAGTCCGATGTCTGACCTCAGTGGTCTCTCCGACCTCGGCTCCGCGGCAAACCGCCTACCCCCGAGGCCTGGGTTCGACGTAATTCGAGGGTTCTAGAGGCTCGTTGAGGCCGAAGGTGCAGGCCACGGGGCTGAAGGCTGCTCCACGATCGGAAAGTGCCTAGAGACGCGATGTTCTGGATTCGCCTGCGCTGGCCTGGGACGAGCTCGTAGGGTCTGGAGCCCTGTACGTGAAGACGACGAAGCGGGAGAACAAGTCCGGCAGGCACGGTCCGGTACCTGCATCTGGCCCACAACGAGTGGGATCCGGCGAAGGGCAGGGCGGTCCCGAAGGTGCTGTTCACCTTCGGCCGCGAGGACCACCTCGACCGCGACGCGGTCAAGCGCCTGGTCGCGTCTCTATCGAAGCTGCTGGAGCCAGGCGATGCACTCGCCTCGACGGCCGCGTCCGACCTGGACGCGTGACCGGTCGGGGCTTGTGACGTCACAGCACTGCGGGCCCGCACCGACCGCCACCCTGGACGCTACGGCCGCGAACCGTGCACCCGGGCTCGATTGAGCACGTCAGGCCCGCTGGATGTTTGGTGCGAGCCCGCGCAGGAGTCCGGTGAGGGAGCCGCCCGAGTGACCGCACGCCGCGTCGCCTTGAGCACGCCGATCAGCTTCTCCCGTCCCCCGGGCGCCAGGGCTCACATCACGCGACGGGCAATCGGATCGCCCTATCCAGTTCCGTGATACCGTGGCGACAGTGAACCGGAAAGAGCTATCCGAATCAGGAATCGGATAAACCTATCCAGATCTCTGTCTTCCGGTGCCAATCTCTTCCTGAAAGGGACTTTGCCGTGACCAGCATCGCCATCATCGGAGCCGGCCCCCAGCTGGGTCTGGCCATCGCCCGCACCTTCGGCTCCCAGGGCTTCGACGTCGCTCTGATCTCCCGCAACCGCGAGAAGCTCGACAGTCTCGTCGGCACCCTGACCGGCGAGGACATCACCGCCGCCGCGTTTCCCGCGGACGTGCTCGACCGTGACGCGCTCACCCAGGCACTCAAGGACGCCGCCGCACAGTTCGGCCGCATCGACGTCCTGGAGTACTCCCCGGTGGGCACCTTCGGATCCACTGCTCTGACCACCCCGGCCGAGACCGAACCGACTCATGTGCAGCACGAGATCGAGTTCCAGCTGTACGGGGCGATCGCCGCCACCAAGGCGGTGCTGCCCGCGATGCGCGAGGCCGGCGCGGGCAGCCTGCTCTACACGACCGGCGCCGGCTCCATCGACCCCGTGCCGCAGGTCGGCAACGTCAACGCCGCCGCCGCCGCGCTGCGCAACTGGGTGATCAACCTCCACAAGGAGCTGGACGGCACCGGAGTCCAGGCCGCCCACGTCGGCATCGACGTGTCGATCGGCACGCCGGCCGTCCCCGGTTTCCCGACGGCCCAGCCCGAGGAGATCTCCCCCGTCTACTGGGACCTGCACACCACCAAGCGCGACCAGGCCGAGCTCGTCTTCAGCCTCTGACACCGGACCGGCTTTCGTAATCCGTCCTTCGTCCATCCTTGATCGCGCCGCGGTGTTCCGGGCCGCGGCGCGATCAAGGACAAGGGCTCGGCTGCGATGGACACTGCCGACCGCGATGTTCGCGGCCTCGGGCGTCATGGGGACCGCTGAGTCCAGCGAGCAGTTCATCCCTCACACCCGCGGCCTGCTGATGCCTGCCATCAGCCAATCCCCCCACTGCATTTAGAGGAGTAGCCCGGCATGACCACGACCACCGATCCGTCCTACGTCGACCCGACACTGATCAACCCCCGCGCAGTCCGTCTCGTCAAGGCGTTCAAGGACGCTCTGGCCCGCATGCGGGACGAGGAGGGACTGACCTTCGACGACCTCAATGCGGTCACCGACCTGCTGCAGAAGGCCCAGGCAGCCACGGGCGCCCCGCTGGCACTGGTCGCCATGCCGCTGTTCAGCGAAGTCTTCCAGGGCGGCCGGGACGGATACACCCCCTCCGAAGAGGTCAACAGCCCCACGTACATCGCAGGCTCCCCGCGCATCGACAACCCCGGCATCCTGCCGATGCGACCGGACGAACCCGGCACTCCGCTGGTCGTGTCCGGCCGCGTTCTGGACGGCAACCGTCGGCCGATCGAGGGCGCCAAAGTGGACATCTACCACGCGGCCAACAACGGCGACTACTCCGCGCTGTACGACGACGGAGTGCCCACGTACAACCTGCGCGGCCACCTGTTCACGGACGCCGACGGCCGCTACACCTTCACCACCGTCACCCCGGTCGCCTACGCCGACTCCCACATCAGGAAGGTCGACGGGGTCGTCCAAGCCGTCGCAGCCCTCGGGCGCAGCCTCTACCGTCCGGCCCACATCCACTACGAGGTCCACCACCCCGACCTGATCACTCCCTGGCGGGGTGAGGTCTATTTCAAGGGAGACCCGGTCATCCCCGTCGACTTCGTCGGCGGAACCCTGGCCCCTCCCGCACTGCAGGCCGACACCGTCCTGCACGAGGACCCCAAGGACACAGCAGCCGCAGGCTTCCAGGGCCCCTACCGTTCGATGGAGTTCGACTTCGTCCTCAAGACCCGCACCAGCCCGGACAGCATCACCCCGAACGGAACGACGGCATGACCGACGAGGACGCGACCGCCTGGGCGCTGGCCCGGCTCAACACTGCTTTTTACCACCACTACGACCGCCGCGAGTACGACGCGGTGCTTGAATTCTTCGCCCCCGACGCCCTCTACGAGCGGCTCGGACAGAAGATACGTGGCCATGGCGAGATCCTGGACCTGCTCAACGCCCGTCCAGGGCCCGAGGAGCTGACCGCCCGCCACATAATGGGGGCCACGCACTTCCACACCATCGGCGACACCACCGCTCAGGGAACCGTCACCCTGCTCGGGTACGGCGGCCGCCCACCCACCGAATCCGGACCCGCCCCCTACACTGTGGCAACCGGCGGACACATCTTCGAACAGGCCGACCACTACCGCCTCGACGACGGGCGCTGGAAGATCACCCACCGCACACTCCACCAGATCCTCACCCCGATCTCCGACTGACGATCCCCACAGGGGAGCGCCGGGGTTCGGGTCTGATCCGCCGGTTCACCGACCGGAGCAGTCTTCTCCTGGCTCTCTTCGCCGAGGCCGAGTTTCAGGACGCGTGCAGGTCGGGTCCGCCTCCCCTCGGCATAGGGGCACCGGCGAGAGAACGACTCACGGCGTTCGCATGTGCATTCATCGAGTGCGTCGCGACCGTCACCGACCTGGGTGTCGCGTCGGCACGCCAACTGCCTCGCGAGCGCGGGTACATCTCCACAACTGCGGGCTCCCGCCACCGCCATGTGCCAGCGCTCTTGCACGAAGGCGGAGCAGACGGCGATCACGACATGCTCGGCCACGCTCTGCTCACCTTCGTGAACATCGACGCGGTGGACCATCCACGCCACGACTGCGACGTCCCCGTCGCCCGTCGGCAAGTCACCCGGGCAGACCTGGTACGGCGAATGGTCCCACCCGACACCGATCCGGAACCTTCCAGCACCAAGCCCTTGACCTGCGCCACGAGCACCCCAGCCCTGCCTTCTTGCGCCCCCTCCCCCGACATGCCGCCCTCGTGCCGCGCCCCGGCACGGGTGCTCCGGTCCTGAAGTCAGCCGCCCTTGCCCGGCACCGGTCTGGTGGTGCCCTGGCCGACGCGGAGCATGGCCCTGTAGAGCGCGTCGTGCCCGGGCGAGCCGGGCAGCGGGCCGCGGGCCGGGGCCTCAAGAGACTGGATGAACAGGGCGACGACGCGCCGCCAGGCGTCCGGGGCGGCGTCGCCGGTGGCGTTGACGACGCCGGCGTTGGCCATGTGGATCAGTACCAGGTCCGAGGGGTCGAAGTCCTCGCGCAGGCGGCCGGTGGCCTTGGCGCGGTCGATGAGGCGCAGCATGGCTTCGTACGCCTCGTTACGGCGTTGCTCCAACACCTTGGCGGTAGGGAAGGTCATGGTCAGGACATCGGCGAAGCCGTTGTCGGCGGCCTGCATCGCGCAGGCGGATTCGATGTAGCCGACGAAACCGTTCCACGGGTCGGGGTCCTCCAGGGCACCGGTGACCACGTCGGCGTAGGCGCCCATGCGGTCGGAGAAGACGGCGTCGACCAGTTCCTCCTTCGTGGGGAAGCGGCGGAACATGGTGGCGATCCCCACGCCCGCCTCGCGGGCCACGGAAGCCATGGAGGCACTCAGGCCGTCCCGCGCGAACACCGTGCGCGCGGCGGCGATGATCCGCTCCCGGTTTCGCTCGGCGTCACTGCGCAGAGGCTGAACGGCGGGACCGTCGGGGTGCTGAGCGCCAGGGGTCATACCAGCCAGTCTAGCAATCGGATTGACCTATCCATTTTCCGTGCTGCGCTTGCCACAGCGAACCGGAGGGCGCTATCCCAATTCAGGAACATACAGGTGACTCCGTGACCAGTATTTCCATCGTCGGTGTCGGCCCCTGGTGGGCCTGGCCATCGCCCGCACCTTGGGCTCGAACGACTTCGGCGTCGCCCTGATACTCGCGAAAGCGCCAGAAGCTCGAAGGTCCTGCCGTCCTCTCGTTGCGCCACGGCGCGACGAGAGGACGGCATCGGTGTTCACGCGAGTGGACCACCGGTGACCGATCGGCGTGATCGACGCCGCCGAGGACCGGCCCACGGCCCGCGCTTCGGCCGCGAGGCGGGCGTGAGCTGGTGTGTCAGAGGGTGAGCAGGACCTTGGTGGCGCGCCGCTCGTCCATGGCCTTGTAGCCCTCCGGGGCCTGGTCGAGGGGCAGGGTGAGGTCGAAGACCTTGCCGGGGTCGATCTTGCGGTCCCAGATGAGCTGGATCAGGTCGGGCAGGAACCGGCGCACCGGGGCCGGGCCACCGAGGGTGTGGATCCCGGCAAAGAACAGCTCGATCCCGGGGATGGACACGTCGTAGTTCACACCCACATACCCCAGGTGCCCGCCGCCGCGGGTGGCACCGACGGCCTGCATGAACGACTCCTGGGTACCGACCGCCTCGACGACCGAGTGCGCGCCGAGCCCGCCTGTGAGCTCCTTGATCCTCGCGATGCCCTCCTCGCCGCGTTCTTCGACGATGTCGGTGGCCCCGTAGTAGCGGGCCAGCTTCTGCCGCTCGGGGTGCCGGGACATGGCGATGATGCGTTCCGCGCCCAGTTGTTCAGCGGCGAGGACAGCCATGAGGCCGACCGCGCCGTCGCCGACGACCGCGACGGTCTTGCCTGGTCCGGCCTCGGCGGCGACGGCGGCGTACCAGCCGGTGCCGAGCACGTCGGAGGCGGCCAACAGCGCGGGGATCAGCTCGGGATCGGGCTGTCCCGGGGTGGCGATCAGCGTGCCGTCGGCGTGCGGGATGCGGGCCTTCTCGGCCTGGGTGCCGATCCCCCCGTGGACGAACTCGGCGTGCACGCACTTGGACTGGAACCCGGCCCGGCAGATCTCGCAGGTGTTGTCCGAGATGACGAACGATCCGACCACGAAGTCCCCGGGGTGGACGGTCGTCACATCCGAGCCGACTTCCTCCACCACGCCCACGTACTCATGGCCCATGAGCGTGTGGTCGGCGGGCTCGATGCCGCGATACGGCCACAGGTCGGAGCCGCAGATACAGGTCGCGGTCAGCTTCACTATCGCGTCAGTGGGTTCGATGATCTTCGGATCCTCACGCTCCTCGACCCGGACGTCACCGGCTGTGTGCATGACTACTCCACGCATGGGTGGGTCTCCTTTTTCTGTGCGTCGGCGCCTGTGGCGCCGGTGGATTTCAGGGAGGTACGGGATTTCCGCACTCGCTTCGGTATGCGCATTTCGCGCCTGCCCCTGCTGAAAGGGCGTAACCGGCCCCGGGCGGGCGTCACGCCGTAGCGGCCTGGATGCGCGCCGTAGGACGGCGACGCTGGATGAGGGCGATGGTGATCGCGGGGATCAGGGTCAGCGCGGCGATGCCGGTGCCGACAGCCGCGGGGCCCGTGGCCCTCAAAGGGGACTCAAGGGCGAGACCGGCGATCCAGGAGCCGAGGGCGGTGCCGAGGTGGAACGCCGACACGGTCAGCGCGGACCCCAGCGGGGGCGCCTGACCCGCGAAACTCACCCCCAGGAAGATGAGCACCGGGTTCGCGCCCAGCCCGAACAGCCCCAGCAGGGCGATGAGCGCAACCGTGGGCGCGGCGTGGCCGGACAGCAGGCAGAGCGCCAGCAGCAGGACCGTGGTCACCGCGGGGGCCACGGTCCTCGTCATGTGCGGACGCCTGCCGCCATCAGCGGCGCGCCGACGATCATCCCGACCGCGAAGACGGTGATCAGCAGCCCGGCCCGGGCGACGCCGACCTGCACATCGCCCGCGATCTGCGGCAGCAGACCCGCCACCACGAACTCGGTCGTGCCCATCAAGAAAGTGCCGCGAGCCAGCACGTAGACGACGAGCAGAAGCCGGGTGGGTGGACGCTCGCCGTCGTCGACGCGTACACCGGCAGGGGCGTGGCTGGGTACCTCCTCGCATGGTCATACATCATCTCCGCAGGGATCGAGAACGTGGTTCGCGTCCCACGAAACAGCCTCCACCGCGAGCGCGGGAGGCTGCGTTTGTCGGGGGTACAAGCTCGACCCCCCTCCCCACGGTTGTGGACCGTAGCGTTGAGAGCATGGAACGCCGCCTGGACAACCGCGCCGACATCCGTGACTTTCTCGCCCGCCGCCGCGCCCAGCTCACCCCCGAGCAGGTCGGCCTGCCCACCAGCGGCCGGCGCCGGGTACCCGGGCTGCGCCGCGAGGAGGTCGCCGTCCTCGCCGGGGTGAGCACCGAGTGGTACACGCGGCTGGAGAAAGGCCACATCAGCGGCGTGTCCGACGATGTCCTCGAAGCGGTGGCCCGCACCCTGCAACTCGACGAGGACGAACGCACCTACCTCTTCGACCTGGCCAAAGCCGCCCAGCCCAGCCCCGCCACCCGGCGCCGCCGCAAGCCCGTCGACGTCCCGCCCCGCGTCCAGTGGCTTCTGGACTCGATGACCCTGTCCGCGGCGTTCGTCACCAACGGCCGCCTGGACATCGTGGCCACCAACGCACTCGCCCGCGCCCTGTTCGCGCCGATGTTCGACAGCAGTACCACCGACGAACGCAGTCGCCCCAACTTCGCCCGGTACTACTTCCTCGACGACGCCTCCCACGACTTCGTCCACGACTGGGACGGCGCCGCCGACATCACCGTCGCGCTGCTGCGCGCGGAAGCCGGCCGCTACCCAGGCGACAAGTCCCTGCGCGCGCTCGTCGGTGAACTGTCCACGGTCAGCACCGAATTCCGCGCCCAATGGGCCGCTCACAACGTGCGCATCCACCACGGCGGCGTCAAACGCTTCCACCACCCCGGCGCCGGCCTCCTCGAACTCACCTACCAGCCGCTGGACCTGCCCGTGTCCGCCCGCGAAGCGCACTCCCTGACCATCTACACCGCCGAGCCGGGCACCCCCCACGAAGACCGGCTCAAGCTCCTCGCCAGCTGGGCGGCCACCCCTGCTCTGCACCAGGGTGCACCCGCCACCCACGCCGGCCGCCAGGAGAAGGGCGCCGACACCCACGGCCGAGCTGACTGATGCGCAGACGTTCACCGAGGTGCCCGCGCGCCCTGAGCCGGAGCGAGCGTGCGCCCGAGGCGAGGCGGTCGGTGAGGGTTCGAGGGTCTGGAGACCGTGCGGGTTGCTGAGCGGCACGT
Organism: Streptomyces europaeiscabiei; assembly: GCF_036346855.1. Lineage (NCBI taxonomy): Bacteria > Bacillati > Actinomycetota > Actinomycetes > Kitasatosporales > Streptomycetaceae > Streptomyces > Streptomyces europaeiscabiei. Next base: position 1,690,517 of record NZ_CP107841.1, read on the forward strand.
CGATCCCCGCCTTGACGGCCATGCGTGCACCGCGACGCCGATGATGCCGAACCTGCCGTTCGTTGCTTTACCTTGTGGTGCTGGGTCTGCGTCTTCGGGTGTACCCGCGCCCGAAGACCGTGGGGAGTTGCGGTCTTCGGGCGCGGACGTCTCCGGTGTGTGGGTTGCGCGGGTGGTCAGTGCCCGGAAAGGAGTCGTTCTTTCAGGGCCCTGCCGTACCTCGCGTAGCTCTCTTCCATCTGGGACCGGGCGGGCTCCACGGTTTCCACGGCGGCCGTGCCGGTGAACTCCTCGGATTCCGTGAAGCGTGTTCCGCCGTCACGGGGCTTGAGGACGAAGGAGTGCCGCCCCATGAGGACGTCGGGAATGCCGCCCTCCCAGACGAGCCGCCGAGGTGCCTCGTAGTGGGCGACCGTGAATCTGTACTCCTCGTCGCTCTCGGTCCCCAGCGTCACCTGGGCCCGTAGCTGGGTTCCGGGGAGTATTTCGGTGGGAGCATCGATGAAACGCAGCGCGGGGTGCCACTTGGCGTATCCGGCGAAGTCGGTCAGCACCTTCCACACCTCCGCCGGGGGTGAGGCGATGTCGGTGACCGCGGTGATGACGGGACTGTCCTGCATGGTCCTCATGCCTCCCTGCGGTTTTCCAGGACGATCTTGCCTCGGACGTGGCCGCCGGCCAGCAACTGCTGGGCCTGCGCCGCTTCTCCGAGCGGGAATGCCCGCTCGACGTGCACCGTGAGCTTGCCCTCCTCGGCGAGCTCCACCAGCCGGGTCAGGTCGTCGCCGTCGAGGTGGAGGTAGACGTCGATGGTCCCCGCGTACTCGGTGGTGGACCGCGTGATGGAGGCGACCCGCGCACCGAGTGCGGCGATCGCGTGCGTCGTGGTCAGGGAGCCTCGCCCCGCGGTGTCGAGCACCGCGTCGACCCCGTCCGGGGCGATCTTCCGTACCTGCTCGACGAGTTCGTCGCCGTAGCGCACGGGCGTCGCTCCCAGGGACTCGATGAACGCCTGGCTGGCCTCGGAGCCTGTCCCGATCACCCGTGCGCCCCGCGCGACGGCGATCTGGACGGCGAGGTGTCCGACACCGCCCGCCGCCCCGTGCACCAGCACGGTGTCGCCCGCGGTCACCTCAAGGCTGTGCACGATCGCCTGGTAGGCGGTCAGCCCGGCGACCGGCAGTCCGGCGGCCTGGGCCCAGCTCAGGTTCCTCGGCTTGCGCACCAGTTGGCGCGGTTCGGCCGAGATCTTCTCCGCGTAGGTGCCGTAGTGCATGGCCTTGTCCCGGACGAAGCCGATCACCTCGTCGCCCGGCCTGAATCCCGTCGTCGCGGGTCCGGCCTGCTCGATGACCCCGGCCAGGTCCCATCCGGGTGTCACCGGGAAGAGGGAGTCCACGAGAGGATCCGCGTATCCGGCCTGGAAGGCCAGGTCCGCCGGGTTGAGCGCGGCTGCCTCGATTCTCACCAGCACGAGATCGGCGAACATCTTCGGATCCGGAACGTCGACGACTTCAAGGACCTCGGGACCGCCGAAACTCTGGTACTGAACGGCTTTCACAGCTCTGCCTCTCGTGATGTGTGATGCGTGCGGGGTCGGCACGGCACCAGCACCTCGACCGGCCGGGGCCTGGGAGGCGCACGACCAAGCTGACCAGGGCGTCAGCGGCGGAGCAATGACTGTCTGGGCAACAGGTAATACCTTGGAAGCATGAATCAGTTGGAGACCCGGGAGCTCGCCTACTTCGTGACCGTGGCCGAGACCCTGCACTTCGGCCAGGCCGCGGAACGCCTCGGCATCACCCAGCCGCCCCTGTCCCGCGCCATCGCCCAACTGGAGAGGCGCGTGGGAGTCCCCCTGCTGAAACGCACCACACGGCAGGTGACGCTGACAGCCGCGGGCGAGGTCTTCCTGGCCGAGTGCCGCACGATCCTGGCGGCGCTGGACACCGCCGTACGCAAGGCGCGCAAGGCCGCCGTACCGCAACGGGTCACCGTCGCGGTACGCCCCGCCGCGGGCCCGGGTATCCTGCCCGACCTCCTCGCTGCCGGCGCACAGGGCCCGGACGGCGTGCTCACCGAGGTGGTTTTCACCTACGACGAGATCGGCGCTCTTCGGGACGGCACCGCGGACGTCGCCCTGATGTGCCAGTCGGTCGCCACCCCCGGCTCTGGTCTCGAGGTGATGGAGCTCGGCCTTGAGGAGCCGGTCGTCCTGCTCCCGGCGGGCCACCCTCTGGCCGACCGCCCGTTTTTGACCCTCGCCGAGGTGGAAGCACTGCCGGGCTACGAGGCGGAACTGCCCCACGAGGCGCTGGACACCATGGTCGACCGCGTCGCACTCGGCCGGCTCGTGGTCGTCGTCGGCGAAAGCGTCCGGGACCGCCTCGGCGGATCCGTACGAGCAGTGCCCGTCTACGGATACCCGCCCACCCAGCTGGTGCTGGCCTGGCTCCCCGACGGGCGCTCGGCCGCGTCCCGTCTCACCGCGACCGCCCACGCCGTGCTGGACCGACGCACGCGGCTACCGCAGGTCCTGGAAGGCACCGATCTCACCGGAACCGGAACCCGGCCTTTCGCGGACGGCAGTCAGCAGGATGCACAGCGGGCGGCAGCTGCCCGAGCTCTGGGGGCCCAGGTCATGGCGGCAGAGCGGAGCACCGAGATTCAGCGCGTCGATCCGGCGGCACTCGTCGACTCCGACCGAACCGCCATCTGATCCCCTCTTGCATGGTCTGTGCCATAACCCGTACGTCACCGCCAGGTAGCTCGCCGGCGAGCCACGACGCCTCCTCGCGGAGGTCCCACCCCGAAAGGACTTGCACCTGACGTTAGCGAGAGGTTTTAGCGTAGCTGGTGTCGGACCCGCCCACAGTGCTCCCGACGCCGCACTCCTACGTGAAGGACCTCCCCCATGGACATCGCCAACTCTGTCGCCCTCGTCACCGGTGCGGGCCGCGGCCTCGGCCGCCACTTCGCCACCCAGCTGCTGGAGCGGGGAGCGTCCAAGGTGTACGCCACCGCGCGCAACCCCGAGAGCGTCGATCTGCCCGGAGCGGAGGTGCTCCGGCTCGACATCACCGACCCGGCCTCCGTCGCCGCCGTGGCGGAAGTCGCCTCGGACGTGACGCTGCTGGTCAACAACGCCGGCATCAACACCATCAACGGCCTGGTCAACGGCGACCTGGAGCAGATCGAACTGGAGATGGACACCGCCTACTACGGCCCGTTGCGCATGATCCGGGCCTTCGCCCCGATCCTGAAGGCGGGTGGCGGCGGGGCCATCGTCAACGTCCTGTCGGTCGCGTCCTGGGTCCCGTCCGAGCACTGGGGCGCCTACCACGCGGCCAAGGCCGCCGCATGGAGCCTGACCAACAGCGTCCGCCTCGAACTCTCCGCACAGAACACCCTGGTCACCGGCCTGTATCTGGGACCCACCGACACCGACCTGGCCAAGGGACTGCCGTTCGAGAAGAACGATCCGGCCGACGTCGTCAGGGCCGCGCTCGACGGGGTCGAGGCGAAGCAGGCCGAGGTCATCGCCGACCCGATGTCCGCGCAGGCCAAGGCGAACCTGGCCCTCGACCCAGCCACCGTCTACGCACCGGCCGCAGCCACCGCCTGACCACCACCATCACGCGCCACGGGGCGCGACACGTCGTAACCGGGAAGCGCCCCGTCCGTTTCTTCCTTGCTCGTACACCGAAAGAGGCATGCCATGGACACCCCCGCCCCCACCCACTCGTCCAAGCCCAAGGCGCTGATCGTCGTCCCTTCAGCCGCTCGCCTGCCGCTCACCGAACCGGCGGACCACCCCGGCGTCTCGACCGGGTTCTACCTGGTCGAGCTGGCGCAGATCCTCAAGGAGTTCGACAACGAGTACGACTTCACCTTCGCCACCCCCGGCGGGCTCGTCCCGCAGCTCGAGATCAACGGCCTGGCCCTGTCGATGCACGCTGCGGCCAAGTTCAGTTCCGCGACGGTCTCGGCCACCGCGGCACAGGCGTTCCGCTTCGATGTCGACACCTTCCGTGCCAAGCGGCCGGAACTCGTCGCCCGCCGGGACAGCGAACTCGCCCTCGCCCGCCGCTACCTGGGCCGCCTGCCCGTCTCCGAGGCGCTGCCGGGCAGTGACAAGGAAGTCGTGGTGCTGCGTGACGACCTGATCAAGTCGATGCAGGACCTGCCAGAGCACACCTTCCCGTCCGTCGAGCAGCTCGTGCACAGACACCGAGACCCCGAGGACGCCTTCGACCTGGGCACGTTCGACTTCGTCCACATGCCCGGCGGCCACGCCCCCATGGTCGACTTCGTCGACAACCCCTGGCTCGGCGAACTCCTGCACACCCTGCGCGAGAACCAGGTGCTGATCTCGCTGATCTGCCACGCCCCCGTCGCCATGGCCTCGGCCAAGTACCGGGTGAGCCCCGACGGCACCGTCGTCACCGACACCCAGCACGCCTTCAACGGCGTCAGCGTGACCACGGTCGCCAAATCCGCCGAACTCTTCGTCCTCAGCAACGGCTACCTCAAGATCCACGGCAAGAAGGTACGCATGGGCTACTTCATCGACGAAGCCCTCAGGAACGCCGGCTACCAGGTACGGACGACCACCAACCCGACCGCCATCAAGGTCATCTGGGAGGAAGGCGTCCGCCTGCTCACCAGCAACGGCCCCCAGGCCATCGACGAGCACACCGCCCGCCTGCGCACCCTCCTGCCCCGCCACTGACCCCCCGCCTCCCGGCACCGCCAGGTCGCCATGTGTGCACCTGATTCACCGTGATCCGGCACGCTGTGGCCGGCCGGGGCCAGACGAAAGGCCCGTGATGACGACATCGGCTACGCTGAAACCTCACACTGACGTCAGAGGCACCTCTGATATGACATTGGACCGGCAAGGAGGAGCGATGCGGATCGGAGAGGTCGCCGAACAGGCGGGGGTCAGCGTCCGGGCACTGCGGTACTACGAGGAGCAGGGGCTGCTCGGCGCCACCCGTACCGGCGGCGGGCAGCGGCAGTACCCGGAGGGCGCGGTCGCCCGGGTCAGGATGATCCAGCAGCTGTACGCCGCCGGCCTGGCGAGCAGGCTCGTCCGCGAGGTCCTGCCACGGTGCATGAACGAGGGCCCCTCGCCCATCGGTTTCACCGACAGCCTCATCACCGAACGGGCCCGCATCGACCGCCAGATCGGCGACCTGACGGCAGTGCGCGCCCGCCTCGACGAGATCATCGCGGTGGCGACGGACCCGAGCCACCCGCACCACAGCCACCCCGTACGTGGCGGCATCGCCGCCAGTACCGCCTGAACCGGCCTGCCCACCCACAAGGTGGTGTGCGGCAGGCCGGTTCAGCGACGGACCTCACCGTGACCTCAGGCCGCTCTGGGCATCATCGAGCGGCGGCTCGGCGTTCACATGGACAAGAACGAGGCACTGCCCCTTGCTCTGCACTTCGTCAACGCCCAGATCGGATCCGGCTCCGCGGCACCGGTGACATCGCGGCGACCATGCAGATGACACAGTCACCGCGGGTCGCACAGGGTCAGCGCATCGCCGCTACCGCCACCAAGGCGACCGGGTGGCCGCTGGTTTCCCGCTTTCAGCGCACCGTGGTGATCGTGATCCCGGCCACCACGCCGTCGCCCCGTAGCGTCAGCGCCGCCGGGCCTTCGTGGCGCACGCAGTCGAGACGGCCGAGCGTGATTTCTCGGCCGTCAGGTCCGTCGATGGTGATCCCCTCGGTGACGGCCATGACGAGCAGGGTCTCGCCCGCAGCGCAGGCCAACTCGGCCCCTCGTTCAGCACCGACTGTGATGATCTGCACCTGTGCCGTCGCACGGCTCCTGCGGGTCATCACATTCATATTGCGGACCGCACCCGTCCAGCCGACAGTCCGTCGCCGCGTCGCCGGAGAAGGCGAAGGGGCTCAGCGGCCCGACCGGATGCGCTGTCCCGTCCACCGTCAGCACCAAGCCGTCGCCCTCGACGGGGGTGATCACGCGGTCGATCCCGGGAAAGGCGGAGAAGGAGCCTCCCGCGTCCACGTCCGCGACACTCACCCGCCAGTCGAAGCCGTCCGTGATCTCCACCGAGGCCAGGGGCGTCTGTACGGAGCCCGACGCGACCTCGCGGGTCACACCGCCGCCGTTCTTCCACGGCATGCTGCGGTACTGGCTCCAGCGCAGAGCATCTCCGCCCATCCGACACCGTCTCCTTCCCCTGCCATCCGGTCGGCTGCCCTCACCCGCGAACCCGGGCCACCGGCCACTCGGTTGTCGGACCGCGGGAGCGCCCAGGCCATGATCATCGACTGAGCGGCCAGCGTACGCGCCGACCACGCGCGCACGGTGGGGCGCTTGACCGGGCAGGCCGAGCCCCGAGACTCGTGAGCCGGAGGATCACCTCATGTTCTGGCGTGCTGTGTGTCGGCGGGGTAGTGGGCGACAAGAAGTGGCCAGGTCAGTTCGGCCATCTCGGTCGGTGTAGTGGGGCTGTCGCGTTGGAGCCAGTCGGTGGCCACGCCGAGGAGTGCGCCGGCGATGAACGCGGCGGGTACGTCGTGAGGGATGTCGGCCGACGAGACACTGTCCGGCGCGGCGCCGGCGTTCAGGCGCACGGTGACATGGACGCTGGCGGAGATGCGGCTGCGGATGTGGTCGATGACGCGGGCGCTGCCCTGCGGCCCCAGGAGGCTGCGGTAGAGGCCGGAGTGCCCGGCGAGGTTCTCGAAGAACGCGACGAGTGACCGGGCGGGTTCCGCGTCCGGGTCCGCCGGTGAGGGGTCGGGGGCGGGGAGTGACTCAATCAGGGTGTCGATCGTCGAGGTACAGGCGGCCTCGGCCAGTTCGTGCACGTCCCGGTAGTGGTCGTAGAAGGTCGTGCGGTTCACACCGGCCTGTTCGGCCACGTCCGCGACGCTGATCTGCCCCAGCTCCTGCTCCTCGACGAGCTTGATCAGCGCGCCCTGCAGGGCCGCGTGAGTGCGACGTACGCGCCGGTCGGCGGCAGGTGGGTGCTGTCGGGTCGTGGTCATGGCTGACACGATACCTAACCGACGCATGTTGGTTTTCCTACGAGTGTCGGTTAGCGTGCTTCATGGAGGTGGTGGCGCTGTCCGGCCGACGCGAACCGTGCAAGGAGCCGCCGGTCGTGCGTGCCAGCACGCCGCCCCACCCAAGAACCCGGTCACTCCGCATCAGTCAGGAACAGGAGCCATGCCATGAGGGGACTCACCGGACAGCGCATCGTCATCGCCGGAGGCGGTAACGGGATAGGCGCGGGCACTGCCGAGCGCCTCGTCGCCGAGGGCGCCACGGTCGTGATCGGCGACATCGACGTGGACGCGGCGCAGGCCACCGCCAAGCGCATCAGCGACGTCGGCGGAGCCGCCCTCGCCGTCGAGTTCGACCTCGCCGACGAGCGGTCGGTACGCGCCCTGTTCGACACCACCGTCGACCAGCTCGGCGGAGTCGACGGGCTCTACAACGTCGCCGCCGACGCCTCGGCGGACGTGCTGGGCCGGGACGGCGACCTGCTGGACATGGACCCGGCCGTATGGCGGCGCACCCTCGAGGTGAACCTGATCGGCTTCGCGCTCACCTGCCGCGCGGCCCTTCCCCTGCTGCTCGCACAGGGCGGTGGAGCGATCGTCAACACCTCCTCGCTGTCCGCGCACGTGGGCGACCACCAGCGCGCGGCCTACCAGACCAGCAAGGCCGGGATCAACGCGCTCACCCGCCACGTCGCCTCCCGCTGGGGCAAGCAGGGCATCCGGTGCAACTGCGTGTCGCCCGGGGTGGTGATGACCGAGTCCGCGGAGAAGATGGCCCTGACCCCTCAGGCACTGGAATTCGCGCGGATGACCATCCCCAGCCCCCGGTTCGGCCGGCCCGGCGACCTGGCCGGAGTGGTGGCGTTCCTGCTCTCCGACGACGCGGAGTGGATCAACGGCCAGGTCTGGTCGATCAACGGCGGCGCACTTCTGCGCGAATGACGATCGTCCCCGACCTGCTGCCCGAGCGCATGGCACGACCAGCTGTCGGCGCGGGGCACGACGCGGACCGGACGCTGGTGGTGGCGGACGGCCCCGCCGCTGCTGCCGAAGCGGCTGCGGCAGGGGGCGTCGATGTGCCGCGGTTACTGCAGGTGCCTGCCGGGCTGCCGCAGCCCGTGGCCACCGGCCGGCTCCTGGCTCTGCCGACAGCGGGTGTCCTCCTCCACCAGGTCCAGAGAATCGGCCACCAGCCCGTGGTAACGACTCCGCGTGACCTTCCCGATCATCTCCACCGTGGGGGCCACGGCGCACCACCCGGCGCGGGCCGAAGAGTCGGCGTCCTTGCGCCAGCTTCGGAACCCCGGCCCGGCGACGCAACCCCGGCTCCGCCCCACACCGCCAACATCACCAACCAACGAGTCAACACCACCAACTCGAGTCGCAATTTCGGCTCGCGGCGCTCCGTTCCTTCCGGCCGTCCGCACAACTCCACTGACCGGTCCGTCAGTTGCAGACCGTCACAGATCGGCGGTTCTGACGGACCTTCTCACCTGAGTGGCGGGCGATCCTTTGCCGAGCCGACCGCCGCCTCTGTCCATCGCCTCGCGGGGGTCTCACCCGAAAGAATTGCACCTGACACTAGCGTCAGGTTCTAGCGTTGCGGCTGAAGTTACAGAACAGCGCCGACCGGTCTGGGTCACTGCCACCTGGCCAATGTGCCCGCGGCTACCCCTTCCTCACCCCACAGAGGAGAATCGTGCCCTTCTATCACATCTGCATCATGGTGAGCGACCTGGAGCGATCGCTGCCCTTCTACCAGGACCTCCTGGGATTCAAGAACACGCTGTACGACGTCACACAGCCCGGCGAGTGGTTCGACACCTCGACGCTCGACGACATCCTCGGCGTGAAGAGCGCGGCGACCCGGATCGTGCTCGTCTCCGACGACTCCGGCGCGACGCTGGAACTGCAACAGGCGGCCAACCCGTTCACCACCAAGGCTCCGGACGAGTACCTGCGCTACGGCGCGACCGGCATCACGGAGCTGGGGCTCAAAGTGTCCGACATCGATGACCTTTTTAAGCGCGTCGAGGCCGCTGGTATCGAGGTTCAGACCGACTACATCTGGTCCCCCTTGCCCGGAATCCGATCCTTCCTGTTCTACGACCCCGACGGCGCGCTCATCCAGGCCGTTGAGGACCACACCACATAGGTGAAGCCCTGCCCGACGCTCTCGCCCGTTGAACCGCTCCGGGGCTGGTGAACGCTGTGATGCGCTCTGGCTCTGACGGAGTCAGCTTGCTGGTTGCAGCCACTCGATGAGCTTCTTCGGGGTCAAGGCTTTGGCGTTGTCGCGTGACGCCCCCAGTTCGTGGCGATCTGTCAGTTCAGCGGAGCCGGAGTGTGACAGAGACCGTGCCTGCCGATGCGTCATCGCTGATCCCGATTGCCCTTGGCCAACTCCGTGAGTGTTCCGACGTCGTTTCCGAGGAGATCCCGGGCCTGCCGGCACGGCTGACCGAGGTGTTGGACCCGCAGGATCCACGCAAGGGTGCGCCACCGCCCGGCCGTAGGGCTCGCGTTCACCACGTGTGCCGTGCCGGCCGGGGAGACCTCGCAGTACACGCTCCGGAGCCGGAAGCTCGGCCAGGGCGAACCCGACACCCCCACCACTGTCACCCCCGGCGGTGGCCGCGGACGAGGGCCCTGACTCAAAGTGACCTGGCCTGCTTTGCAGGCCACGCGGTACCTCGGCCTCGTCGAACACGGCGACGGTTCGAGCCCCCTCGGGCGCACGGTTTCGACAGTCCCACCGTAGCCCCCGCACACCCCCACACAGCCGCAGAGGCGGATGGCGCCCGGACACCTGGCGCCCGGCTCGTCCGCGGCACCCGATCGATATGGATCACAAGTGACACGCACACCCATACGCCCGAGAGCGGCCATCACCACTCTCGCGCCCCTCCTCGCCGGAGCCCTGACCCTCATGGCGGTCATCGCTCCCACCTCCTCCTCCGCTGCCGCCAACTCCACTGGGGGCAAGGGCAGTTACGGCGACGACACCTACATCGTCAAGCTCGCCGACCCACCCGTCGCCGCGTACGAGGGCGGGCTGCCCCGGCTGCAGCGGACGGCGCCCACGGCGGGGAAGCGGCTCGACGCCGACTCCGCCACGGTCGGGAGGTACGTGGCACACCTGGACGACCGTCGGGAGCGGGTCCTCGACGCCGTGCCCGGTGTCGAGACGCTCTACGACTACTCCTACACGTTCAGCGGATTCGCCGCCGAACTGACCGGTCGGCAGGCCGCGAAGCTGGCCTCGACGCCTGGTGTCGTCTCGGTGACCCGCAACACGGTCGCTCAGCTGACGTCGACGGGTCCCGACGATGGGCCGAGGGCGGACGGCCGGGCGGAAACCTACATCCGGACCGTGGCCGATGGCCGGGACGGGACCGACGGCAAGGTCACGGCTCCTGCGGCCCAGCAGCCGACCCCTTCCGGCGGGGTGAGCGGCCCCCAGGGCCAAGGTCTTTCAGGGGCGCGGGGCACCGCGCGATCAGCCCTCACCGGACCCGCAGAAGTCCGAACACCGCACACCCCGGGCTCCCAGGCACCCCGTACGGCCCGCCACGCCCAGTTCCCCGACACCCCCCGACTCCTCGGCCTCTCCGGCGCCAAGGGCCTGTGGGCGAAGGCGGGCGGCCCCGAGCACGCCGGAGAAGGCGTGATCGTCGGGATCGTGGACACCGGATTCGACCCCTCGAACCCGATGTTCGCCGCACTGCCGAATCCGCGCCCCGACGCCGGGGCCATCGCCAGGAAGTGGCACGGCGACTGTGACCCGGGCGATGACCCCACGCACAAGGTGACCTGCAACAACAAGGTGATCGGCGCACAGTGGTTCGGCGCGGGAGTCCCCGCGGACCGCGAAGACGCCCCCTCGCCGTTGGACACCAGCAGCCACGGCACCCACACCAGCAGCACGGCCGCCGGGAACCACGGCGTCGCCGCGTCGGTACCCGGCAGCAACGCCGAGGGCAGGCTCAGTGGTGTCGCCCCGGCTGCCCGCCTCGCCTTCTACAAGGCGTGCTGGCCGGGCTTCGGCTGCCCGACCGTGGACCTCACGGCCGCGATCGACAGGGCCGTGGCGGACGGCGTCGACGTCATCAACTTCTCCATCACCGGCACACTCACCGAGCAGCCCGACATGGAGGCCATGTTCAACGCGGCCAAGGCGGGCGTGTTCATCGCCGCTGCCGCCAACAACGGCGGCCCCGACTCGGTGCACCACACCGGCCCGTGGGTCACGACGGTCGCCGCGTCGTCGCACGACACCCAGTACATCACCTCCCTGGTCCTCGGCGACGGCCGCCGCTACACCCGCGTCGGCCTGAACCCGGGTGCCGGCTCTGCCCCGCTGGTCGAGGCAGCCGCCGTACGCAAGGACGGCTCGGACGCCGGCCGGGCCGCGCTGTGCGCGCCGGGCACGCTCGATCCGGCCCAGGCGAAGGGCAAGATCATCGTCTGCGACCGAGGCGGTGCCGGCATCTGGGAGGACGACAAGTCGGACGAGGTCCTGGCGGTCGGCGGCAAGGGCCTCGTACTCACCGACACCCCGGCCTACGACGAGTTCCTGCCCCCGTACGTCTTCTCGGTGCCCCTGATCCAACTCGACCTCGAGGACGCGAAGGCAGTCCACGCATACGCCTCCCATGCCGGCGCGACCGCCCGGTTCACGCCCACCCAGAGCAGCCACCGGGCCACCCGGGAGATCGCCTCCTTCTCCTCCAGCGGCCCGGACCACTTCAGCGACGGCGACCTGCTCAAGCCCGACATCGCCTCCTTCGGCCAGACCATCCCGGCGGGCGTGGTGCCCGGCAGCACCAGCTATTACCCCGGCCGGTTCAGCTTCTCCGACGGCACCTCGATGGCGTCCCCGCACATCGCCGGCCTCGCCGCCCTGCTGCGGCAACTGCACCCCGACTGGTCACCGATGGAGATCAAGTCGGCGCTGATGACGACGGCCACACCCACCGACGAGAACGGCGACCCCATCGGCCGCGAACTGGCCGACTCCGCCTCGCCCCTCGACTACGGCGCGGGCCTGCCCCGAGTCACCCGGGCCACCGACCCCGGCCTGGTCTACGACTCCACCTCCGCCGACTGGACCGCCTACCTCTGCGCGATCGGCCAGAAGCCGACCACCCAGGACGGCACCGACGCCTGCGCCACGGCCACCAAGACCGACCCCAGCGACCTCAACTACCCCTCGATCGCAGTCGGTGACCTGCTGGCCGGTCAGACGGTGACACGCACGGTCACCAACGTCTCGGCGCACACCGCCACATACAAGGCGACGCTCCAGACCCCGCCGGGCTTCCGCGCCGAGGTCACCCCGAAGCGGCTGACACTCGCGCCAGGCACGTCGGCCTCGTACAAGGTGGCATTCGAGCGGACGAGCGCGGCCCACGACACCTGGTCCTTCGGGTCCCTGACGTGGAGCGACGCGCACAGCCACCACGAGGTCACCAGCCCGATCGCCCTGCGCTCCGTAGCGTTCTCCGCCCCGAAAGAGATCACGGTCACCGGAGGCGACTCCGCGACGCTGAAGACCGGGGCCGACTGGAACGGCGACTGACCGCGAAGGCGTCTCTCTACACCGGCGAGAAGACCACCGGCACCCTCACCGGCACCGACCAGGCGGACTTCACCATGAGTCAGGGCACCAACGACGCCGTCGTCAAACACCACGTCCACGTCCCCGCAGGCACCCCCTTCACCCGGTTCGCCATCACCTCCGCGGACCACGTCCCCGGCAGCAACCTCGACCTCTACGCCTTCGACACCGACGGCAACCACGTCGGCGACCGGGCCGGCCCCGGCTCCGACGAGCACGTCGACCTGCCACCCGGCGACTACGCCGTCTACGTCCTCCAATACGAACTGCCGGCCGGCACCACCAGCCAGCAGTACACCCTCTGGAGCTGGAAGGTCGGCCAGGGAACCCCGGCCGTGACACCCACGGTCACCCCGAGCGAGCAACAGTAAGTCGGCGCCGTCGAGTACGGCGACGGATCGACCACCCTTGGACACACCTCGTTGACACCCACGCCGTAGCCGCGCCTCGGTAGCCGTTGGTGTGAACCATCGGTGAGCGATCCGCCCGCGCACTCCCCGAGTGCGCGGGCGGATCGCGTCGGCCCGAACCCTGACCCGCTCCGGTGCCCCCGATGGCCCGGCAGGTGCTCCTCGTTCCCGGCCGGCCTCCGCTCTGCCCTACAAGTGGCAGCGCCGGTAAGGAAGTTGCAGCAGGAGAAGGCATGAGTGGTGCGACGGGACAGGGCTCGGACGACTGCCGCGGTGACCGCGGATGCGGCGTTGTCCTCCACATAGCCGAACTCGTCACTCCAGAGAAGGTCGACGCGGCCGTAGTGCGCGATGGTCTTGGCCAGCACCTTCTCGTCGGCGCGGCCTGAAGCACCTTCCGCGCCGGAGGCTGTTGCTGGACACTCGTGAGTTCCGTTGGGGATCGAGCGGGGCGGCTCAGGCGTTGCTGAGATGAGGCAACGACGTATGCGTGCACACCGTCTTCCACGACTGGCTGCCGATACAGGGGTGGTCGCGCGGAGCACCCGGTTCACGATTCTGCTGCATCCTGCCCATGCCCGGATACGGCGGGCCCCCGTATCCCCCGGCACTGGCCGGGCAAAGAGTCGAGGCCGTGCGTAACGCCGTGAGCATGAGGAGCAGCGCCTGCTCGGCCCCACGCGTACCGGCGGCGGGCAGCGAGAGTTACCAGGACGGCTCGGTCCAGCGGGCCAGGATGATCCAGTAACTGTACGCCGCCGGCCCGTCGAGCAGGCTCGTCCGGGAGGTCCTGCCGCGGTGCATGAACGAGGGCGACGCGCCCTCCGGGTTCACCGAGAGCCTCATCACCGAACGGGCCCGCCCCGGCCGGCCGTGTCCCAGCCGTACGAAAGGGCCTCGCACTCACTCCATGGTGAGGACCACACGCCCCTGGAACCCACCCCTGATCATGTGGGCGTAAGCCTTCGCGACCTCCTCCAGCGGGTACGTCTCCGCCACGCGCAACGCCAGGTCTCCCGCCGCGGCCAGGTCGGACAGTGTCGAAAGCATCGCTCCGTCCGGGCCGACCTGCGTCAGCAGCACCCGGATGCCCCGCTCGGCCTGGGGCAGGGCGTCGAGCCGTGTGGTCACGAACCTGCCGCCGTCCGCCACCGCCCCGATGACGGCCTGCCCCAGCCTGGCCGTGTCCAGAACGGCATCGACTCCCTCGGGACGAACCGTGCGGACGGCCTCGACGAGAGGCTGCGACGCCGACACGTACACGTCGGCACCCGCCACCTTGCTCGCGAACTCGCCGTCGGGCGAGAGGTCGGTCGCGATGACCACCGCTCCCCGTCGCTTCGCGAGCTGCACCGCGTAACCGCCGACCGCCCCCTCCGCGCCGGTGATGAGCACGCTCTGGCCGGCCTGGATACCGAGCAGTTCGACGGACTGGGCAGCGGTCAGCCCGTTGAGGGGGATGGTGGCGGCGTGGACGGGGTCGACACCCCCGGGCGCCGCCGCGATCGCATGGGCAGGAACCACGATGTACTCGGCCTGCCCCCGGTTCAGACCCAGGGGCAAGCCGTAACTGAACGCGATGGCAGGCTGCCCGGGCGTCCAGGGGGTACCCGGGCCGACGGCGTCGACAACGCCGGCGACATCCCAGCCGAGGCCATAGGCGACCCCCTCCGGCGGAGCCGGGTAATAGCCCCCGACCCAGGCCGCCGCATCGGCCGGGTTGAGCGCGGCCGCCTGAACCTTGATACGAACCTCACTCAAGCCGGGAACAGGCTTGGCGACCTCGGCGACCTCGACCACGTCCGGGCCGCCGAGCGAACGGTAAACGGCTGCGCGCATGAGTACTCCTGCTGTCGGTCGCACCCGCTCACAGCAGGCACGGAAGATCTTTGGTGGCAAGGGGGATGTCCGCAGGGAGCTGCGGAACGCCAACAGCAGCCACGCTAAAACCTGACGCCAACGTCAGATGCAAGTCGGGGTGGGGGTACCGGTCCGAAGCCCAGACGCAGCCGGTCGCCGCGAACCGTGCCCCTCTTGCCTTCGCGTCTCACAAATGTGTCACGGACTGGATCGACGCCACCGATCCTCTACGCTCTGACCTGGCCTTTCGTGGACCCGCATGCTCTCACTGGACCGGTATGGACGGCGTTTCCAACCTGTGCCATGTGGTACCCACACACCCCCCTTGAGGCGTCGCCCTTCCGGCTTCCCGCAGCCACCGCGCATACGACGCACGGATCGCCACGGGACAGTCAAGATCCGGACCATACGCGGGCCAACCGAGCCGCAATGGCCACCTACTACACCTCACCGCAGTTCAGGGGCTCGTCAGCGCTGTACCACCAGCAGACGAAGAATCTGCTGACAGCCCCGACACCTACCCTGCGGTCACAGCGTGCGCACCTCGGAAGAGCTCGCAGAGTGTGCCCCACATTTCCCGGATCCGGGCCGTGCGGAATTGAAGCGGATGATCTGCCACAGGGCTGCCATACGCGGAACGTGGATTCTTCGACTGCCGTCCCAACACGGATGCTCCGTCTGACGTGTCCAGTCCTGCTGAGACCTGTTCAGCACTGGCGCTCGGCATGCGGGCGCAGGCAAATGAAAACCGGTCCGCCAGAAGCAGCCTCGCCAAAACCATCAGTTCGGCGACTGCGAATAGGGCGGCTGCCAGACCTCGCTCCACCGCCTGCAACTCGAAGCCCTCCGCACCCAGCACAGAACCAGCACGGGACAGGTCACCAGGGATGACGAGGGGTGCCCACAGGTCAGCACCCAACCAGCACCGGCACCGCCAATGGACCTCTCATGGAGCGAACAACAACTCTCTGACCTGCAACTTTGCCGCATCCTGCACGCTTATGGTAAGCAGCGCCTCGAAAATTTGTGCAGCAGCCTCATGATCCCCGAACCTAACAGGCGGGTCGGACATCACGGGCGGCTACCGGCGAACCGACCCGTGTACGCCGCCCGCATCCGCCCTCCACGCGCGCGTGCCCCTGACACCGGCACTCAGCGCGTGTGCCCTCTCGTGCTCGGCGACTTCGCGCGCGTGCCCTCGCGACATCGGTATTCCGTGCGTGTGCCCGCGAACCGGGTGAGATCCCGCTCACGCGTCCCCGTATGCCTCGCCCCCGAGTTCGAATCCGGCCGTGCCCGCGGTGGTGTCGGCGAGCCAGGCGCGGAAGGCGTCCACGTCGGCGTCGGGCAGACCGATCTCGATGGTGACGACCTCCGCGTAGCGCACGTCACGGACCTCGCGCCCGGTGGACCGCAGGTCGTTCTGCACCTTTCCGGCGCGCTGGTGGTCCACGGTCACCGTGGCCAGCCGGAAGCGCCGGCGCGTGATGCCGCCGAGCGCGTCCAGCGCTTCGCCCACGGCGCCGCCGTACGCCCTGATGAGGCCGCCCGCGCCCAGTTTGACCCCGCCGTAGTACCGGGTGACGACGGCGACTACGTACCGCATGTCCCGTCGCAGCAGCATCTGCAGCATGGGGACGCCGGCGGTGCCGCCGGGTTCCCCGTCGTCGCTCGCCCGCTGGACCGCCGCGTCGGCGCCGATGACGTACGCGTAGCAGTTGTGCGTGGCGTCGGCGTGCTCCTTGCGTACGGCCGCGACGAAGTCCTGGGCCTCCTGCTCGGTGGCCGCCGGGGCGAGCGCGCACAGGAACCGGGAGCGGTTGACCTCGGTCTCGTGCACGCCGGCGCGGGCGACGGTGCGGTACTCGTCCTGCATCCGGCCACCCTATGCGCAGGCCGGCGCCCGTCCGTGCGGGCATCGACCGGGGCTGGGCCGCCGGGGTCCGGGCCCGGACCACCCCCGGTTCCCGGTCGGGTCTTCTACTTCCCCCTGGCCACGATCATGTCCGTCAGCAGTGCCGTGCCCGGGGCGAGAGCGGCCCATGTCGCGCCGTGCCAGGAAAGGAAGGCGATCGCCGAGGTGGGGAACTTGGTCCGTAGGTCGTCCAGTGTGTCGTCGAGGGCGTCGCCGGCCAGGTCCAGCACCAGTTCCTCCAGTCCCGGGTTGTGGCCGACGAGCAGCAACGTCCGCACGTGGTCGGGGGTCGCGCGCACCACGTCGAGCAGTTCCGGCACATCGGCGGCGTACACCCGCGCGTCGTACCGTACGGGCGGCGGTGTGCCCCACTGCGCGGAGGCCAGTTCCCAGGTGCGGCGCGCCCGTACGGCCGTGGAGCACACGGCGAGGTCGGGCAGGCTGTCCGTCTCGGCGAGGGCCCACCCGGCGGCGGGGGCGTCGCGGTGGCCGCGTGGTGCCAGGGGCCGTTCGTGGTCGGGTACGCCCACGGGCCAGGCCGACTTGGCGTGCCGCAGGACGACGAGTCTGCGCAGCGGGCCCGCTCCGGCGCGCGCGGTCATGCCGTTGCCCCGATCTCACGGGTGAGTTCCAGACCGAGGAGCCGGTCCGCGTAGGCGTACGTCTCGAACCGCGCGCCGTCCGGCACGTCCTCCGCGCCCTCCACGTCCCGCAGGACGTCGAGCACCGCGCGCACGTCGAGGTCGTCCTCCCAGGCGTCCCGCAGGGTCTGTCGGACGGGCTCGGGAACCGGCCTCGACGGCCGCGTCGCCCAGGCCGCCACCGCCTTGCGCCAGTGGTCGAGCGTGTGGGCGGCCTCGGCCAGGGCGGTGGCGTCGAGGGTCACGGGGGTCCGGCGGTGGTGGCTGAGGAGAGCGAGCCGAAGGGCGGTGCCCGTCGCGGCCGACTCCTCACTTCCCATCACGGGGGCGACCTCGACCGTGACCTCGGCGGGGGAACGGACAACGCCGTTGCCGTCCCCCTTCCCACCGTGATCACCGCCCGCCGGCTCGTACGAACCGACCACGTGCAGCACCCGCTGCCCTCCTCTCGTCCCGGAGGCCTCGCTCGGGCGGATACCGAGGTCGTCGGCACGTACCCGGAGCGTGGCGGGCGGGTCGGCGACGAGGAGGACGGGGCTCCCGCCCATCTCCAGGGCACGCGCGAGGACGTCGGCGACCAGCAGAACGCGCAGGGCCGAGGTGTCGCCCCCCGGCACATGGGCATGGACCCGAGTAAGCGCCCTGCGGATCTCGGCGGGCTCGCCGGTCCGGGCGTCGGTGATACGCAGCACGGGGTGAGCGTAGGCGCGGGAACGGCCGAACGCAGTACGGAGGACGGCATTCCGGACATCGAGCCGGGCAACGAGCCACGTGGACCGCACGCGAGGCAAGGTATTCGAGGCCCGGGAATCGCCGGGCACCGCCCGCTGTTGCCGCAGGCAGCCCCCGCGACCGGGCGCTCCGACACGACAGAGGAGACGGCATGTACGGCGACCCCGCCACCATCCGCAGGGTTCTGACGGAACTCGGCGACACCTGGGCCGTCGTCGGCCTGTCCAACAACCGCAACCGCGCGGCGTACGGCGTCGCGGAGGTCCTGCAGCGTTACGGCAAGCGCGTCGTCCCGGTGCATCCCAAGGCCGAGACGGTCCACGGCGAACAGGGCTACGCCTCTCTCTCCGACATCCCCTTCCCCGTGGACGTCGTCGATGTCTTCGTCAACAGCGATCTCGCGGGCCCCGTGGCCGACGAGGCGACCCGCATCGGCGCCAAGGCGGTCTGGTTCCAACTGGGCGTGCTCGACGAGCAGGCCTACCACCGAACCCGAGAAGCGGGCCTGGACATGATCATGGACCGCTGCCCGGCGATCGAGATCCCCCGCCTGACCCCCGCCCCCTGAAAAAACAGAGGCTGCGCCCGCGCGTTTGATTCCTGCTGTCCTTCACCCGGTGCCTTTGGCTTGGCGTCATGGCTTGTGTCATGGCTTGTGTCTTTATGTCTTCAGGGGCGCGAGGAACTGCGCGACAAGCCCCCACCCATCCGCAGCCGACGAACAACACCTGAAGCGGGGTAGAAGGGGCGCAGCCCCTGGGGATGGGACGGGTAGGGGCGGCGGGGGCGAGGAGAGCAATCCGGTCCCCCGCACCTCAGTCGTGCGAGACCACCACCACAGGCACCCCCGCATGATGAAGCACGGCATGCACCACCGGACCGATATGCGCCCCCACCGGCGAATGCCGAACCCGCCGCCCGACCACAAGAAGGGACGCTTCCCGAGACGCCTCCAGCAGATGCTCCGCCGCCTTCCCCCGCCGAGACTCCTCCACCACCTCCACTCCCGGAAACTCCCGCCGCCACGGCACCAGCACCTCACTCAACGTGCCGGCCTCCACCCGCCCCACATCGGCATCGAGATCGGCCTCCAGTCCAGGCCTCTCCCGAAGGCCGGAGTGCGGCGGCGGACTCCAGTCATGAACGATCCGCAACGTGGCCCCCCGCACCACCGCCGCCTCGAACGCAAATTGGATCAAGGTGTGGTCCGGCTGCACGGTGTCCAGACCGAGCACGACGGGCCGGAACGGCGTCACGGCGGACGGCACGCCGGTCGAGCCCGGCGCATGCTCGTCCACGGCCCGCTCCCCCGCCCGCACGAGCACGACCGGCCGCTCGGTGTGCGCGACGACATGCAGCCCGACGGACCCGAGCAGGAACCCGGCGATCCCGCTCAGCCCACGGGACCCCAGGACCAGCAGTTCCCCACCGTGCGCCGCCCGCACCAGTTCCTCGCTCGCCCGGCCGGTCAACTGTTCGACGCCCATGTCGACGTCGGGATGCCGCAGCCGAATCCCCTCGGCCGCCTCACTCAGCACCCGCCCGACACCCGTCTCCCCCGACGCAGCCGGCCCCGCTCGCCCGCCCTGGCCGTCCGGGCTCGTCCCCGTACCCAACATCGGCTCCCGCCCCATCGGCTCGGGAACCGGCTCCCAGACATTGACCAACCGCAGCGGCAGCGTGCGGAGCCTTGCCTCTCGGGCCGCCCACTCGGCGGCGGCCAGGCTCTCACGCGAACCGTCGATGCCCACGGTGACGGTGCGGAACATGGGGCGCACCTCCTGAGGTCGAGGTCTGATTCCAGCATCGCCGCAGAGCAACCGATCCGCAGAGGCGAGAATCGGGCCATGCTGAGAATCTGATCCGTGGTGCTGAGCGCGTCCGACGTACGGCGGGCTGCCTCGTTCTGGACGGAGGCCCTCGGGTACGACCCGCGCGAGGAACCGGAGGACGACTGGGTCGTTCTGGTGCATCCGCGGGGCACCGGCACCCTGCTCTCCCTCGGCCTCGGTGAGACCCCGGCGCAGGAGCGCCCTCGGGTGCATCTGGACCTCTGAACGGGCAACGCGGAGGACCAGGCGGCCTAGGTCGAGCGGCTGCTGGGACTGGGAGCACGCCGGGTCGACCGGGACCAGCACCCGCAGGACGCCGACTTCGTCGTACTCGCCGACATGGAGGGCAACCGCTTCTGTGTGATCGACACCGGCCGGGAGGGACCTCAGAGGCCGCGGGAGCGACCGCCGCACCCGGCAAGGCGGACCACTCCTCGCATCACCGTTCCTGTGGACTGAGCGGGGGTGGGTCAGTTCAGCCGCGCGCCCCGAACGGTCCTGGGCGAGCTGGTCCCCGGCGTACTCGACCCCGGGGCGGCGACACGCATCCTGTGCGTGGTCCGGGCCCGGGAGGCCAGTTCCCTACGCGACCTGGCCAAGTGGATACGGCCAGAGGCGACGGGGAGGCCCTGAACCATCCTCTGGTGGAGCAGGGGCCCGCACGCTGACGCCGCACCCGGTGTCCCAGGTCGCACGATCACGTTAGCCCGATCAGCCCAGGGCACCGCAAGCCCGCAAGCCCGCAAGCCCGCAAGCCCGCAAGCGGACGATCACACGACCGAGCCAACTCGACCTTGTGCGCACTCCTTGGCGAACAGTTCCAACCCCTCCCCTCACGCTTCACACCGGCAGCAACCGCGTCACCAGCTCCCCCAGCCGCCGAGCGTTCCGGCAGGAGTGCATGTCGACGATCTCGGCATAGACATGGGCGGCGGAGTCACCCGTCCCCCACTGGCCCGGCGACTCGGGGTTCAGCCAGTGGACCCGGCGGGCGCGGGCCACGACGCGCCGCAGGGCCGCCGCGTTGGGATCGAACCCGTTGGTGCGGGCGTCACCGAGCACGATCACCGACGTACGCGGGCCCACCGCGTCGAGGTGGCGCTCGGCGAACTCGCCGAGCGCGGCACCGTAGTCACTGCTGCCGTGCCAACCGGAGACCGCGGCCTCGGTGGTGATCCGACGGCCGAGTTCCGCGGGATCGGCCTCGCCGTTGGTGACGAGGCGGGTGACCTCGTCGACGCGGTTGACGAAGGCGTAGACCCGCACCTTGCTGAACTGATCCCGCATCGCCTGCACCAGCAGCATCGTGAAGTTCGCGAAGCCGGCGACCGACCCGGACACATCGCACAGCAGCACGATCTCCGGACGGGCGGGCCGATGCCGCCGATAGGCCGGGCGCAGCGGCACACCTCCCGTGGACAGCGAACGCCGCAGCGTACGCCGGATATCGATCCGACCGCGCGCGGCCCTGCGCCGCCGGGCGGCGAGCCGGGTCGCGAGTTTGCGGGCCAACGGCTGGACGGTACGGCGTAGTTCGACGAGTTGCTCACGGCTCGCGATGAGGAAGTCGACCTGGTCGGCGCTGGGCGCGATGCCCCGCTCGGCGATCATCTCCGCTCCCCGGCGCTCGGCGACCCGCCGCCGCGCCTCGGTACGCACCCGATTGCGGAAGTCCTCGATGCGGCGCCGGATCTCGTCGGCGTCCAGCCGATCGGTGAACCCGCCCGAACCGAGACCCGAGCCCACACCCGAGCCCGCACCCGCACCCGCACCCGCAGTCGACCCGAATGCGAATCCGCCGCCGAATCCCATACGGAGCCCACCACCAGGCCCACCACCGGCCCCAGCTCCGGAAAAACCGGCGTCGGCCTCCCCGCCCGCCGCTTGCGAGGCCGCGAGAATCCGTGCCAACAGCGTCTGCGGCCGGAGGCGGTCCAGCGTCTGGTGGGCCGACCAGCCGTCCGAGCCGGGGGAGCCGTAGCGGCCGAGCAGGTCCACGGCTTCGGCCGCGAGCCGGGTGAGCGCGGCCGTGTCGTTCGCGGCCAGCGCCGCGGCGAGTCGGTCGCGCAGCTCGTCCCGGTCCCCGGCCGACGCACCCCGCGCCCCCGTCAACTCCCCCACACCGAGCGGGAAGTACAGCTCGAAGGCCGCGTCGAACACGGCACGCTGCCGGTCGGCGCGCAGCAGCGCAGCCGCCAGCCCCTCCCGGATCCGCTCCCGGTCGGTGAGGCCCAGCACCTCCAGCACGGCCGCCGCGTCCACGGTCTCGCCGGGCCCGATCCGTATCCCATGGCCCCGCAACGCCCTGACGAACGCGGTCAGTCGCTCGGCCAGAGAGCCCGGAGCCGTGCCCGCATCACGGGCCCCGGCGCTCATACCAGCGTCAGCTTCCGCGCGGCCTTCTCGATGTCGTCCTGGTGCTTGAGGATCACACCCAGGCTGTCCCGTACGACGGTCTCGTCGAGGGTGTCGGCGCCGAGGGCGAGCAGGGTGCGTGCCCAGTCGATGGTCTCCGCCACGGAGGGGGCCTTGCGCAGCTCCATCTCGCGCAGCGCGCCGACCACCCGGACCAGCGAGTCGGCGAGCGCGTCGTCCAGGCCGGGGACCCTGAGCCGGACGATCCGCCGCTCCAGCTCGGCGTCGGGGAAGCCGAGATGGAGGAAGAGGCAACGGCGGCGCAGGGCCTCGGAGAGCTCGCGGGTGGCGTTCGAGGTGAGGACCGTGAAGGGGCGCCGGGTGGCGGTGATCGTGCCCAGCTCCGGGACGGTGACCTGGAAGTCGCTGAGCACCTCCAGCAGCAGCCCTTCGACCTCGACGTCCGCCTTGTCGGTCTCGTCGATGAGGAGCACGGTCGGCTCGTCGCCACGGATCGCGGTCAGCAGGGGGCGGGTGAGCAGGAACTCGTCGCTGAAGATGTCGGTGCGGGTGTCGTCCCAGGCCTCGTCGCGCCCGGCGGTGATGCGCAGCAACTGCTTGGCGTGGTTCCACTCGTACAGGGCGCGGGACTCGTCGATGCCCTCGTAGCACTGGAGCCGGACCAGACGGGCGGCGCCGACCCGCGCGACGGCCTTGGCCAGCTCGGTCTTGCCGACGCCCGCCGGGCCTTCCACCAGCAGGGGCTTGCCCAGCCGGTCGGCCAGGAAGACGGTGGTGGCGACGGCCGTCGAGGCCAGGTATCCCGCTTCGGCGAGCCGCGCGGCGACGTCGTCCACGGAGGTGAAGAAGCCGGTACCGACGATTCCCGGGCGCCCGTTCTCGTCGTTCCCGCCCTCGCCCGACTCGCTGTTCCCGCTCTCGGCGTTCTCGTCGGTCATGTGGCCCCTCCCGCTCGCGCGGCGTACGAGGCCGCTCTCCGACATCCGCCTCCAAGTTACCAAGCGGTCGCTTTGCCTGTCTCCGATTGGCGTGCCCGTTCACCGCCTTCGATTGGCGTGCCCGGTTCACCGCCTCCGGTCGACGCGCCCGGTTCACCGCCTTGACGTCCAAAGCCCTGGCTAGGCCGCCACTACCAGTCGCTCCACCATGTCCCCCCACCCCAGCTCCAGCCGATCGAGGGGCATCCCCCGCCGCCCCACCAGGTGGTCGACGAGGCTGATGTCCAGATAGCTCAGCATGGTCTGCGCCAGCAGCTCGATGTCGCCCGTCGTCCCGGTGCGGCGCAGCAGCATGCACAGATGACCGAGGCGGAGCTGCGTCGCCGGGCTGGTGTGGCGGCGGGAGACGTCCGCGCAGGCGGCGAGATACAGGTCGCGGTGGGAGTACTCGTGCCGGATGACGGCGGCACCGAAGGCCCGGAGCCGCTCGACGGGCGGCGCGTCGGGGCCGAGGGGCGGCGGGCCGGTCAGGAACGCGGCCTGGAGCTCCCGCTCGTGGTGGTCGAGAAGCGCGGTCATGAGCCCGAACCGGTCGCCGAACCGCCGGAAGACGGTGCCCTTGCCCACCTCGGCGGCGGTCGCCACGGCCTCCATGGTCAGGTTGGCGGCCCCGCAGTCCGCCGCGAGCCGGGCGGCGACCTCCAGCAGCCGGGTCCGGTTGCGGGCCGCGTCCGCGCGCAGTCGGGGCTGTTCGGAGGCGGGCGGGGCAAGGTCCAGCAGTCCGTCGAGGGGGTCGGGTTCCTGAGGCGCCGGGAAGGGCGGCAGCGACTCTTTCATGAAGGGAGCGTAACGCTCACCACAGACAAGTGGACCCCGGTCCGGATAGGTGCTACAAATTTCAACGGACCCCGGTCCGCTTAGCTTTTCCCCAGGTGCACATCCTTGCTAGGAGTCAGCTCATGTCCGTACGCATCCTCGCGCTCGTCGGCAGCCTTCGCGCCGGTTCGCACAACCGCCAGCTCGCCGAGGCCGCCGTGAAGTACGCCCCGGAGGGCGTCGAGATCGAGCTGTACGAGGGTCTGGCCGACGTCCCGTTCTACAACGAGGACCTCGACACCGAGGCCGCCCTCCCGGCCGCCGCCGCACGGCTGCGCGAGGCCGCCGGCCAGGTCGACGGCCTCCTGCTCTTCTCCCCCGAGTACAACGGCACCATCCCGGCCGTCCTGAAGAACGCCATCGACTGGCTGTCCCGCCCGTACGGCGCCGGCGCCCTCTCCGGCAAGCCGGTCGCCGTGGTCGGCACCGCGTTCGGCCAGTTCGGCGGCGTGTGGGCGCAGGACGAGACACGCAAGGCCGTCGGCATCGCCGGTGCCACGGTCCTGGAGGACGCCAAGCTCTCCATCCCCAGCTCGGTCGTCCGCTTCGCCGAGACCCACCCGGCCGACGACGCCGAGGTCGTCACCGGTCTCACCGAGGTCCTGAACCAGCTCAGCGCCAAGGCGGGCACCGCCGCCGCCTGAGGCCGGCCCTGTTCCGTACGCCGCCGGGTCCTGGGCATGCACCCAGGGCCCGGCGTCGGCGTTCCGGCACGCGGAGCCCTTCCGGGTGTGCCGGTCAGGCCACCCCCAGCCCCTCCAGCACCACCGCGTTCGGCAGTTCCGCGAACGCCTTCCCCGGCACCAGCAGCTTGCCGCGCCGCCGTCCGCTGCCGACCAGGACGTACGGCAGGTCGACCACGGCCGAGTCCACCAGGACCGGCCACGGCGCGGGCAGCCCGACGGGCGTGATGCCGCCGTACTCCATCCCGCTCTCCCCGGTGGCGGTGTCCATCGACGCGAACGAGGCCTTACGGGCGCCGAGCCGACGGCGGACCACACCGTTGACGTCGACGCGGGTGGTGGAGAGCACGACACACGCGGCCAGACTCGACTCGCTTCCGCGTTTGCCCGTGACGACCACGCAGTTCGCGGACCGTTCGAGCAGTTCCTGCCCGTAGTGCTGGACGAACACCGCGGTGTCCGCCCACTCCGGGTCCGTCTCGACGTACAGGATCTGGTCGGCGGGCACACTGCCGGCCCAGTCGCGTACGGCGTCGGCGACCGGGCCGACGAGGTCGTCGAGGCAGTCGGGGGCGGGGGTGGCCTGGTCGAAGTCTCCGATGGGTGCGCGCATGGGCCGCACGGTAACAAAGGCCCGCCGACGCCAGGCCGACGTCTCAGTGCACGGCCGGCACCGACACCGTCAGCACCATCTCCGTGGGCACATCGCCCTGATTCGCGTACTCGTGCGCCGCGTTGGCCTCGAACGTGACGCTCGCACCGGCCGGGACGCGATACTCCGCGCCCTCGACGGTGAGGGTCAGCTCGCCCGCCGTGACATGCGCGATCTCGACCGTGCCCACGGGGTGCGGGTCCGAGCGGCTGCCCTCGCCCGGCATCAGCAGCCAGCTCCACATCTCCAGCGGGCCGGGCGCCTCCGCACCGGCCAGCAGCTTGCTGTAGCTGCCCGCTTCGGTGTGCCACAGCCGGACCACCTGCTCGGCCGGGACGATCCGGACCTTGGGGCCCTGCTCGTAGTCGAGCAGCGTGGTGATGCTGACGCCGAGGGCGTCACCGATCTTGACGACGGTGCCGAGGCTGGGGTTGGTGCGGGCCTGCTCGATCTGGATGAGCATCCCGCGGCTGACTCCGGCGCGTGCGGCCAGGGCGTCCAGGGTGAAGCCCCGCTCAGTGCGCCAGCGCTTGACGTTCCGCGCCAGGGACTGGGTCAGCAGGTCGAGATCCGACACATTCCGTCCAATATTCTCATTGAAGGAGTTCAACGCGGTGAACCAAGAGGTGACCAAGACCGTGGTGCACCCGACGTTCACCGAACTCTACTGCGAGCCACTAGGCGGACTCCCCGGCCTCCTCGGCATCCCACTCGGCCAACGCCAGCAGCTGCTCCGGAGTGACACCGTCGGGAATCGGCACGGGGGCAGGCGTCCGGATCGGCGGCTGCCATCCCTCGACCGGATCCCAGCGCCGCACGACCCGCGCGGGCGCCCCGGCCACCACCGAGTGGTCCGGCACCGCCCCCCGCACCACCGCTCCCGCGGCGACCACCACGTTCCGCCCGACCCGCGCCCCCGGCAGGATCACCGCACCCGTACCGATCCAGCACCCCGGCCCGATCGACACCGGGTCCATACGCGGCCACTGCTTGCCGATCGGCTCGTGCGGGTCGTCGTACGAGTGGTTCGTGGACGTCACATACACGTACGGCCCGAAGTAGCAGTCGCTGCCGATGGTGACGGTGGTGTCGGCGATGACATGGCTGCCCCGGCCGAGGACGACACCGTCACCGATGCGCAGGATCGGCTCCGCGCCGAGGTCCAGATCGGGCATCAGTCCGGCGGTCAGGGTGACCTGCTCGCCGATGATGCAGTGGGAGCCCAGATGGATCCACGGCTCACCGAAGACCGTGCCGAGCGGGAAGGCCAGTCTGGTACCTGTTCCCATCGCGCCGAAGCGGAAGCGGCCGGGCCGGTCGGCCGTCACCGATCCCGTGCGCTGCAGCCACGCCCAGCCCGCATGGACGGCGCGCTGCACGAGGCGGCCCCGCCAGGACGAGAACGTGTTCTTGCTCTTCGGCACCCGCTCACGGTACTCACCGGTCGGCACACCCATGACGCCGTTCGGCTGTGATCTTCACCCCACGGGATGCGCACGCCATGCCTTACGGTGCGGGTGAGGACTGATCCTCATCCATCACCAGGAGGCGGCGATGAACCGGCAGCGGGCCCTGATCACGACATTCGGCGGCAGGAAGCCGGATGTGGAGGAGGCCGCGTTCGTCTCCCCCACATCGGTGGTGATCGGCGACGTGACGCTGCGGCCCGGGTCGAGCGTCTGGTACGGGGCCGTACTGCGGGCCGAGTTCGAACCGATCGTCATCGGCGCCGACGCCAACGTCCAGGACAACTGCACGCTGCACGTCGACCCCGGCTTCCCGGTCTCGATCGGTGAGCGGGTCTCGATCGGCCACAACGCGGTGGTGCACGGGGCGACCGTCGAGGACGACTGCCTGATCGGGATGGGCGCGACGGTGTTGAACGGCGCGGTGATCGGCGCGGGTTCCCTGGTGGCCGCGCAGGCGTTGGTGCCGCAGGGGATGCGCGTGCCGCCGGGGTCGCTGGTGGCGGGGGTGCCGGCGAAGGTGAAGCGGCCGCTCACCAACGAGGAGCGGGAGCTGGTGACCTTGAACGGGACGCATTACACGGAGTTGGCCGCGGCGCACCGGGAAGCGCAGGAGGAGTACGGCGCGTAGGCCGTCCGCGGGCCGGACGTCACCGGTCGCGCCCGCGCGCTCGGAGCCGCACTTCGATACGGCCCCGCGCCCCTGTGGGCGCGGCTAGGCCGTTTCTGACGGCTCCTGAAGCCGTTCGTGAGCGGCTACGGACGAGTCCGGTGACGCAGCCGGCGCCTCACGAGTCACCTCGCGCGGCGCCGATCGGCCGGATGATCTCCGACCAAGAGCCATCAGAAGCGCCCTAGTCGGCGGCGGTCACCAGATCCCCCTCGACCCCTTCCGCCTTCTCCGCCGCCTTCTTCGCCTTGCGCTTGATCACCAGCATCGAGGTGACGCCGATCAGGACGGCCAGGACCAGACCCAACCAGGAGAAGCGCTTGAGCCAGGCCTCGGCGACCACGCCGACGTAGTAGATGACGGCGGTGGTGCCACCGGCCCAGAGGATGCCGCCGAGGATGTTGGCGACCAGGAAGCGCCAGTAGGGCATCTGCAGGACGCCGGCGAGAGGGCCGGCGAAGATACGGAGGAGGGCGATGAAGCGGCCGAAGAAGACGGCCCACATACCCCACCGGTCGAAGGAGCGCTCGGCGACGGCGATGTTGCTCTCACTGAAGTGTTTGGGGAACCTTCGGTTGAGCTTGTCCAGCAGCGGACGGCCGCCCTTGCGGCCGATGGCGTAGCCGATGGAGTCGCCGATGATCGCGCCGGCGGTGGCACAGGCGCCGAGGACGAACGGGTCGATCTCACCGTGCTGGCTGGCGAGGAGCGCCGAGGAGACCAGGATGATCTCGCCCGGCAGCGGAATACCCAGGCTCTCCAGGCCGATGACCAGCCCCACCAGCAGGTAGATGCTGAGCGGGGGCACTGTTTCGAGCCACTCCTGGACGTGCAAAGCCGGTTCCTCCCGTGTAGTGGATCAAAGGCCC
This sequence comes from Streptomyces europaeiscabiei, assembly GCF_036346855.1. NCBI lineage: Bacteria > Bacillati > Actinomycetota > Actinomycetes > Kitasatosporales > Streptomycetaceae > Streptomyces > Streptomyces europaeiscabiei. The sequence goes on from NZ_CP107841.1 coordinate 1,719,110, forward strand.
CCGGCGTGCGCTCACGACGGAGCGCACGCCGGGGCAGCCTACCCGCTTACTCGGACGGCGACGGAGTCCTCCAGGTTGTCCCCCGGACCGCTCTGTTGCTCACCGCGCATGGTCCCGCTCAGCGCGTTGCCGCCCCGTCAGGCGGTCACGAGGGGGTGAGCGCCTGCCTCGCCCGGCCGGGATCGCGGCCGGCCGACGCTGCCCAGCGTTCGGCGGTGTCTCCAGCCGAAGCGACGAAGAGGTCGTGCACCTCGTCGACCCGGGTCGCGCCGAAGCCGAAGTCCGTGTCCGGGTCGCGCAGCGAGGCGAAGGGCGGGGAGGTGCGGCCGGCGAGGGCCGGGGGCACGCGGGGCGAGTGTGGGGCGTCCGGGAACGGGCCGACGGCGGCGCCCACGACGCGGCTGGAGCGCGACCGGGGTCAGGCGTTGGGGCGGAGTGTCCAGACGACGGTCATCTCGCCCGTCACGGCGCCGTCGGCGCGCTGGATGGCGATGGTGACGGGGAACTCGGGGCGCTGTCCGGCGTCCAGTTCGGCGACGACCTCGGCAGCGGGGCGGCCCAGGGTGGCAGTGGCCGTGACGGGCCCCATCGCGAGCTTCCTGTACGCGATCTCCGCACTGACCGCGAGCGGCACGGCACGGGAGAACTGGTCGCCGAACGCGGCGAGCACGATCGCCCCGCTCGCCGACTCACCCAGCGTGAACATCGCACCGGCATGCGGCCCACCGACGTGGTTGTGGAACTCGCCCTGATCCGGCAGGGCCACCACGGCCTTCTCCGGCGTGGTCTCCAGGAACTCCAGGTTCAGGGTCCTGGCCATCGGCACCGTGGCGGCGAGCATCTCGCCGATCGACATCTGGTCTGCGCTCATATCCTGATGTTACCCACGAGTAGCCACACCTGGCCAGGGGCGCCCCTGTGATCGTCACTCCGTTGCCGGCCCCGACTCGTCGCCGGCCCGACGTCGGCATGCGGGCCCCTTCCAGGAGGACGAGAGTGGCGGGCGGACGGCAGGTCGAGAACGTTCGCGTTCAAGAACGCCGAAGGGGGCTCCGCCGCCTGGCCGTTCGTCGAGCCCACGGGGGTTGGCCGAGAAGATCCCGGACCCGACGGTGCGGAAGATCCTCGGGAACCTACGCCTCCACTCCGTACGCCCCCACTCCGTACACCTCTGCTCCACACACTTCCACTCCGTACGCCTCCGCTCCACACACTTCCACTCCGTACGCCTCCGCCAGGATCCGGCCACCCCCGGGCAACCCACGGGGCGACGGGTCAAAAGTCCTCGACCCCGGGCGTTTTGGAGCCGTTCGTCCCGAGTGCAAAGGCGCTTCGTGGGCTCCCGTGGCACCCCGCCCCCCGGCACATCTATGGTTACGAGCCATGTGGCCAGGACAGCAGCAGCCGCCCGGGGGCGAGCACCAACCGCAACAGCCGAACCCGTACCAGCAGCCGGGGTACGACCAGTCGGGACAGCCGGGATACCAACAGCCGGGGTACCAGCAACCGAACCCCTACCAGCAGCCCGGGTACCAGTCGACGGGCCAGCAGGCCCAGTACGGGCAGCAACCGCAGTGGGGCGCGCAGGGGCCCGTCGGCCCGCCGGTGCCGCCGGGCGGAGGCGGCGGCAACCGGACGAAGCTGATCGCGATCATCGCGGCCACGGCCGTCGTCGTGGCGGCCGGTGTGACCGGTTTCCTGGTCCTCGGCGGCGACGGCGACAAGGACAAGAAGACGCAGTCCGCTCCTACTGCCTCGCCGTCCCCGACCGCGTCCGAGAGCACCGAGGACAACCCGCGCGGTGAGGACGCCGGGGCGAAGCCGACCGTCGCGGGCTGGAAGGTCGTCGTCAACCCGAAGTGGGGTACGGCCTTCGACGTGCCCCCCGAGTGGGCCGTCCAGTCGTCCGACACCTTCATCGGCTTCGAGGACGACGAGAAGGGCGACGGGTCGGTCCTCATCGGCATGTCGGCACCCGCCATCCTCAAGGAGAAGTGGTGCACGTCCGACGACGACAAGGACGGCAACGAGGAGACGAGCTCGCTGGCCGCCGTGGGCACCAAGGGCCAGCAGGGCGCCAAGGGCACCGAGGACATCGCCCGCAACGACTCGGCGTGGTGGGTCTTCGGCGGTTACACCGACCAGAAGGACACCTCCAAGAAAAAGATGACCATCGGCAAGGCCAAGGCGTACACCACCACGTCGGGCGTCGAGGGCAGTGTCGCGACGACCTACTCCAAGGGTGTCGCCGAGAAGGGCAAGTGCGACACCGACGGCAAGGCGACCACGTTCGCCTTCAAGAACTCGGCCGGTGACTACGTCTCCTGGACGTTCCACGGTGCCAAGGACGTCGACGACGAGGTCCCGGACGCGACAGTGCAGAAGATCCTCAGCACGGTACGGCTGTACGGCGAACCGACCGGCGGCTGAGCCGACACCGGACCGGGGCGGGCAGGTCAGGGCGAGTCGGGGCAGGGCGAGTCGGGTCGGGTCGGTGGGGCCGTCTTCCCCTGGCCCGATCCGGCCACGTCCCGTGCGGAAACGGTTTGGCAGAAGTGATCGGGGCGGCGATAGTCGGCGGGTGACCACTCCCGCCGCCTTCCGCCGCCGCCCCGCCTGGGCCGGTCGCAACTACACCCTGCTGACGACGGCCGCGGTCGTCACCAACCTGGGCAGCAACGGCGCCCTGATCGCGGCCGCGTTCGCGGTCCTGGAGGCGGGCGGCGACGGAGGCGACGTCGGTCTGGTCGCGGCGGCGCGGACCCTGCCACTGGTGCTGTTCCTGCTGATCGGCGGAGCGGTCGCGGACCGGCTGCCCCGGCACCGGGTGATGGTCGCGGCGAACAGCCTCAACTGTCTCTCCCAGGCCGTCTTCGCCGTGCTCGTGCTCACCGGCGAGGCACACCTCTGGCAGATGATGCTTCTCTCCGCGCTGGGCGGCACCGGCCAGGCGTTCTTCAACCCGGCGGCCGAGGGCATGCTGCTCTCCTCGGTCACCGCCGAGCAGGCGGGCCGGGCCTTCGCACTGTTCCGCTTCGCCTCGCAGGGCGCGACCATGACCGGCGCGGCCCTCGGCGGCGCCATGGTCGCCGTGATCGGCCCGGGCTGGGTGCTCGCGGTGGACGCCGCCGCGTTCGCGTTCGCCGGCGCCCTGCGTGCCTTCCTCGACGTGAGCCACATACCGGAGCGCGAACCGGGCCACGGCATGCTCGCCGATCTCCGGGACGGCTGGCGGGAGTTCACCCGCCGCACCTGGCTGTGGGCGATCGTCGTCCAGTTCTCCCTGGTGAACGCGGTCATCGTCGCCGCCGACGCGGTCTACGGCCCCCAGGTCGCCAACGACAGCCTCGGCGGCCCCGGCCCCTGGGGCCTGGCACTGGGCCTGTTCGGGGCGGGCAACGCCGTCGGGGCGCTGCTCATGACCCGCTGGAAACCGCGCCGCCTCCTCCTCGTGGGCGTCCTGTGCGTCTTCCCGTTCGCCCTGCCGTCCGCCGCGCTCGCCGTCCCGACGCCGATAACCGTGCTGTGCCTCGCCATGTTCGTCAGCGGTCTGTCGATCGAGGTGTTCGGCGTCTCCTGGATGACCGCGCTGCACCAGGAGATCCCCGAGGACAAGCTGTCCCGCGTCGCGGCCTACGACTGGTTCGGCTCGGTGGCGATGGTGCCACTGGCCGCCGCGCTGGCGGGTCCGGCGGAGAGCGCCTTCGGGCGTACGGCGGCTCTGTGGGGCTGCGCAGCGCTGTGCGTGGGGGCGACGGCGGCGGTGCTGTGCGTACGGGACGTACGGAACCTGACCCGCCGCAGTGGGCCGGCGAAACCCGACGCGGCTTCCGATGCCGAGCCAGGCTCAGCCGATGCCGAACGCTCCGTCGGGCGGCTCGGGTGACGGTACGGCGTCCTTCTCGCGCACGGGTGCGGCAGCGCCGATGAATTCGCGCAGCGCCGGGCCGTGCTCGACGCGCGCCGGGAAGGCGTCGGCGGCGGTCCGCCGGGCCAGGACGGCGATGTCGGGCGGCTGATGGGCGGCGACCAGCACGGCGTTCCCGAACCGCCGGCCGCGCAGCACCCCCGGCTCGGCGATCAGCACCAGCTCCTCGAACACCGTCGCGAGCGTGGCCAGTTGGGACCGCAGAAACGCGAAGGGTGCGGCATCGGCCAGGTTCGCGAGGTACACCCCGTCCGCGCGCAGCACCCGCTCGGCGGCCCGCGCGTACGCCACGGTCGTCAGATGCGCCGGGACGCGTGAGCCGCCGAACACATCCCCCACGAGTACGTCGGCGGAGTCCGCGGGGGCCGCTTCGAGCCATTCCCGGGCGTCCGCGCCGTGCAGAGCGATCCCCGCGTCGGCGGGCAGCGGCAGCTGCTCGACGACCAGGTCCAGCAGCCCCCGGTCGTACTCGACGACCTCCTGCCGGGACCCGGGCCGGGTGGCGGCCACATACCTGGGCAGCGTGAGCGCGCCCCCACCGAGGTGCAGCACATCGAGCGCCCTCCCCGGGTCCGCCACCGTGTCGAGTGCATGCCCGAGGCGCCGCACGTACTCGAACTCCAGATGCGTCGGCTCGTCCAGGTCGACGTACGACTGCGGCGCTCCGTCCACGGTCAACAGCCAGGCCCGCTCCCGGTCGACGTCGGGCATGAGCTTGGCGGTGCCCTGATCGATGGCACGGGACACGGGTATGGCTTCGTTCACGGCCTCCATTGTGCCGGGCCCGCCCTCGTCCGGAGGACCACCGAAGCGCTCCCGAAGGGTGTGGGGGACCGCGCGACCGGCCGAGAACCGGCCCGCGCTCCCCCACACACACAGCGACCCCCCTACTGAACGGCCGTCACGGTCCCCGCCCCCACGGTCCGACCGCCCTCACGGATCGCGAACCCGAGACCCGCCTCCAGCGGCACGTCACGCCCCAGCTCGACCGCCATGGTGACCGTCTCCCCAGGCCTGGCCACCGCGGCCTCGCCCAGGTCGATGTCCCCCACCACATCTGCCGTACGGATGTAGAACTGCGGCCGGTAGCCACTCGACACAGCGGTCGCCCGGCCGCCCTCACGCGCCGACAGCACATACACCTGCGCGGTGAAGCGCCGCCTGGGCACGACGCTGCCGGGCGCGGCCACCACGTGCCCGCGGCGGACGGCGTCCCGTCCCACCCCACGCAGCAGCAGCGCCACGTTGTCCCCCGCCTGCGCCTCCGCCATCGGCTTGCCGAACGTCTCCAGCCCGGTGACCACGGTCTCCACCTCGGCACCGAGAACCTCGACCCGGTCCCCCACATGGATCGTGCCGCGCTCGACGGCACCGGTGACGACGGTTCCCCGGCCCGTGATCGTGAGGACGTTCTCCACGGACAGCAGGAACGGCGCGTCCAGGTACCGCTCCGGCATCGGGACGTACGTGTCGACCGCGTCCAGCAGCGCGTCGATGGACGCCGTCCACCGCGGGTCCCCTTCGAGGGCCTTGAGCCCGGAGACCCGTACGACCGGTACGGAGTCGCCGCCGTACCCGTGCGAGGTGAGCAGCTCGCGGACCTCCAGCTCGACGAGGTCGATCAGCTCCTCGTCGCCCGCGTCGGCCTTGTTCAGCGCGACGACCACGTGGTTCACCCCCACCTGGCGGGCGAGCAGCACGTGCTCGGCGGTCTGCGGCATGATCCCGTCGAGCGCGGAGACGACGAGGATCGCCCCGTCGAGCTGGGCGGCCCCTGTGACCATGTTCTTGACGTAGTCGGCGTGGCCGGGCATGTCGACGTGCGCGTAGTGCCGGGTGTCGGTCTCGTACTCGACGTGCGCGATGTTGATCGTGATGCCGCGCGCCGCCTCCTCCGGGGCGCGGTCGATGCGGTCGAACGGCACGAACGTGCCGACCCCGCGCTCGGCGAGGACCTTGGTGATGGCGGCGGTCAGGGTGGTCTTGCCGTGGTCGACATGGCCCATGGTGCCGATGTTGAGATGCGGTTTCGTGCGGACGTAGGCCGTCTTGGACATGGCGGTACCTCGAAGTCTCTTCAGCGGTACTGGGTGAGGCCCCGGCGCGACTACGGGCGCTGCCGGGACGGGGACCCCGAGGTCTCGCCGACCCTCCCCCTGCGGGGTCCGCCGGAATGTCCGGGAAGGGTCAGCTTCGGGCGCCGTCTGCGGCGGCCACGACGATCAGGAGGGCAGCCTTCGGGGCATCCGCGCCTGTGGCGGATGCTGCGAGAGCGAAGGCGTGCCGGAACATGACGTCGATCATCGTCGACAAGTCGGCCCGCGTCGAATGGTTTTCGGTACGCGAGGGTTCCCGGAGGAAGCCGAAGAGAGATGCTTCACAAGGGGGTGTCCGGGATGAACGGTGCCCAGGCCGGGACCGTGTTCCGGAAGGCGCAGGCAGCACGGTGCGCGGTACCCGTCGGGGTACCTGGCACACCGTGGCCGGCGAGCCCGTCGTTCCGCTTGCTGTGACCCCCGTGAGACGTTCCGTACGGCATACACGTACATGGGTCGGTTACCGTCGACGAATGCTCGATGCCACCACCCGCTCTGGGGGCACCGCCACGGTCATTCCCCGGACCGCCGCCACGGAGCTCGCCGTCGCCACACCTGTCGCCGTCCCAGCCGTGGCTCTGGGGCGCGTCGCCCGCTGGAGCAGAGTGCTGCTCTCGCCGTGGGCGCGGTTCTCGCTGCTCGTGGCACTGCTCCTGGGCGCCGTGTCGACCGTGCTGCTGTTCGAGCCGCAGCGGCTGCTGGCCGACGGCTGGCCGCCCCAGCTGAGCGGCGCGGCGGCGGTCGTGATGTTCGCGGTGGCGTACGGGCTGTGCACGGTCGCCTTCGTGCCCCGGCCGATCCTCAACATCGCGGCGGGCGCCCTCTTCGGCTCCCAGCTGGGTCTGGCCTCGGCGCTCGCGGGCACGGTTCTCGGGGCCGGCATCGCCTTCGGCCTGGGCCGGATGCTCGGACAGGACGCCCTGCGCCCTCTTCTCCGCCACCGCTGGCTGAAGTCGGCGGACGGCCAGCTCAGCCGCCACGGCTTCCGCTCGATGCTGGCGGCCCGGCTGTTCCCGGGAGTGCCCTTCTGGGCGGCCAACTACTGCGCGTCCGTCTCCCGCATGGGCTACCTCCCCTTCCTCCTCGCCACCGCCCTCGGCTCGATCCCGAACACCGCCGCGTACGCGGTGGCCGGCGCCCGAGCCTCGTCCCCGACCTCCCCGGCCTTCCTGATCGCCATGGCCTGCATCGCGATCCCGGCCCTGGTCGGCGCGGCCCTGGCCTGGCGCAAGCGCCACCACTTGCGGGCCCGCTGACGCGGAAACGAGGGGACGGCATGGCTGGTGGCGGGGCATGGCCTGCTCGCCGACCTCGTCGCTGGACGTGGCGGGCCTCCACGACCGCCTGGCGGCCACCAGCGAGCAGGAACTCCAACTCACCACAGCTCGACAGGTTGGAAAAACCAACCCTCCCCTAGACTGCGCACATGCCCGCCTCCGGCGCTCCGCGCCCCTGTTCCATCGCCGACGCCCTGGCTCTCGTCGGCGAGAAGTACTCCCTGCTGGTCCTGCGCGAGGTCTGCCTCGGCAACGGCCGCTTCGAGCAACTGGTCCGCAACATCGGGGCCCCGCGTGACGTGCTGGCGACCCGCCTCAGGCGCCTGGTCGACGCGGGCATCCTGCACAAACACGTCTACAGCGAACGCCCGCAGCGCTTCGAGTACCGGCCGACGCAGGCGGGTCTCGAACTGGAGCCGGTCCTGATGACGCTCATGGCGTGGGGCGACCGCCATCTCCGGAAGGGCAACGACCGCCCCATGGTGGTCGAGCACTCCTGCGGCCACGAACTGGTTCCCGTGGTCACCTGCACGGCCTGCGCCGGCGAGGTGCGCCACGAGGACCTCATGGCGCACCCGCAGTCCCCCGGCTGGTCGGTGACCGGGCCGACGGCGACGTGAGACGCCCGGTCGTACGAGCGCCCCGAAGGGGCGCGGGGAACTGCGCGACAAGCCACACACAACCCGCACCCGCCCCACCGCAGCGCTCCCCGAGCTCGAAGGCGCCCGGCGCTCAGTCCCCCTTGTAGACGTCCAACCGCCCGCACATCCCGAACTTCCCGTACGCGGAGGGCTCCTCGGCCCGCACAACCGCGTCGGCCAGGTGCGACAGGTCCCCCCGCTCCAGCCGCTCCAACTGCTCCCCGGTCACCGTGGCAGCGGCCCGCGCACCCCGCTCCCAGCGCGCCCGCCACTCCGCGAGCCGGGGCCGTACGAGCGCGGCGGCGGCCCGGTGGAACGCGGCGAGCGGCTCGGGGCCGGAGGCGTCGCGCAGCGCCCGGTAGCCCTCCATGGCCAGGTCGCGCCGGGTCCGGGCGACGCGCTCCTGCTCCTCCTCCGGCGCGTCCACCGGGATGCGGGTGGCGGCGGCGTACGTCTGCGGGTCGGTGAGGTACTCCGGGGGCAGGGTGAGAACGGCGTCGCCCGCCTCCGGCAGCCCGTTGTTCTGCATGAGGACGGTGATGCGCAGATCGTCCTCGTTGACCAGCCGGTGGATGGTGCCGGGTGTGAACCAGGCGACCGTGCCGGGCGCCAGTGGGGTGACCTCGTACCCGGAGGTCGTCAGCGTCTGCACCGCGCCGCGTCCGCCGGTGACGACGTACGCCTCCGAACAGGTCAGGTGCATATGGGGAGTTCCGCCGCAGACCCCGTCCGCGGCGGGCCAGCCGTACACGGACAGGTGCGAGACGGCGACCCCGCCCGGCAGTCCCTCGTATCCGCTCACCACGGGTGCGCCTCCAGGTACTTGGCGATCTCCTCCCGCTCCCAGGCTCCGTCCGCCACGACGACCCGGTAGCGACGGGTGAGCGTGTCGCCGGGAGCCAGTTCCAGTTCCTCGAAGAAGGCCCAGGAGGGAGCGACGGCGGCGAAGGGCTCGTTGCGGACGAACCAGTGGGCGGGGTGTGCGCCCCGGTCTCCGGCGTGGTCGTTCTCGGGCGCGTGCGAGAAGACGAGCGTGGCGTGTCCGTCGGTGCCGTCGTGCTCGCCCGAGTAGGCCAGCCAGGGCGCCTGCCCGCCCATCAGCTCGGGCCCCTCGGAGTCGGGCCCGATGATCCGCCCGTCCCGGAAGGCACGCGGACCGCGCCAGAACAGGCCCGTGTAACCGGCCATCTCGCGTCCGGCGGTGGTGGGGCTGCCGAACAGCAGCGGCTCGTCACGGCGGTTGGTGATCGCGCTCGTCCAGGTCAGTGCCCACGAGCCCGACTCCGTGTCGACGTCGTGGATCTCGATCCGGCGCTCCTCGTCCGCCCACAGCTCCCCGGTGTACGGGTGCCAGGTCAGCCGCTCGGCGATCACGACCGTCTCGCCGTCCGAGTCGACGACGTCGAAACCGACGTGTGCCATCGAACCGACCCGCTCCTGGATCGGCAGATAACCCTCGCCGTGCACATACGAGTTGCCGCCCCACAGGTTCTGGCCCGACAGGTGTGAGGCCGTCAGCTGCAGGCCCTTGTGCCAGCGGTGGTCGTTGGGCCGGAAGTCGGTGACGACGTCCCCCGCCAGCGTCCGGATCGGGTGCAGATACGGCTTCGGCGCCTCCCAGGCCGCCTCCGGCCGGTAGACGTAGCTCAACAGCTCTACGCCGGTGGTGGGTTCGGTGACCGTGATCCGGTCGCCGTGGGCGTGGACCACGCGCAGCCCGTCGTGGAAGGTCATGCGGTGATCTCCTCACTCGTGCCGACGGAGCTCGCGTCGGCGGACACCTGGGCGGTTCCGGGCGCCCACCCGGGGGCACCTCCGTGCATGGCCGTGTAGTAGGGGTCTCCGGGCCCGATCTCACCGCGCCGTACGGTCACGTCCATGAACGCCGACTTGTACAGGGCGGCGATCAGCTCCAGGCTCGTCCGCCCGTCGGCGCCGCTGCTGCGCGGACGCTCACCCGCGCGCATGCTGGCGACCAGCTCGCGCAACTGGGCCAGGTGCGAGCTGGGCACGTCCTCGCCGAAGTCCTTCCAGGCCGCCGCGTCCGCGTCCGGGGTGCCCGGGGCGGGGATGACGGACCAGTTGGCGTTGGAGTGGCCGTACAGATGGGTCAGTTCGACGGTGGCGCGCTCGCAGTCGATGCGGATGCGGCTGACCTCGTCGGGGCTGAGGACGCTGTTGACGACGGTGGCCAGGGCGCCGCTCTCGAAGCGGACGAGGGCCGTCGAGACGTCCTCGGTCTCCACGTCGTGGACCAGCCGCCCGGCCATCGCCCGGACCTCGCTCCACGGGCCGAGCAGATCCAGCAGCAGATCCATCTGGTGGATGCCGTGCCCCATGGCGGGCCCTCCGCCCTCGGTGGCCCAGCGTCCGCGCCAGGGGACGGCGTAGTAGGCGGTGTCCCGGTACCAGGTGGTCTGGCAGTGCGCGACGAGCGGGCGACCGAGGCTCTGCTCGGCGAGCAGCTTCCGTACGTGCTGCGAACCCGACCCGAAGCGGTGCTGGAAGACGATCGAGGCGTACGGCCCCGAGGTCTCCGTGCCCTCCTCCGCCTCGACGGCGTCGAAGTCGGCCAGCGTCGGCACCGGCGGCTTCTCGCACCACACCCAGGCGCCGGCCCGTAGTGCGGCGATCGTCTGGTCGCGGTGCAGGGTCGGCGGGGTGCAGATGCTGACCAGGTCGGGCCGCTGCTCCGCGAGCATGCGGTCCAGATCGGTGTAGCCGTGCGGGATGCCGTGCTCCGCGCAGAACTTCGCCACCGCGTCGGCATCGATGTCGACGGCCGCGACGACCTCGGTCTCGCCCTCCTCGGCGAGCCGCGCGAGCGCGGGCAGGTGCGAGCCGCCGCCGATGGCGCCGATACCGATGATCGCGGCACGGACACGACGGCCGGCGAGCGGGGCCGGGGGGCGGTTCGGCAGTTGGTCCGGAGTCGGGCTCGGGTCGTTGCTGGGTGTGGGCATGGACGTGATCAGCACTCCATCGAACGTGACATCGGACGTTGGCGAACGCCTGGTGGCGGGGGCTCCGGTGGTGCGGCGACCCCTGCCGCGGCAAGCGCTTTCCCTCGCCAGCAACGTATGTGCGGACATAGTGACTGGTCAACACCACGGATCCGGCCGTTCCACGCCTCGGAACGCCGACGCTCCACCCGTCCCGCGCACACCCTCCGCCCGCCCCCGGCCGGCCCTGCGAAACCCCTGTGACAGCCCTGTCCCCTTGGGGCGCTAGGCTGCCCCCAGCACCTGTGATCACCCGCCCCGCGGCGCGGCACGTCTTCCGTCGGCCCTCCACGATCAGCGCTTGGACCACGTAACTTCATGTCTTGGTTTGAATCCCTCATCCTCGGACTCGTCCAGGGGCTGACCGAATTCCTCCCCGTCTCCTCCAGCGCGCACCTGCGCCTGACGGCGGCCTTCTCCGGCTGGGAGGATCCGGGAGCGGCCTTCACGGCGATCACCCAGATCGGCACCGAGGCCGCCGTGCTGATCTACTTCCGCAAGGACATCGCCACCATCATCTCGGCGTGGTCGCGCTCGCTGTTCAACAAGGAGATGCGCGGCAACCACGACGCCCAGATGGGCTGGCTGGTGATCGTCGGCTCCATCCCGATCGGTGTCCTCGGCGTGACGCTCAAGGACCAGATCGAGGGCCCCTTCCGTGATCTGCGCCTCACGGCGACGATGCTGATCGTCATGGGCATCGTCCTGGGCGTGGCGGACCGCCTGGCCGCGCGCGACGAGACGGGCGGCAAGCACCGCGCCGCCAAGGAGCGCAAGAGCCTCGAACAGCTCAGCGTCAAGGACGGCCTGATCTTCGGCCTCTGCCAGGCCATGGCCCTCATCCCCGGCGTCTCCCGCTCCGGCGCCACCATCAGCGGTGGCCTCCTCATGGGCTACAAGCGCGAGGCCGCGGCCCGGTACTCCTTCCTCCTCGCCATCCCGGCCGTGATCGCTTCGGGCGGCTACGAGCTCAAGGACGCGATGGAGGGCGGCCACGTCACCTGGGGGCCGACGATCTTCGCCACCGTCATCGCCTTCTTCGTCGGCTACGCGGTCATCGCGTGGTTCATGAAGTTCATCTCCACCAAGAGCTTCATGCCGTTCGTCTGGTACCGCATCGCGCTCGGCATCGTCATCATTGTGCTGGTCAGCATGGGTGTGCTGAGCCCTCACGCGGCCGAATCTTCGGGGTGACGGAGGTCCGGTTCGGCTGGTTCCGGCCGGCGGTTGGTTTGCGGTAACCAAAGAGCCCCCGAGGTTGACTCCTCGGAGGCTCTCTCGTTGTCGTGCAGGGACCAGGCGGGACCACCTGGGGGTTGGCCCATTCCCCGCCATGGCGCGCTTCTCACACTGGCGGGCGCACGCCTTCCGGTCCCACTGCGCGCCTTCCGGTCCCACTGGCGGGCGCGCGCCTTCCGGTCGCTGATGTCGCCGCCGTCTCCGGACCCTGATCCCGACGCCCCGAAGTCCTGTCCGGAATGTTGTCCGTCCTGGCCAGAGCCCTGACCGGCGGAGCCGCCTCCGCCGGTGGCCGGACTGGCCCTGACCGTCAGATCCGGCTTGCCCGCTGTGCCCGCTGCCTGCTCCCTGCTGCCTGCTGCCTGCTGCCTGCTGCCTGCTGCCTGCTGGACCCTGATCGGGAGCCGGCTTCACCCTCGCCACTGCCACCCGCGATGGCGTAGATCGGCGAGCGTTGCGGCGTCGGCCCAGGATCGTTCCCGCTGCGTGGGTGGCCAGCGGGTGTCGGAAGGGCCACTGCATGTTGTTCTCCGGCCGTACCCGCCGAAGTACGACTCGCACCGGACGCTCCTGGTCCCGCCGTTTCTGGCGGAGCTGCTGCTCGTCTCCCATGAGTGCGAGTGGGCGCTTCCCTCAATCAACGGAGGAATTGTCAACAGTGTGGTCCGTCGCCGCGGGGGTGTTGTGATCGGGCAGCTCTGCCAGCGCCATGGCGGCGGCCTCGCGGACATAGTCCATGGGGTGTTGCCGGTAGGGCTCGATCATCGGGTGGGCGTCGGGGTCACGGGAGGAGCCGAGAATGCCGAGGGCGTGCTCGAGGAGGGGGGCGGCCATCGTGTGGAGCCACGGCGCCAGTCCGGCGACCAGGTGGAGCGGCAGGTCTCGGCGTTCGGAGGCGTTGCCGATGGCGTTGAGGGCACTCTCACGGACGGCGTCGTCCGGGTCCTCGATGGCGGCGATGAGCAGGCGTGCGACAGCGGTTTCCGTCTCGTCCTGGGTCAGGCTGGGCCCGCCCAGGAGGTCGCCGAGCTGCTCGGCAGCGGCGTCGCGATCCCGGGCGTTGGGGGCATGCAGGTCAGCAAGGAGGGCCGGGGGCAGATTCATGCGGCCACCGTGTCATGCCGTTCGACGAGTTGGCCGCGTTCGAAGTGGGCACCAGCCCGGGACCAGGGCGACGAGGTGGGGTGCGTTGACCGAGCGCCGGCGGGCCTGGGCGGACTACGGGTTTGAAGACCATCGCCAGGGCGGCCGTGCGGGACCCGGCACCCCCGGTGACCTTCGTTCGCAGACGGACGGTCGCAAAGGTCGGCTCGATGGGGTTCGTGGTACGGAGGTGGATCCAGTGCTCGGCCGGGAAGTCGTAGAACGCCAACTGCCAGCTCCTCACCAACTCCCCTCAGTGACCAACCACATACGGCACCCGTAGCCGACCGGTAGCGCACTGTCAGTGATGGCGCCTACTCTTGTCCGCATGTCCCCCGATCCCTTTGCCCGTGGTTCCGTGCGGTCCGCCGCCGACTTGAACGACCGGATCCGAGCGCTGTGGCGGCACGCCGGCGGGTCACTGTCGCCGCAGGAGCGGGCGGAGTACGAGCTGTTGGTCGCAGAGTGGGCCGCGGCGATACGCGGAGACATCATCGAGGCCGCGTAACCCCTACGGGGCGAGCCACCGACGAGCGGACCCGCCACCCCGGCGGCCTGGTCATCTTCCTCAACGGCACGTCCGGTTCGGGCAAGTCGAGCATCGCCGTGGAACTGCTGAACATCCTCGACGAGCCCTCCTTCCACATCCCGGTCGACGCGTTCCACGCCATGCGGACCCGCCGGGAGATGTCCCCGAACGGCTCACCACCGTGCTCCACAACACCCGGCGGGGCTACCACCGAGCGATCGCCGGGATGGCTGCCGCGGGCAACAACGTCGTCATGGACCACGTCCTGAGCCCGGAATGGCGGCTGCGGGACTGCCTCGACCTCTTCGTGGCGCAGGATGTCGTGTTCGTGGGCGTGCACTGCCCCCGCGCGGAGCTCGAACGACGCGAGCGGGAGCGGGGCGACCGGCCGATAGGGCCGGCCGTGCGGCAGTCGGGACAGGTGCACGCACACGGGCTCCACGACATCGAGTACGACACGACCCGGGCGGATCCGCTCCGATGCGCCACGTCCTTCAAGGAGTTCATCGCCGACCGGCCCACGCCGACCGTGTTCCAGCGGCTGCTCGACAAGCGGCGCGGCTTCAGGCCACCGGCCCACTGAACGCGACCCCGAAGGGGCGCGGGGAACTGCGCGAGCAACCACACAGGACCGGAAGCCCGCCGACAACCCGCCATCCCACGGTGCTTCACCGGCCCCCCGACACCCGCAGCACCGCTCCCGTCGTGTACGAGGCCTCCGGGGACATGAGCCAGGCGATGGCCGAGGCGATCTCGTCGGCGCGGCCGGGGCGGCGGAGAGGGATGGAGGCCGCGATACGGTCGGGGCGTTCCGGGTCACCCATCCGCGCGTGGATCTCGGTGTCGATCACGCCGGGCGCGACCGCGTTGACACGGATGCCGTCCGGGCCGAGTTCCTTCGCGAGTCCCGTCGTCAGCGCGTCGACCGCGGCCTTGGTCGCCGCGTAGTGGACGTACTCGCCGGGGCTGCCCAGCGTGGCCGCCGCCGAGGACACGTTCACGATGACGCCGCTTCCGCGGGCCGCCATCACCTCGGCCGCCCGACGCGAACACAGCAGCACGCCGAGGAGGTTGACCTCGACCACCCGGCGGAGCACATCAGTGTCGGCGTCCACCAGCCTCCCGAACGGGCCCGTCACCCCGGCGTTGTTGACCAGCCCCGTCACCGGCCCGAGCCGGTCCGCCGCCGTCTCGAACAGCCGGTCCACGTCGGCCTCCACCGAGGTGTCCGCCCTGACCGTGACACAGCGCGCCCCGTTCGCCCGTACTCCCGTCGCGATCCACTCGGCGGCCGCCCCGTCGTTCACGTACCCCACGACCACGTCGTGACCGTCCGACGCGAGCCGCAGGCAGGTCGCGGCACCGATCCCCCGGCTCCCACCCGTGACCACCGTGACCGGACGTGACATCCCGACCTCCCTGACAGCGAACATGACGCACCCGGTGTGCGGCCACGACGAACTCGGCGATCGATCATCCTACGATCGCAGCCCGGTCGGCGCATCACGTCGAGGGCAACCATTCCGGCCCCGGCGGCAACCCATGAGTGGGAAGCTCCTTCCACACGAGCCCCACACGAATCACGCTTTCTCCAGGATCACGTTTTCTCCAGGATCACTCCGTTTCCGAACCACGCACGCACCCGAACCACGCACGCACCCGAACCACGCACGCACCCGAACCACGCACGGACCCGAACCACGCACGGACCCGAAGGACTTGAACGTGGCAGCCCGTTCCCACCGCTCCTCCCGCCGGCCCAAGCGGCGCACCGCCCTCATATCCGTCGCCGCTGTGGCGGCCGTCGGGCTCGCCGCGTCGCTCGTCATCGCCTTCGGCCCCGACCGCGAGACAGGCGCCGAAGCCGCAGGGAAGGTCGGGGCCGCCCCCGCCGCGACCACTCCCCGGGCGACCGGAGCGTCCTCCGGGGCACCGGAGCGGAAGCCCTCCGCCACACCCTCGAAGTCCCCGTCCCCGTCGGCCTCGACGACCACTCCGTCGGCGACCCCGACCACCGGGTCCACCCGGCCGTCGCCCGCCGTCACCCGGCAGGCCGGGTCCGCCTCGGCACAGCTGGCGGGGCGGATCCGGCCCGGGGTCGAACGCGAAGGAGTCGCCACCTTCTACGACGCCGGTACGGGCGAGGGCGGCGCCTGCTCGTACGGCCCGAGCGACGACGTGATGACCGCGGCGATGAACACCACCGACTACGAGGTCTCCAAGGCCTGCGGGGCGTACGTGCGCGTCCGCGCGGCGGGCGGCGCCGCCGTGACGGTCCGGATCACCAACGAGTGCCCGGCGCCCTGCAAGCCCGGCCAGCTCGACCTCAGCGCACAGGCCTTCGCCAAGCTCGCCGCCCCCTCAAGCGGCCAGATCCCGATCACCTGGAGTCTGCTGAGCCCTGGCACGTCCGGCCCTCTGTCGATCCGGTACAAGACCGGGTCCAGCCAGTACTGGTGCGGCATCCAGGTGATCGGGCACCGGAACCCGGTGGCACGGCTGGAGGTCCGCGACGGCGGCGGCTGGGCCCGACTGCCCCGTACCGAGTACAACTACTTCCTCTCCGAGCAGGGCGGCGGGTGCGGCGGCGCGCTCAGGATCACCGACATCTACGGGGAACGGCTGACCGTCGACGGCATCGCGGTGCGGCCGGACGTCGTACAGGCGACCGGGGTGCAGTTCACCGCGCGCTGACCGCACCCCCCGTCCGGCCCCGCCCGTCCGAGCCGCCGAGAACAGCTCGCGAAGCCGATCGGCCGGATAGAGCAAGCTCGCGCGCGCGTGAGCGTGGTCCGGCCAATGCTGAGGGTGCCCTGCCCGCCGATCTTCCCGGGACCCTCATGCCACTCACGCCTGCGTCCGCTTCCCGCTCGCACACCCGTACCCGTACCAGCACCGGCCCTCGTTCCCGCCTCCGTCTCCGTCTCCGCCTGTCGCTCGTCGCCCTGCTCGGGGCGTCCTGCCTGGGTGGCCTGCTCCTCGCCCCGGCGGCGGGCGCCGCCTCCGACACCGACTCAGGACCCGGACCCGGACCCGGACCCGGCGGCGGCGGGAGCGAGCGTGCCCTGCAACAGCAACTCGAAGACCTGGTCGGCAATCCTGGAGGACCGCCGGGTGTGATCGTCGTACTGCAACGGGACCGCACGTCACATGTTCTGCGCGCCGGGGTCGCCGACCTGGAGACCGGACGTCCGATCGAGCCCACCGACCACATGCGGATCGCCAGTACGGCGAAGGCGTTCAGCGGTGCCGTGGCACTGCGCCTGGTGCAGCGGGGCACGCTCAGTCTCGACAGCACCATCGGCCGCACCCTGCCCCAGCTGCCGCGCGCCTGGCGGTCGGTCACGCTGCGGCAGTTGCTGAACCACACCAGCGGACTGCCCGACTACACCGAGGACCCGGAGTTCCTGGAACTGCTCCTGGCGGACCCGCGCCGCACCTTCGACCCCCGTCGGCTGCTGGACTTCGTCGCGGACGAACCGCTGCGCTTCCGCCCCGGGTCCCGGTACCACTACTCCAACTCCGACAACATCGCCGTCGCGCTGATGGCGGAGGCGGCGACCCACAGGCCGTACGAGGAGTTGCTGAGCCGGCTCGTCTACCGGCCCCTCGGCCTGAACGACACCAGCCTCCCGCTGGGCTACGAGCTGCCGGAGCCGTACATGCACGGCTACGCCGTCGAGCCGCCCGCGCCGCCGGAGGACGTCAGTGAAGTACTGAGCGCGTCCGGTGTGTGGGCCTCGGGCGGGATCGTCTCCACCCCGCGTGACATGACGCGGTTCATCCGCGGCTACGCCGCCGGGAAGCTGACGTCGAGAGCGGCTCTGCGTGAGCAGCGCCGCTGGATCGAGGGGGCCTCCGAACCGGCCGGTCCCGGCCGTAACACGGCGGGACTCGGCATCTTCCGCTACGACACCCGCTGCGGGGTGGTGTTGGGGCACACCGGGAACTTCCCCGGCTACACGCAGCTGATCGCCGCGACCCCCGACGGCCGCAAGTCCCTCACCTTCTCGCTCACCACCCAGGTGAACAGGACGCTCAACCCCGACCTGCTGGAGAAGCTCCGCACGATCGAGGAGAACGCGGTCTGTACGCTGCTCGGCCGGCCACGCGGCTGACCGCTTCCGAGAGCGCCGGCGCGGGCCTGACCGGGTGATCCCGCCTGTCAGGCCCGTGGTGCCTTCACCCGTCAGGCCTGTGGTGCTCTCGCTCCTCGGGCAGCGGCGCGCGGCCTCGTCCGGCTCCCCCGCCCGTACGAGGCCATGGACATCCCCCGCGAGCGGCGTCACGTCCTCGATCCCGACGATCCACTCGTCCGCGTATCCGATGCCGACCGACCGGGGGATGATGCGCCCCGACCGACAACCGACGTCTACCGCTCTCCAGCCAGACCTCGTAGCATCCTGATGATATTTCACATCGTCAACTCAGCTTGTGGCAAAGCCTGTTGGGGTAATCGGCGCGCGGTGGGAGTGGCGATGGGGGCCCGAAACCTATGGGACGAGATCCCGGCGACAGTGCCGGGAGCGGCGGCGGAGCGGCAGCTCGGCGCGGGGCGATACGCCTTCCGCACACAGACGAGTTCGGTGTCCTGGTGGGGCTCGTTCATGCTCCTTCTGGTCACCGCGTTCTGCGTGATGATGGTCTTCGTCATCAGTGGTGAGAGCGAGTGGACGAATGCGATCCTCTTCATCATCCTCGGCGGATGCACCTTCCTCGGGGCGATCGCCGTTCCGCTGGCCGCACGCTTCAGACCGGTCGCGTGGTGTGCCGTTTTCACGAACGGCGTGGTCTACCAGTACGGTTCGCAACCACCCATCGCCGGATCCTGGGACGAGATCACCGGATGCCAGCGACACGCGACGGATCACGTGCGTAACGGGGTCACCATGTCGACCACGCATTCCGTGTACGTCCAGATGCCGGCCGGCAACTTCATGGTGTCGGGTGACAGGCCCGAGGCTCGGGAAGTCGGAACCCTGATCGCGAACGGCTG
The DNA here is from genome assembly GCF_036346855.1 of Streptomyces europaeiscabiei. Lineage (NCBI taxonomy): Bacteria > Bacillati > Actinomycetota > Actinomycetes > Kitasatosporales > Streptomycetaceae > Streptomyces > Streptomyces europaeiscabiei. The sequence goes on from NZ_CP107841.1 coordinate 1,737,961, forward strand.
GCTCGCGGTTCGGAGCCGGGGCGCGGAAGAGGACGCGAAGGCCCGACTGGCCGAGCTCGGCACGTTGTTGCAGACCGGGGGACGGGTGGCATTCGGGCCGTTCACGGTGAGCCTGGCCGGGCTGGAGCACGCGGGCAGGGTCCTGGCCTGGGAGAAGATCAGCGAAGTCGATCTGATGGGATCGACCATCCACGTACTGGTCACCGGTGAGCGCAAGCCCGCAGCGCGGGAGCCGGTCTCCAGCGTGCCGGACAGCGTCCTGTTCCTCACCGTCTCGGACGCACTGCGGCGATCGGCGCGGCAGCCCACGCAGTGAGCGGTCACCCTGCACGACCGCTATCCGTCAGGACCGGGCTCGCCTCGTCCGTCAGGACCGGGCTCGCCTCGCGGACCTGTCACCGCAGATGGCTCAGCACGTCCTCCACCACCGGATACGGCCGCTCCTGCGGCAGCAACGCGGCCGCCCGGTCCAGTTCCCCCGCCCGCACATGACCGTGCACCTGCCGGGCCAGCGGTGTCACGTCCTCGATCCCGACGATCCACTCGTCCGCGTATCTCACCGCCGCCTCGCCCGCCAGCCCCAACTGGAGGGAGCGGTGTTGCAGGGGGTTGAGATGCAGATCCCGTTCCGGGTCCCACTGCACCCGCGTCGGTGACCGCTTCAGTTGGCGCTTCCAGTCCGCCTGATCGGCGTGCAGCTCGGGCACGTAGTGCGACAGACACGCATGCCGCAGCGCCCACTCGAACCCCTCACGGGTCATCTCCACAGCCAGGACGGTCTCCTGCCCCTCCTTCGTACCCCAGCCACAGCGGTACATCATCCACAGGAAGGAGGGCTTGATCCAGGTCATCCGGTCCCGCTTCCACGCGGCCGGAAAACGACCGTGGCGCGCGGCCGGGCCGCCTATCTCCGGGCGGTACGCCTGGTAGACGGTGACCGTGTCGGCGGTGTGGCGGGCACGGACACGGAACTTGGGTTCGGTCTCTGAGGGGCGTTCACTTTCAGTCACGGGGACCAGGTTCGATCACGGCGGCACCCCGAAGCCACCGAATATTCAGGGCCGGGAGCCGCGCCCCATGACCCGATCCCTCCTGGCTTCCGGCCCCCGATCCCCGAAATATCCCCCATCTGCTCGCACGCCCCTTGGCGTGGCGCGTCTCCTGCCCCAACACTGAGCCGATGACGCAGCGCGTGGAACTCGCGACCGTGATGGACCGGCTCGCCGTCGACGGCCTGATCACCGAGTACGCGGTGGCGGTGGACGACGGCGACTGGACGGCGTACCGGGACCTGTTCGCACCGGAGGGCCGCGCGGACTACCGCTCGGCAGGCGGCGTCGAGGGCGACGCCGCGCAGGTCGCCGGGTGGCTGGCCCGGAGCATGGAGCTCTTCCCGATGCGGCAGCACCTGATCGTCAACCGACGGGTGCGCTTCGGATACCTGGAGCAGGACATCGGCGACACCGCCCAGGTCCAGGCGGACTACATCAACCCGATGCGCTTCGCCGGACACGACGGCGGATCCACCGCCCCCGACTTCGTCTGCGGCGGCCGCTACGCCTTCACCCTGACCCGCACCCCCGAGGGCTGGCGCCTCCGCGAGGTCGTCGTCCGGGAAAAATGGCGCCGCGCCCCGGAGGGCCTCGCCTCCACCCAGCACCCCTCCCCGGCCTGAGCACACTCCGCCCCGACCGTCACCGACGGGACCACAGCACCCAAGCCCCCTTCCAGCGCTCATCCGTCCGGTCCGACCGCCGTCCTGCTGCCCCGCCGCGGCATCCGCATCCGCATCCGCGCCCGGCCCGCGCCCGGCGTCCTACGGCGACCGGAAACTCGACCTGCTGACGACGGTCGTCGGTGTCGCCCGTCGCCGTTCCGCCGGCCGGGGGCCGGATCCGGAGCCTGAGTGGTCGGGTACTCCCGCCCTTCCCCGGCCGCCCCACAGTCCCGCCGGTACCGGAACCCGCCTCGCCCCCTTCACCACCCCCGCTCCGCCCACGCCCTCTGTCGGAGATCGTCCCCGGCGCGCACACTGGAGGGACGGACCGGTGGGGAGGGAGGCGCTGTATGAGGACGCCGGACTGGGGCGCCTCCCCGTGGCGGCGGCGGGTGGCTGTCGTCGTGGCCGGGGCCCTGCCCGTGCTCGCGTTCCCGGCGCCGGGCCTGTGGTGGGCGGCGTATGCGGCGCTGGTGCCGTGGATACTGCTGATCCGCACGGCCCCGACCGGCCGCCGGGCGGCGTACGACGGCTGGCTCGGCGGATTCGCGTTCATACTGGCCATGCACCACTGGCTGCTGCCGAACCTCCATGTGTTCACCTTCATCATCGCCGGCCTGCTGGGCGCGCTGTGGGCACCCTGGGCCTGGCTGGTGCGCCGGTTCCTGGCCGGTACACCCTCGCCGGCTCGGATCGCCGCCGCGCTGCTGGCAGTGCCGTCGGGCTGGCTGGCGATCGAACTCGTCCGCTCGTGGCAGGGCCTCGGCGGACCGTGGGGCCTGCTGGGGTCCAGCCAGTGGCAGGTGGAGCCGGCGCTGCGGCTGGCCTCGGTCGGCGGGGTCTGGCTGCTCAGCTTCCTGGTGGTGGCCGTCAACGTCGCGGTCACCGTGCTGGTTTCGGTACGCCGGTCCCGGGCGCCGGCGCTCGCCGGACTCGTCGCGGCGGCCCTCGCGACCTCGGCGGTGTGGCTGTGGTCGCCGCGACCCGACATCCGCGGTGAGGTGCGGATAGCCGTCGTCCAGCCCGGTGTGACCGACGGCCCCGACAACCGGTTCGCCCGCGAGGAGGCGCTGACCCGACGGCTCGCGGGGCGGGACCTGGACCTGATCGTGTGGGGCGAGAGCAGCGTCGGCCACGACCTGGCCGACCGGCCCGATCTCGCCGACCGGATCGCCGCGCTGGCCCGTGAGACGGACACGAACATCCTCGTGAACGTCGACGCGCGCCGCTCCGACCGCCCCGGCATCTACAAGAGTTCGGTGCTCGTCGGCCCGGACGGTCCGACCGGCGACCGGTACGACAAGATGCGTCTCGTTCCCTTCGGGGAGTACATCCCGATGCGCTCGCTGCTCGGCTGGGCCACCTCGGTCGGCGAGGCGGCGGGCGAGGACCGCCGACGCGGCACCGAGCAGGTCGTCTTCGACTCCGGGAAGGGGCTGCGGATCGGCCCCATGGTCTGCTTCGAGTCCGCGTTCCCGGACATGAGCCGTCATCTCGCCCGGGACGGCGCCGAGTTGCTGCTCGCGCAGTCGGCGACCTCCACGTTCCAACAGAGCTGGGCGCCCGAGCAGCACGCCTCGCTGGCCGCGCTGCGGGCCGCCGAGACCGGCCGTCCCATGGTCCACGCGACGCTCACCGGCGTCTCGGCGGTGTACGGCCCGGACGGCGAGCGCGTCGGCTCCTGGCTGGGCACGGACGAGAGCACGACGGCGGTGTACGAGGTACCGCTGGCGAGCGGTACGACGCCGTACGTCCGCTTCGGCGACTGGCCGGTGCACGTGGCACTGCTGGTGCTTCTCGCGTGGGGCGCCTTCGAGGGCGTACGGGCCGTGCGGCTGCGGCGGACGGGCCCTGAGCCGCCCGCGGCTCAGGCGGCGGACCGGTCCTCCACCGCCCGCACCACCCGCTCGCACAACTCGTGAGTCGCCAGCGCGTCCCGCGCGCTGAGCACCTTGCCCGCGCGCACGGCGTCGAGGAAGGCGAGGACGGCCTGCTCGATGCCCCGCTGCCGGGCCACCGGCACCCAGTCGCCGCGCCGCCTCACGGACGGCTGCCCCTTGTGGTCGACGACCTCGGCGAGGTTCACCACCTGCCGCTTGGTGTCCTGCCCCGAGACCTCGAGGATCTCCTCAGCCGAACCGCTGAGCCGGTTCATGACGCCGAGCGCGGTGAAACCGTCGCCGGAGAGCTGCAGCACGACGTGGTGCAGCAGCCCGCCCTCGGTGCGGGCGCGCACGGTGACGTCCTCGACCTCCCCCGGCACCAGGAACCGCAGGGTGTCGACGACATGGATGAAGTCGTCCAGGATCATCGTGCGCGGCAGCTCGGGCAGGCCGATGCGGTTCTTCTGCATGAGGATCAGTTCGCGCGGATGGTCGGCGCACTGTGTGTACCCGGGCGCGTATCGCCGGTTGAAGCCCACGGCTAGCCCGACGCCGCGCTCCTCCGCGAGCCGTACGAGCCGTTCCGAGTCGGCGAGTTCGTACGCGAGCGGCTTGTCGACGTACGTCGGCACGCCCGCGTCGATCAGCCGCTCCACGATCTCGGGGTGGACCCCGGTGGGCGCGTGCACGAAAGCCGCGTCGAGGCCCTGGGCGAGCAGCGCGTCAAGATCGGTGTGCCGCTGCCCCGGCGGGAGGTGGAGGCCGTCGGCGACCCGGGTGAGGGTGGCGGGCGTCCGTGTCTGCAGATGAAGTTCGAGCCCCGGCCTGGTGCCGAGGACCGGCAGATACGCCTTCTGCGCGATGTCGCCGAGCCCGATGCAGCCGACCTTCACAGGGGTCTCCCGTCCACGGTGTGCCGTCGAAATGCCTCGTCGGCAGCATACGGGGGCTGCCAGGATGGCCGGCATGACCATCCAGCGCACTGAACCGTCCCTCACCGCCGATGAACGGACCATGCTCGAAGGCTGGCTCGACTACCACCGCGAGACTCTCGCGATCAAGTGCGAGGGCCTGGACGACGCCCGGTTGAGGACCGCCTCGGTGCCGCCCTCCGAGCTGTCCCTGCTGGGGCTCGTACGGCACATGGCGGAGGTCGAGCGCATCTGGTTCCGCAAGGTGCTCGTGGACGACGACCAGGGGCCGATCTACTTCAGCGACGAGGACCCGGACGGAGAGTTCCATCTGACTCGGGCGGACACCTGGGAGGAGGCCCACGGCACCTGGCAGCAGGAGATCGCGATCGCCCGGCGCAACGCGGAGGGCTTCGCCCTGGACGACGTCGGAAAGGCGGTGCACCGGCGAACGGGCGAGGCACCGAGCCTGCGGTGGATCTACACCCACATGATCGAGGAGTACGCGCGGCACAACGGGCATGCCGACCTGATCCGGGAGCGGATCGACGGGGCCACCGGATACTGAGCGGAGCCGGACGTCCGGCGCACCGCGACGACGGTGCGGGAGCCCGGCTCCCGACGAAGACGGGGCCGGGGACAGCCGGACGGGTGCGGAGCCTGCCGCACGTGTGCCGGAGGGGGAGGCCGGGCGGAGCGCGCGGCATCGCAGGCGCGTGGCAAGGGCCGGCGGGCGGGTGGGCGGGGCCCCAGCGTCGTCGGCGGTCCCGGGCGTCACCCGTGTGGGGGCATCCTCCCCTGTCCCCTCCCCAAAGCGGCCCGGACACAGCAGAGTTGCGCGCGTGCATCGATCGACCACCACCGCAACGCTCCTGGTCACCGTGGCCGTCTCGGCCCTCACCGGCTGCGTGACCGCGCACCGCCCGCCCCCGCCCGAGGCGTCACCCGTCCCGTCCCGGCCTTCCATGCCCCGCCCGGACGGCACCACCGAGACACAGACCGTGCAGGCCCCGGCGCGGGAGGCCCTGGAGCTGGTCGGCCCGCCCCGGGAGTCCACACCGAGCGCGTCCACCACGCCGAAGCCCGTCGCGCCGGCTGCCACCACCGACGCCCCCACGCCCACCGCACCCCCGCCGCCGCCCCGGGACGAGCACCGGGGTGCCCCCGAGCGGCACGGACCGCCACCCGGGTCCCGGCCTCATGTCGAGGTCCCTCCCCTGCCCAGGACCATCCCGACCCGACCGCCGAAGAACTCCGACGTGTGCGCCCTCGGCCACAAGTACGGCGGCTGGGGCAAGGACACCCCGCAGGCGGCCATCTGCAAGGACGTGTACGGCCGTTGAGGCACGCGACGCCGAGGAGCGGACACAGGCCCCCGGCACGCGGGGCCCGCCCTGCCGCTAGGGCCGCTGTCGCGGCGGCCCCGGCATCTCTCCCGCACCGGGGCCCGCCTCGTCGAGCCGGGCCTCCAGCCGGGTCAGGGCGGCGCGGATGCCGTCACCGTGACCGTCGTCCCCCAGCGTGGCCAGCGCGCCCCGGGCCAGCCGCAGATGGCTGCGGGCCGCGTCGGGGCGGCCCAGCTTGGCGTAGTCGGCGGCGAGGTTGAGGTGGAGCGAGGGGTAGAAGGCGCGCACGGCGAGCTTGTCGTGGTGCTCCGCCGGGTCCCCCGGCACCCGGCCGTCGGACAGTTCGTCGGCCGCCGACAACGCCCTGAGGTCCCAGGCCAGCTCGGCGTCCGGGTCGTCCTGGGTGTCGGCCATGTAGTGCGCCAGCGTGCAGCGGTGGAGCGGGGCACCGTCCTCACCGATCTCTGCCCAGAGCTTCAGGAGACGGTGCCGGGCCTCCTCTCGGTCACCCCCGTGGTGCAGCATGACCGCTTGCCCGATCCGGGTCATCATGGCGTCCGGTGCCACCTGCTCCTGTCGCTCCACCACCGCGTCCTCCGCACTCGTCGCCCCCTGTCCCGCCTGTCCCTCCCGACGCTAACGGCAGGCACCGGCAATCCCGGTCAGGCGGCTCCGTACGGCCGCGGGGGCGCCCCGGCGGCCGTACGGCGGGGCAGCCGGACGGGCGGACACGAACAGGTGTGGGTGGACCAGCGGCCGGTCAGCCGAGGTTGGGGATCGTCCAGTCGATCGCCTCGTGGCCCTGCTGGGCGACAGCCGCGTTGATCTGTGTGAACGGCTGGGAGCCGAAGAACTTCTTGGCCGACAGCGGCGAGGGGTGCGCGCCCTTCACCACCACATGGCGCTCCTCGTCGATCAGCGGGAGCTTCTTCTGCGCGTAGTTGCCCCACAGCACGAAGACCGCCGGGTCGGGCCGGTCGGCGACCGCGCGGATCACGGCGTCGGTGAACCTCTCCCAGCCCTTGCCCTTGTGCGAGTTGGCCTCACCGGAGCGGACCGTGAGCACCGCGTTGAGCAGCAGCACACCCTGCTGGGCCCAGGGCAGCAGATAGCCGTTGTCCGGGATCGGGGTGCCCAGCTCGGCCTGCATCTCCTTGTAGATGTTCCGCAGGGAGGGCGGGGTCTTCACACCCGGCCGCACGGAGAAGCACAGACCGTGGCCCTGCCCCTCACCGTGGTACGGGTCCTGGCCGAGGACCAGCACCTTCACACTCTCGTACGGCGTGGCGTCGAGCGCGGCGAAGACCTGCTCACGGGGAGGGTAGACGGGACCCTTGGCGCGCTCCTCCTCGACGAACTCGGTGAGTTCCTTGAAGTAGGGCTGCTGCAGTTCGTCCCCCAGGACCCCGCGCCAGGACTCGGGCAGCATGGCGATGTCGGTCACGTCAACTTCCTCCGGTGTGCGCTCACTTCACGGCCACGGAACACGAGACCGTGGGCGGCCGCGGAAAGCGCGGTCGCCGTCAGAGCACAGAACCTACCGCCGCCCACTGACAACGCGGCCCGGCACCCGGAACTACCAGCTGGTCTTCCAGGACAGCTGCCAAAGGATCATCATCGTCGCGGGGTCGATGACGTTCTCCAGGCCGGCGATCTCCTCGTTCGCGGCCGTGTACGCCTTGCCCTGCCACAGCGGGATCAGGCGGGCATCGTCCACGAGGATCTGCTGAGCCTCCTCGAACTCCTCGATGACGGCCCCACGGTCGCTCTCGGCACGTGACTCCGGGAGCAGCTTGTCCGTGATCTCGGGGGACTTGTACGGGGTGCCGAGCGCGTTCTGCTCGCCCACGAACGGGGCGATGAAGTTGTCGGCGTCGTTGAAGTCGGGGTTCCAGCCACGCCCGAAGACGGGGTACTCGCCCTTCTGGTAGCCCTCCGAGTAGGTCTTCCAAGGGCGGCTCTTCAGCTTGACCGAGAACAGGCCGGACGCCTCCAGCTGCCGCTTCAGCTCCTCGAAAGCCGGCTTGGTCTGGGAGCCGTAGCGGTCCGAGGTGTACCAGAGGGTGAGGGGAACCGTGTCGGTGATGCCGGCGTCGGTGAGAAGGGCCTTCGCCTTGGTCGCGTCGGGGGCGCCGTAGTCGTCGAAGAAGCCCGTCGTGTGGCCCACCAGACCCCTGGGGATCATGGAGTACAGCGGCTCGACGGTGTCCTTGTAGATGTTGTGGGCGAGCGCCGGGCGGTCGAGGATCTGGGCGACGGCCTTGCGGACCGCGGGGTTCTTGGCCCACGGGTCCTTGGGATTGAACACCAGGTAGCTGATCTCGGTGGTGGGGCTCTCCACGATCTGGAGCCCCTCCTCGTCGTGGTTGGCCTGGATGTCCACGATGTCCGCGGCGCCGAGACCCCGGTAGATGACCGAGATGTCCTTGTTCTTGAGGGCGCTGACCATCTTGTCCGACTGCTGGAAGTACTTGATGGTGACGGCGGAGTTCTTGCGCTCCGCGAGGCCCTTGTAGTTCTCGTTGCTGACCAGCTCGGCCGTCTTGCCCTCGTCGTAGGAGGCGAGGTCGTAGGGCCCGGAGCCGGTGATCTCCTTGCCCTCGCGGAGCTTGTCCGCGGGATACTCCTCGGGGTCCACGATCGACATCGCGGGCGTGGTGAGCACGAGGGGGAAGGTCGCGTCGGGCTGGCTGAGGTGGAAGACGACCTCGCGGTCGCCCTTCGTCTGCACCCGGGAGAGGGTCGTCAGCAGGCCCGCGGGACCGCCGTTGACGTTGATCTTCTTGATCCGGTCGAACGAGTACTTGACGGCCTTCGCGTCCAGTGTGTGCCCGTTCGAGAACTTCAGGCCCTCGCGCAGCGTGCAGCTGTATATGGTGCTGGAGCTGTCCGCGAACTCACAGCTCTCGGCCGCGTCCGGCTCGGGCTCGGTCCCGCCGGGCGAGTAGCCGAGCAGGGGCTGGAAGACGTTGCGCATCAGCTCCCAGGAGCTGTCCCAGGCCGCGGCCGGGTCCAGGGTGCTCGGCGCACTGGTGGTCCCCACCACGATGGGGTCCGCGTCGTCCGAGGCATCCGAGGAGAACACACCACACCCGGTCACCATGGATATGGACGCGATCACCGCGAGTGGCGGCAAGTATCGGTTCCGGTTGAACACGCGCATGCTCCTCGAAATGCCGTACCAAGAGTGGGCGAACGATACCGCAGGCCCCGCGAGCGGCTCCCGCTCGGCTGGCAAAGCCCTTGATCAGTCCGCTTGTGACGGCGTTGTCGAGCCCCTGTGGGGGTTGCGGACGGGCGCCGGAGACGTTCGGTGAATCGCGCACCGGCACCCGCCGTACTCTGTCAGCCCACCCCGGCGTTGAGGAAGATGCCGCCGTCGACCACGAGGGTCTGGCCGGTGATCCAGTCGGACTGCTCGGAGGTGAGGAACGCGGCGGCGCCGCCGATGTCGGAGGGCACGCCGAGCCGGCCGAGCGGGTAGGACGCCGCGGCCTCGGCCTCCCGGCCCTCGTACAGGGCCTGGGCGAACTTCGTCTTCACCACGGCGGGCGCGATCGCGTTGGCCCGCACCTTGGGCGCGTACTCGTGCGCCAGCTGCAGGGTCAGGTTGATCATGGCGGCCTTGCTGATGCCGTAGGCACCGATGAACGGCGACGCGGAGACACCGGCGACGGAGGCGATGTTGACGATCGCGCCGCCGTTGTCCTTCTGCCAGGCGTGCCACGTCCGCTGCGCGAAACCGAGGGCCGAGACGACGTTCGTCTCGAACACCTTGCGGGCCACGTTCAGGTCGAGGTCGGCGATCGGGCCGAAGACCGGGTTCGTGCCGGCGTTGTTGACCAGGAAGTCGACGCGGCCGAAGGCCTCCATCGTGCGCTCGACGGCGAGCGCCTGGTGCGCCTCGTCGTGGGCCTTGCCCGCGACAGCGATGACGCGGTCGGCGCCGAGCCGCTCGACGGCCTCCTTGAGGGCGTCCTCGCCCCGGCCCGTGATGCACACCCGGTCGCCGCGCGCGACGAGGGCCTCGGCGATGCCGTAGCCGATGCCGCGGCTGGCGCCGGTGATGAGGGCGACCTTGCCCGAAAGCTCGGGGAGTTCCACCGAAGTCATTTTCCCGATCCCCTAGTTGAGCGGTCCGCCGGCGACGTACAGCACCTGGCCGGAGACGAATCCGGCGTCCTCGCCCGTGAAGTAGGCGATGGCGCCGGCGATGTCCTCGGGCCGGCCCACGCGCTGCACGGGGATCTGGGTGGCGGCCGCGGCCTGGAACTCCTCGAAGCCCATGCCCACGCGGGCGGCGGTGGCGGCGGTCATGTCGGTGACGATGAAGCCGGGCGCGACGGCGTTGGCCGTGACGCCGAACTTGCCGAGCTCGATGGCGAGGGTCTTGGTGAAGCCCTGCAGACCGGCCTTGGCGGCGGAGTAGTTGGCCTGGCCCCGGTTGCCGAGCGCGGACGACGAGGACAGGTTGACGATCCGGCCGAACTTGGCCTCCACCATGTACTTCTGGACGGCCTTGGCCATCAGGAAGGCGCCGCGCAGGTGCACGTTCATGACCGTGTCCCAGTCGGACACGCCCATCTTGAACAGCAGGTTGTCGCGGAGCACGCCCGCGTTGTTCACCAGGATCGTCGGGGCGCCCAGCTCCTCGGCGATCCGGGTGACGGCTGCCTCGACCTGGGCCTCGTCGGAGACGTCGCAGCCGACCGCGAGCGCCTTGCCGCCGGCGGCGGTGATCTTCTCCACGGTGTCCTTGCACGCGGCCTCGTCGAGGTCGATCACCGCGACGGCACGGCCCTCGGCGGCCAGTCGTACGGCGGTCGCGGCACCGATGCCGCGCGCGCCACCGGTGACCACGGCGACACGCTGCTCAGTGGTGGACATTGCTGGTTCTCCTCGCCTTTGGGATGCGGCTCCTACGGCGCCCCCCGCTGGGTGAGCGACCGCTTAGTACCTTCAGCACACGTGACGCTAGAAGTCCTGGCACCCGGTGTCAACGTTCCACCAGGTGTGATCCCTTACGTCGGCCCCCGACCGGGGACCGCCGCACACCGGTCCGTCACTTCACCAGCAGAGCGAGCAGCCGTTCTGCCTCCGCCCCCGGATCCGCCGTGAGCCCAGTGTGCACGGGTCCCGCCTGCACGACCGTGGAACGCGGCGCGACAAGCCACCGGAACCGCCGTCCGGCGTCGTCCCGGGCCGCCTGCCCGGCCGCCTCTCCCCCGGCGCACACGCCCTCGACGGCGCGCAGAGCGGCGCGTACGCCCGCCACGTCCGCCCCGGGGTCGAGGGTGAGCAGCTTGGCCTCGTCGAGATGCGTCCGGGCCGCCACGAGGGCGCGGGAGCGGCTGTACACGAGGACGCCCGCGTTGAAGCACTCGCCACGCTCGATCCGGGGCACGATCCGCAGCAGCGCGTATTCGTAGACGTCCTGCCCGGTCGCCCCGGTCCCCAGGAAGCGGTCGCTCACTTGATCCCCTCGATGCGTTCGTGAATGTCGGCGGAACGAGCGAGCAGCGGCTGCGCGTAGGCCCGTCGCAGCGCGTCCGGCGTCTCGAAGCCGGGCTCGTCTTCCAGCCAGACGTCGGGGATCTCGGCCGTCACCTCGGCGAGCAGTTCCTCGGTGACCAGGGGCGCGAGGTCGGCGGCGGCCGCGGCGACATCGGGGGCGAAGCGTGCCAGGGCGTGGTCGGCGGCGGTGTACGGCTTGGCGGCGGAGGTGTGGGCGCCCGGCCAGTGGTGGTGCCAGATCATGGTGGCGCCGTGGTCGATGAGCCACAGCTCGCCGTGCCACATCAGCAGGTTCGGGTTGCGCCAGGAGCGGTCGACGTTGTTGATCAGCGCGTCGAACCAGACGATCCGCCCGGCCTCCTCGGGGCTCACCTCGAAGGCGAGCGGGTCGAAGCCGAGGGCACGGGTCAGGAAGTCCATGCCCAGGTTGGTGCCGCCACTGGACTTGATCAGCTCCTGCACCTGCTCGTCGGGCTCGCCGAGCCCCAGGACGGGGTCGAGGTCGACGGTGACGAGGTCGGGCACACGCAGCCCGAGCCGTCGGGCCAGCTCACCGCAGACGACCTCGGCGACAAGCGTCTTACGGCCCTGACCTGCTCCGGTGAACTTCAGGACGTACGTTCCGCGGTCGTCGGCCTCGACGAGACCGGGCAACGAACCGCCTTCTCGCAACGGCGCGATGTACCGGGTCGCGCTGACTTCCTTGAGCATCGCCCCAGGTTACCGGCGTGCCGGAAGCCCCCGGACGCGACCCGTCCGCCGTCTCCGTCGACCGACAGCATTCGGACAGCTGCTTTTGACGCCGCCGTGATCCCGGACAGGCCAAGATGTGCACCCTGTCTGAACGTTCAAGCACGGGCCCGCCGTATCCATGGGCGAAAGTGCAAAGCCATCTCGGGAGGAACCGTCAGCATGACCAGCGAAACGATCAAACCCGCTTCGATTCCGGGCCGCCGCACCGTCATGGCGGCGGCCGGCGTGGCGGGACTCGCCGTCGCGCTGACCGCGTGCGGGTCGGGGGACGACTCCTCGACCTCGACGTCGAACTCGTCCGGTTCCGGGGCCGGCGGCGACGCGAGCAGCGACTCGACCGCCGAGGCCGGCAGCGGCAGCGCGAGTGGTGGCGACGGCGCGGGCGGCACGGCGATAGCCAAGACCTCGGACATCCCCGAGGGCGGCGGCAAGATCTTCGAGAGCGAGGGTGTCGTCATCACCCAGCCGGAGGCGGGCCAGTACAAGGCGTTCTCCTCCGTGTGCACCCACTCGGGATGTGCCGTGAAGACGATCGCCGACGGCGTGATCAACTGCCCCTGTCACAACAGCAACTTCTCGATCGTCGACGGCAGCGTGAAGAGCGGCCCGGCCCCGAAGCCGCTGCCGGCCAAGGAAGTCAGCGTCTCGGGTGATTCGATCACGCTGGCCTGACCTTCGTCAGGCACGCCAGCACCTCGTCCGTGGTCGCGACCGTGGCGACCAGCGCGAGGGTGTGGCGGATCATCGCGGGGGTGTAATCGGCAGGCACCCCCGCGATGGCGTCCCCGGGCACGACGACGCCGTAGCCGAGGTTCACCGCGTCGAACACGGCGTTGGGCACGGCCACGTTGGCCGAGACACCGGTGACGATCAGCGTGCGGCACCCCAGATTGCGCAGCAGCGCATCCACGTCGGTGCCCGCCAGCGGGGACAGCCCGTGCAGCCGCCGTACGACCAGATCCTCGTCGGCGACCTCGATGGGCGGCGCCACGCGTACGGCCGCGGTGCCCGTCAACTGCCGTACGGGCAGCCGTTCCGCCGCGCGGAACAGGCGGGCGTTGTGATTGGCGCCCCGCCCGTCGGGCCGCCGCTCGGCGACGGCGTGCATGACCTGCACCCCGCTCCCGTGGGCCGCGGCGACCAGCCGGGCCACGTTGTCGAGGGCCCCCGACGACCGCGCCTCGCGGGCCAGTTCGGGCAGTGCGCCGTCCGGTCCGACGACACCCTGCTGACACTCGACGGTGAGCAGGACGGTGGTGGCCGGATCGAGAAGCCCGCCCAGCTCCCACTGTCTCTTCGACTCACTCGCGTACGACGGCATGACGTTCCCCTTGTCGTCGGCGATCGGGCGGGCGAGCGTAACGCCCCTTGCACATGGACGGAAGACGGCCGATGCTCATCTGACGCCACGTCAGCGGAGGGGATCGGGATGACCGTCACGCAGCGCCGAGGCCGGAAGATCATGATGGAGCCGGCCGAACTGGACGAGTTCCTGAGCGCCCAGCGGACCTGCCGGGTCGCGACGGTCTCGTCCGACGGGGCCCCGCACATCAGCCCGCTCTGGTTCGTCTGGGACGGCACCTCGCTCTGGCTCTACTCGATCACCCGCAGCAAACGCTGGTCCGCGCTGCGCCGCGATCCGCGCGTCGCCGTCGCGGTCGACGCGGGCGAGGAGTACGGCGAACTGCGCGGCGCCGAACTGTCCGGCACCGTCGAGTTCGTCGGTGAGGCACCGCGCACGGGCGAGCCGGTGCCCGAACTCGTCGAGGTGGAGCGGCTGTTCGCCCGCAAGAACTTCGGCATCGACGAGATGCCCCACGACGGCAGGCACGCCTGGCTGCGGCTGACACCGGACGCGATCGCGTCCTGGGACTTCCGCAAGATGGGTTCGCTGTAGCTCAGCCCGGTCCGCGAGCACGGGAACAACCGTGGGATCAGCCCGGTCCGCGAGCACGGGAACAGGCGCGGCTCAGCCGGCCCCGCACGCGGACCCCGCCGCCGTCAGTGCCTCGACCGCCGCTCTGATCGACGGCCGCCGGTCGGCGTCCGCGCGCCACACCGCGTAGACGCTGCGGTGGACCCGGTGGCGCACCGGCACGGTCCGCATCCCGGCCGGCATCGGGTCGCGGCCGAGCCGGGGCGCGATGCAGACACCCAACCCGGCCGCGACCAGAGCGAGTTGAGTGTGGTGCTCACCGGCCCGGTGGGCGATCCGGGGCTCGATACCATGGGCGCGCAGCGTGTAGAGCAGCCACTCATGGCAGAACTCGCCCTCGGGCCAGGCGACCCACGACTCCTCCGCCAGCTCCCGCAGGTCGATCTCGTCGCGCCCGGCGAGCGGGTGGTCCTCGGGCAGCGCCACCTCCACGGGGTCGTCGAGGATCGCGGCCCTAGCCAGCCCCTCGGGCACGGGCAGCGGCTTGTTGTACCAGTCGAGGACGACGGCCAGGTCGACGTCTCCGCGGATCACCGCGTTGATCGCGAGTTCGGGCTCCAGCTCCCGTGAGCGCACTCGCAGCGCCGGGTGGTCGTCCCGCAGCGCGCGGAAGACCGCGGGAAACAGTCCCCGGACGGCCGTGGGGAACGCGGCCAGCCGCAGCTCGCCGACGACCTGCCCCCGCTGCGCCTCCAGGTCCGCCTGCGCCAGCTCGACCTGCGACAGAATGCGCGCGGCATGGTCGGCGAGCAGCCGCCCAGCGTCGGTGAGGCGCACGCCCCGCCCGTTCTTGACGAGGATCCGCTGCCCGACCTCCCGCTCCAGCTTGGCCATCTGCTGCGAGACGGCCGAGGTCGTCACATGCAGCCCCTCGGCCGCCCTGCTGACCGAGCCGTGCCGGGCGAGGGCGTCGAGGGTGCGCAGGCGCTCCAGATTCAACATGTAAGCGATACTACGAGATTCAGCTCATGAATTCTCGCTTGTGCTACAAGATTGATCGGCGCCATCGTTGTGGGCATGACCACCGCCGCGCCCACCAGAGCTTCCGCCCCCACCCCCGAACGCACACACGGCACCGTCGACTGGCGCCTGCGTTTCGCCTTCCTCTCCCTCGTCTGGGGCTTCAGCTTTCTCCTGATCAAGGTGGGCACGGGGGCGTACGCACCCTTCCAGGTCACCTTCGGACGGCTGCTGTTCGGCACGCTGGTCCTCGCGGCGGCGATGGCGGTGAAGCGGGAGCGGCTGCCGCGCGGTGCCCGCGTCTGGGGCCACCTCACGGTGGCGGCCCTTCTCCTCAACGCACTGCCGTTCTCCCTCTTCGCCTACGCGGAGCTGACCGTCCCGTCCACACTGGCGGGCATCTGCAACGCGACCTCACCCCTGTGGGGCATGGCCCTCTCCCTGGTCGCACTCTCGGAGGACCGCCCCACGCGGGTGCGGGTCGCCGGTCTCGGCCTCGGTTTCCTCGGTGTGCTCACCGTGCTCGGCGCCTGGCAGGGCTTCAGCGGCCTGGACGCGAGGGGCACCACGATGGCCCTGCTGGCCTCCCTCAGCTATCCGATCGGCTGGATCTACGTCCGCCGCACCCTGGCCGGCACCACCGTGTCGCACCTCTCCCTCACCGGCGCCCAGCTCCTGCTGGCCACCGCCCAACTGGCCATCGTCACGCCGCTGTTCACGACCCTGCCGAGCAGTTTCCCGATCCTGCCCCTGCTGGCGGTCGTCGCGCTGGGCGCCCTCGGCACGGGTGTGGCCATGCTCGTCCAGTACGGCCTCGTCTCCGAGGTCGGCCCGACGACCGCCCAGATGGTCACCTACTTCATCCCCGTGATCGCCACGGCGGCCGGCGTCACGCTCCTCGGCGAGCCCCTGGCCTGGTCGACCCCGGTCGGCGCGGCGATCGTCCTGGCGGGAGCGGCCCTGACGCAGGCCCGGCCGCGCACCTGAGCCGACGCGGGTGACGTCACACATACCCGCCGCCCGCCCCCGGCCCGACCGCCGAGGCCACCGCGTCCGCCACCCTCCCGATCTCCTCCTCGGTGAGGGTGGAGACCGTGATCCGGATCCCCTGCGGAGCGCTCATCCGGAAGCGGGCGCCGGGTGCGACGGCCCAGCCGGCGTGCAGCAGCCGGGCGACCGCGCCGGTCTCGTCCGGGACCCGGATCCACACGTTCATCCCGCTGACCCCGTGCGCCTCGACCCCGCGCCGCGCGAGGGCGCCGATCAGCGCGTCCCGCCGCCGCCCGTACGCCGCCGCCACGGCCGCGGCGTCCACCGCGCCGCCGGACCACAGCCGGACTACGGCCCGTTGCACCAGCCGGCTCACCCAGCCCGGCCCCAGCCGCTGCCGTCCCCGCACCCGGTCGACGGTGACGGCGTCCCCGGTGAGCACCGCGAGCCGCAGGTCGGGGCCGTACGCCTTGGCGACCGACCGCACGAAGGCCCAGCTGCGGGTGGTCCCGGCCAACGGGTACAGGGGCTGGTCGACGATCCGGTAGCCGTGGTCGTCCTCGATGAGCAGGGTCTCGGGATGCTTCTTCAGCACGGACCGCAGGGCACGCGCGCGTGCGGCGCTCACGGCCGCGCCGGTCGGGTTCTGTGCCCGGTCGGTGACGATCAGGGCCCGCGCGCCGGCCTCCAGCGCCTTGCGTACGTCGTCGGCGAGCGGCCCTTCGTCGTCGACCCCGACCGGCACGACCCGCAGTCCGAGCGCCGGGGCGAGGTCGAGCACGCTGCCCCACCCGGGGTCCTCGACGGCGACGGCGTCCCCGGGTTTGAGGTGGGCGGCCAGGACCCGTTCGATGGCGTCGAGCGACCCGGAGGTGATGGTGACCGGCCCGTCCGGGACCCCGTCGGCGTCCAGGTCGGCCCGCGCGATCCGCGCCAACTCGGGCTCCACGGCCCCCGACCCGTACAGCACCGGCTCACGATCCCCCTGCTCGGCAGCCGCCGCGAACACCTCCGCGAGGCGCGGCAGCAACGTCGTGTCGGGATTGCCGTCGGCGAGGTCGCGCACGCCCTGCGGTACCTCGACCCGGATGTACTCGCGCCCCGTCGTCGCCGGCCGGGGCCGCACACGGCTCCCCCGCCGCCCGGCGGTCTCGATGACCCCGCGCTCGCGCAGGGTGCGATAGGCGGCCGCGACGGTATTCGGATTCACCCCCAGCCGATCGGCCAACTCCCGCATGGGAGGGAGTAGTTGACCGGGCTCCAGCTCGCCCGCGCCGACCGCCCGCTCGACGCTCGCCGCAATTTCCGCCGCGCGTCGACCTGTCACCGTGTATTCTCCTAGCACAAAGAAGATTATGCACTAGTGCAATGGAGAGCGCAATGACGGGGCCCGAGCAGTCGACGACACCGCAGCCGACGACACCACCTCCCGCCGCCTACACCCCCACCGACCGCACCGTCCCCACCCGGGGCGCACAGAAGGCCTCGTACGACAGGGATCTGGTGCACTCGATACTCGACGAGGGGTACGTCTGCCATCTCGGCTTCGTCCGCGACGGCGCCCCGGTGGTGCTGCCCACGTTGTACGGCCGGGTCGGCGAGACGCTCTACGTGCACGGTTCGACGGGCTCGCGCCCGCTGCGGATGACGGGCCAGGCCGACCCGGGCCTGCCGGTGTGCGTGACGGTGACGCATGTGGACGCGCTGATCCTGGCCCGCTCCGCCTTCCACCACTCGATCAACTACCGGTCGGTCGTGGTGCACGGCACCGCCCACCAGGTCACCGACCCTCAGGAGCGGCGGATCGCCCTGGACGCCCTCGTCGACCATGTCGTTCCGGGCCGCTCGGGGGACTCCCGGCCGGCCAACGCCAAGGAGTTCGCGGCCACCGCCGTGATCCGCCTCGACCTGAACGAGGTCTCCGCCAAGATCCGCACCGGCGGCGTCAACGACGAACCCGAGGACCTCGCCCTCCCCCACTGGGCCGGCGTCGTCCCTCTCCGCAAGGGCTACGAGACCCCGGTCC
Source organism: Streptomyces europaeiscabiei (assembly GCF_036346855.1). NCBI lineage: Bacteria > Bacillati > Actinomycetota > Actinomycetes > Kitasatosporales > Streptomycetaceae > Streptomyces > Streptomyces europaeiscabiei. The sequence continues at coordinate 1,755,997 of NZ_CP107841.1, forward strand.
CGGACCCCGGCCTGACCCCCGGCACCGAACTCCCGGACTACCTCAGGACCCTGTAGCTTTCGGCGAACCCGCGCCCTGAAGGGGTGCGGGGAACGACGCGGGCAACCACACACGACCCGTGGTCCGCGGACCACGAAGCCCGCACGACGTCACCGCCCCCGCCCCACCGACAGCTCCGGTTCGACCCCCTCCCCACCGGACGCCGCCGGCCGCGCCGAACTCCTCCCCGGCGCGGACCGCTGCGCGACGAACGCCCCGGCCAGCACCACCACCCCACCCACGATCTGCGGCGCCGACAGATGCTCCCCCAGCAGCACCCACGCGAGCACGGTCGCGACCACCGCCTCCAGACACCCCACGACCCCCGCCACCTGCGGAGACAACCGCCGCACGGCCACCACCCCGGTGACGTACGCGACCACCGTGGCGATCAGCACCACCCACCCGAGCAACAGCCACGCCGGAACAGCCGTCCCGTCCATCCACGCGGCGCCCCCCAGCACCGCCCAGTCCATCCCCCACGGCCGGGCCACCACCGTCAGCGCCACCGCGCCCACCAGCGACCCGTAGGCGATGACCCCGAGCGGATCCGGCGCCTCCACCCCCGCGTCGCTCCCCTGGTCGGACAGCACGAAGTACCCGGCCTGACAACAGGCGGCCCCGAGCGCGAGCAGCAACCCCAGCGGGTCGAAGCCGAGCCCCGACCAGATCTCGACGACACAGGCGAGGCCGCCGACCGCGAGCACGACCCCGACCGCAGCGGCCCGCGTCACCGGTCGCCGCTGCACGAACCGCACCCAGCCGAGGACGATGGCCGGCCCGAGGTACTCCACGAGGAGGGCGACGCCGACGGGGATACGGGAGATCGAGGCGAAGTAGAAGGCCTGCACACCGGCCACGGCGAACAGCCCGAACCCCACGAGCAGCACGGGCCGCCGACGCACCAGATCCCGGTGGCGCACGGCCAGCGGCAGCATCACGAGCGCGGCGCCGACGACCCGCAGCCACACCACGTGCAGCGGGTCGAGCCCCGCCTCGATGAGCGGCTTGGCCGCGGTGCCCGATCCACCGAAGGCGACCGCGGACCCGAGCGCGAGCACCAGCCCGACACCGCGCCCGCGCTGCCCCTGACTCCCCTGAGACGTATCCACCGGCACATGATGGCAGTCGACGACAGGAGCGTCACCCCCGATGACACCTGTCTCGCCCGTTGGACCTCCGAGGGGTGCGCCTCAACGACCCCCGTCCCCGGTCACCACCCACCCCTCGACCCGGTCCTCGCCCGCCCCCGCGATCCGCCGCGCCACCGCTCCCCCGTCGACACCCACGTTGCCCAGCACCTCCACGGCCCGTGACCCGGTGGCCGCGACGAGGACCGCGAGCAGATCGACACCCTGGGCCGACCCGTCGCCCCGCCGCACGGCACGGTCGTACGCCTGCGTCATCGCCCGAGCCGCCACGGGCGACCAGCCGGGCGTGCCCTGCATCCCCGGGACGACGCCGGCGTCCTCGACACCGATCTGCCAGCGCAGCCCGTATCCGATGCTGCGCTGCACCAGATAGCCGAGCAGGCGGGCGACCTGCGGGCCGTCGAAGACGGCACGGACCTCGGGGTCCGACTCCACGAGCGAGTGCAGCAGATGGGCGGTGTCGATCTGCCGGTCGCCGTCGCGGAGGGCCCGTCTGCGCGCACCGGCGAGCACCGAGGCCAGCTCGTCCGTGAGCCTGCCTTCGATCTCCACGTGGTCCGGACCATGGTCTACGGCCGACTGCCGGGGGATACGGGGTAGCACGCCCTCCACCTCATCAGTCCCACCGCCCCCGGGTCATCCACGAAAGGAACCATCTTCGCGTCCGACACAGGTTGCGTAGGGAGGAGCCGCTCCTCCTCCCTACGGATGAGATCCGGCCGCCGCGCTTGAGGGGCGCACGTTTCCTTGCCCAGCGCCTGGCACGCAACCACATCGCGCCGGCGCTCGTCCCCGACCGCATGGAATGCGGGTGCCGACCGGTGGTCCTGCCTGCGATCGACGGCAGGCAGTACGCCTACCGGGTGTACGCCCCCTCCCCGCAACGCACTGCCCGCCGACCGGACCGGCCGGGGCCCACCCGTACCGGCCGGGGCCGATACCTGACGGTTCATCAGTATTGAATGTTCCGGGCCCCGGGGCTACGTTCCGCGGCACCACCGTCCGAGACGAAGGGGTTGTCGCATGGCCGATGTCAGCGCGGAGGCACGCATCGAGGCGCCCGCCGAGCAGGTCTGGGCCCGGCTCGTCGACTGGTCCGCGTACGGCGAGTGGAACACGACCCACACCGGCTTCCCGAAGGGCGGCCCGAAGGCCCTCGAGGTGGGCGGCACCTTCCAGGAGAACCTGAAGCTCATGGGCTTCCCGGCGGAGGTCGAGTGGACCATCGCCGAACTGGAACCCGCCCGCACCCTGACCATCCGCGGCAAGGGCCCGATGGCCGTGGACCTCGCCACCCGCTACACCCTCACCCCCGACGGCGACGCCACCACGGTCCGTATCGACGGCCGGTTCACCGGCGCCGCCGTCTCCCTGATGGCGGGCAAGCTCAGGGACTCCGCCACGGCAGCGCTCGACGAATCCCTGCGCAAGCTGGGCGGCCTCGTGACCTGACCGCACGCCCGGCCGTACCGCTCACGCGCCCCGCGCACGTGAGAGCGCCCCGCGGAAATCTCCGCGGGGCGCTCTCACGCACGTATCACCCACGCACCGCCGTCAGTCCTCGTCGGCGAGGATCAGGTACAGCTTCTTGCGGGCTTCGTTGATCACCGTCAGCGCCTTGTCGCGCTGATCCTTGTCGCCGGTCTTCCAGACCTGGCCGAACGCCTCCATCAGACCGAACCCGGCCTGTCGGATCTCGCTCAGCGCCTCCCAGTCGACCCCGCGCGAGGCCTCTTCCCAGGGGGCCTCGGGCCCCTCCTCGGCCGCGGTACGACCGGCCTCGGTCAGCGAGAACAGCTTCTTGCCGCCCTCGGACGCACTGGCGATCAGCCCCTCGTCCTCCAACAACTGGAGGGTGGGGTACACCGAGCCGGGGCTGGGCTTCCACGCCCCGCCGCTGCGCTCGGCGATCTCCTGGATCATCTCGTAGCCGTGCATGGGCCTGTCCTTGAGGAGGGCCAGGATCGACGCGCGTACGTCGCCCCGCCGCGCCCTTCCCCTGGGTCCGCCTCGGCCGCGCCCACCCCAGGGGCCGCCACCGAAGGGTCCGAACGGCCCGGGACCACCATGGCCCGGCCCGAAGGGCCCGAAGGCGGCGCGCAGCGCCTCGGCGTCACCTCGGCCGCGGGGGTTCTCCCCACCACGGCGTCCATGTCCACGCTCGAATCCGAAGTCCTGTCCACGGGAACGCATCGCAATCACTCCATTCCATCGTTGATCTGTCGCGATGCCTCAACGATATATCGGGACCTGTCGTCTGGCAACCCTCGTTCTCGGAATGCCGTCGTGATCTACTGCCGCGCATGCCCTTGTTGCTGCTCGACCTGGACAACACCCTGATCGACCGCGACGCGGCCTTCCGAGACGCCGCGGCCGCCTTCCTCTCCGCGCAGGGCCTGCCCGACACCGACCTGCCTTGGGTGACGACTGTCGACGCCGGCGGCTACACCCCTCGTCACGAGGTCGCCGCCGCCCTGGCCGACCGCTACGGAAGCGCTGTACCACCCTCCGCCGTCCGCGCCCTGCTCGACACCGGCGCCGCCGACCGCGTGGTCCTGGCGCCGGCAGCCCGCGAGGCACTGCACAGAGCGCGGGCCGACGGCTGGACCTGCGTGATCGTCACCAACGGCCGGACCGTCCAGCAGGAGACGAAGATCCACAACACCGGACTCGACCGGCTCGTGCAGGGCTGGGTGGTCTCCGAAGCCATCGGCCGCAAGAAGCCGGACCCGGAGATCTTCCACGCCGCGGCCGCCACCGTCGGCCTTCCCCTGACCGGCGCATGGGTCATCGGCGACTCGCCGCACGCCGACATCGCGGGCGCCGACGCACTCGGCCTGCGCAGCGCGTGGGTGGCGAACGGCCGCGCCTGGAACGAGGACTCCTACCGGCCCACCCATGTCGCAGCCGACATCACCTCCGCGATGGACCACGTCATCAGCACCACGAACCGATCGGACCGGCCGGGGTGACCCGGCCGGGACCGTGATGCGGCGTTCCCCCGCGCACCATCGCCGTCGACGCGCCCCCTAGGGTGCTGAAATGATCTCCAACAGCTACCTCTCCGAACTGTTCTCGCTGGACGGCCGGGTCGCCGTGGTGACAGGCGGCAGCTCCGGCATCGGCAGGGCCATCAGCACGGCTCTGGCACGGGCTGGGGCGAGCGTGGTGATCGTCGCGCGCAGGGAGGCGGAGCTGACGGCCACGGTCGACGAGCTGACGGCGGTCGGCTGCCGGGCGGCCTGGGTGAGCGGCGATCTGAGCACCCGGGCCGGCGTCCGCGCGGCGGCCGAGCAGGCGGCCGAAGCGTTCGGCGAACCCGACATCCTCGTCAACAGCGCCGGCATCAACCTGCGTCCGCCGATGAGCGAACTGGGTGAGGACGTGTGGGACACCACCATGGCCGTGAACCTGGACGCGCCCTTCCTGCTGGGCCGGCGCTTCGGCCCCGGCATGGCCGAGCGGGGCTACGGACGCATCATCCACATCACCTCCCAGCAGGCACACCGGGCGTTCGTCCGCAGCGGCGCGTACGGCGTGTCCAAGGGCGCCCTTGAGTCACTGGCCCGCTCGCAGGCCGAGGAGTGGTCGCCCCACGGCGTCACCTGCAACACCCTGGTCCCCGGCTTCGTCCCGACCCCGCTCAACACGCGGCTGTCGTCCGACCCGGAGAAGGTGGCCGCCCTCGCCGCGCGCACCCTGGCCGGACGCAACGGCCTGGCCGACGACTTCGCCGGAGCCGCGGTGTTCCTGGCCGGCCGCTCCGCCGGCTACATCACCGGACAGTCGGTCTTCGTCGACGGCGGTTTCTCCGTCCACTAGCGCGCCGCCCCGGGGCCAACCGGCGCCCGCCCTTCGAGTGGCACCCGAAAACCGGTCCACCCTTCTGGAATTGGCCTTGGCCCGCCGCTTCACCGACCGCCTAGCGTCGTCCCATGCGCATTCGTATCGTCGACGCCTTCACCGACCGTCCCTTCTCCGGCAACCCCGCCGGAGTCCTGCTCCTCGACGCCTTCCCGGACGACGCCTGGCTGCAGAACGTGGCCAAGGAGGTCAACCACGCCGAGACCGCGTTCGCCCATCCACTCCCCGAGGGCGGCGAGGCCGACTGGGCGCTGCGCTGGTTCACGCCGGTCGCCGAGGTGGCGATGTGCGGCCACGCCACACTGGCCACCGCACATGTCCTGAACAGCACGAACACCCATGAGGGCCCGGTGCGGTTCGCGACGCGCAGCGGTGTCCTCATCGCCACGCCCCGGCCGGACGGCTCCCTCACCCTCGACTTCCCCACCGCGCCCCTCACCTCGGTCGCCGTCCCGGAGGGCGTCGCCGAGGCTCTCGGCGCCGAGCCGCTGAGTGCCGTCGACACCGGCCCGAACGTGGGCGACCTGCTGGTCGAGCTCGCCGACGAGAAGACGGTCCTGGGTCTCGCCCCCGACCTGCGCACCCTCGGCCGCTACTCCGAGCGCGGCATCATCGCCACCGCCCGCGCCGCGGACCCCGCCGCCGGCCACGACTACGTCTCGCGCTGCTTCTTCCCCAACCTCGGCATCGACGAGGACCCGGTCACGGGCAGCGCCCACACCGCCCTCGCCCCCTTCTGGTCGGAACGCCTGGGCAGCCCGGACCTCACCGGCCTGCAGGCCTCCCCCCGCTCCGGCCTCGTCCGCACGGAACTCCGCGGCGACCGCACCCTGCTCTCCGGCCGCGCGGTCACGGTCATCGACGGCGAACTCCACGCATGACCGACCGGCCCGGACCGCCCGACCCAAGCCCGAGCAGCCGTCCCTGATCGCGGGGCCCGACCCCGACCAACCCACCCTGACGCCACGGACCCGACCATCCACCCCTGACCTCGACCGCCCCTCAAGGAGTCGGCAGCCAGCCCACTTTCCCCGCCAGCAGCGCGTATCCCACGAACGCCCCGATGTCGAGCAGTGAATGGGCCACCACGAGCGGGCCCACTCGCCCCCAGCGCCGGTACAGATAGACGAAGACCACACCCATCACCATGTTGCCGACGAAGCCGCCGATGCCCTGATAGAGGTGGTACGACCCGCGCAGCACCGAGCTGGCGGCGAGCGCGCTCCCCGGCGACCAGCCGAGCTGCTGGAGCCGGCGCAGCAGATACCCCACCACGATGACCTCTTCGAGAACCGCGTTCTGAATCGCGGAGAGGATCAGCACGGGGTACTTCCACCACACCTCGGGCAGCGCCTCCGGCACCACCGTGAGGTTGAAGCCGAGGCCGCGGGCCGCCAGGTAGAAGGCGATGCCCGTGCTGCCGATCACCGCCGCGATCGCCGCACCCCGGCCGAGGTCGGGCCACGGCTTCGTACGGTCGAACCCGAGGGTGCGCAGCCCCGCACCCTCGCGCAGCAGGAAGTGCGCCACCAGGGCGACGGGCACCAGGGCGGCGGTGATCCCGAAGAGCTGCCACGCGAGGTCGAGCCAGGGCCGCCCAGGAGCGGCCGAGGCGTTCATGGTGGCCGCCTGGTCCTTCAGCCCGCCCGGCTTGGTGACCGATCCGATGAAGCTGATCAGCGCGGACACCCCGCTCGCACCGAGCGAGAGCCCGAGCACGAGCAGCGTCTCGTCCCTCAGAATCCGTCGGCCCGGCCGCTCCCGCGGCACCGCACCCTCCGCCGACTCCGCCTGCCCCTGCACCCACGCCTCCAGTTGTCCGGCCCCGCCGAGGGTCCATCATCACCCGCGGCGGTCCGGAGCATTCCGGCGGCTACCTCACAGAAGACCCTCAGCCCAGCGGCACCGGCTCCGGCAGCCCGACCGGCCAGCTGTGGACCGGCTCCCCGGAGTGCATCAGCTCGCCGTACCGCCGCGTGGTGGCGGCCAGCGCCGCATCCCGACCGAGGCCCTTCGCCAGAGCCCGGTGGAACGTTTCCACCTGCCAGGACGCCCCGTTGACCCGCCGCCGACAGCGCTCTTCGATCACGCCGAGGTAGAAGTCCCGGTCGACCGGCTCGACGCCCCACGCGTCCAGACCCACCTCGGCGAGCGGCAACAGCTCGTCCCGTACGAGATTGACCGCGTCCACCGGCCCCACCCCGCCGTAGCGCCCGCGCGGCCACTGCAACCGTGCGTCGATGCCGTGCCGGCACGCCTCGTCGAAGTTGGCGGCGGCCGCCTCGAACGGCAGCCGTGACCACACGGGCCGCGACTCCTCGGCGAGAGCGCGTACGACCCCGTAGTAGAAGGCCGCGTTGGCGATGACGTCCGTGATGGTCGGCCCGGCGGGCAGCACCCGGTTCTCGACGCGCAGATGCGGGACCCCGTCGGCGATGCCGTAGACGGGACGGTTCCAGCGGTAGATCGTGCCGTTGTGCAGCGTGAGCTCGGCGAGTGAGGGAATGCCGCCCGCGTCGAGGACGCCGATCGGATCCTCGTCGTCGCAGATGGGCAGCAGGGCCGGGAAGAAGCGCAGGTTCTCCTCGAAGAGGTCGTACGCCGAGGAGATCCACCGCTCCCCGAACCAGGTGCGCGGCCGCACTCCCTGGGCCTGGAGTTCGGGCGGCCGGGTGTCGGTGGACTGCTGGAACAGCGGCGGCCGCGATTCCCGCCACAGCTCGTGCCCGAACAGGAACGGCGAGTTGGCGCCGATGGCGACCTGCGCGGCGGCGACCGCCTGGGCGGCGTTCCACACGTCGGCGAACCGGCCCGGGGTGACCTGGAGGTGCAGCTGCACGGAGGTGCAGGCGGCTTCGGGCGCGATGGACTTCGAGGTGCAGACGAGCCGCTCCACCCCGTCGATGTCCAGGGTGAAGTCCTCGCCGCGGGCGGCGACGATCTGGTCGTTCAGCAGGGTGTAGCGGTCGCCCTCGGAGAGATTCGAGGAGACCAGGTCGTCACGGCCCAGTGTCGGCAGGATGCCGATCATCACGATTCCCGCGCCCACCTCGATCGCCTTGCGGTCCGCATACGCGAGGGAGGTGCGCAGCTCCTCGGAAAGCTGGTCGAATACCCGACCGTCCAGCCGATGTGGAGCTATGTTGACTTCCAGATTGAACATGGCGAGTTCTGTTTGGAAATCTCGGCTCGCAATCCGCTCAAGTACTTGCGCATTCATCATTCTCGGCAGACCGTCACCGTCGACGAGGTTCAGCTCGATCTCCACACCCATGAGGTTCTTGGGGCGGTCGAACCGCTTCTCCTCCAGCAGCCGCTCCAGCCCCGTCAGGCACTGCCGGAGCTTGTCGCGGTACTGCTGGCGATCGGAGAGGCCGAACGGCCCCGCAACGACCTTTTCCCCCATCGAAGTTTCCCTCCTCGGATGGGCAGGCCGACGACTCGGCCACTGCTGTCCCGGGTCCACGGTTGATGATGCCCAGGCAGAGCCGCCGATAACGTCCTACGCGCGACCTGCACACGCTAGGCTGAGCGCGGCCACCTCCGACCTTATTCACTCGGCATGCTTCTGGCACATTCAGCGGGCAAGAATGAGCACGCGCTTTCCCCCTCGTGCGCTTTCGTGAAAAGCGCCGACGGGAACCGGCCGTCCGCTACGCAACGGTAATCCGAGGTCACCGGCACACCCCCACAGAAAATCGGGGTGATAGCCATGTTCCGGCGACCGGATACCGCCTTGCTCTTCATATTCGGAGCGGCTAGCCGAAACCTCGTGTGAACACGTGTCGTATAAACTCCGCAAACGAGGCTGAGAGCCGGCACTCGCGGTCCTCGGTCCTGCCGTCAGGCCACGGGCGGCGGACCCTGCCCACGCACCGGACCCCGGGCACCCGCCTCTCCGACCCCCGAGAGCTGACAGCGCCGTCCGCCCCCGCCCTCGCCCTCGCCCTCGCGCCACCGTGCCTGTCGAATGGAGAGGCGACCCACCATGCCGCTGCATGTCCCCCCGGCTCCCGCGCCCGCCCTGCGCACCGTCCTCACGGCACTCGGTTCTCCCACCGCCGTCCACGAAGCCCGAACACCCTCCCTGAAGAACGCCCAGGGACCCGCCACACCCGAACTCCCGCTGCCCGTCCACGTACTCGACCGGATCACCCCGGAGGGCACGGGCACCACCCGGCTCACCGGCTGGCGGTTCCTGATCCGCTGCGGCGACCGCGCCGTGGCCGCCGCCGAAACCCGCCTGACCCCGGACGGCTGGGCATTCTCACACTTCTTCGAGGGCCCGTACATCGCCTCCACCGAGCGCGCCCTGCGCCAGGCCGAGGTCATGCAGCAGCCCTATCAGCCACGCCTGCTGTCGGTGCCCGAGCTGTACATGCTCACACTCTGGCTGCACGCCGATCCCACCGCCGACGGCGCCACCGGCCACCCGGCACCGACCGACCTGCTGGTCCCGCTGGCGCCTGCACCGCCCGGTATAGCGGCCCACCGGCCACACCAGGTCGCCGATCTCCTCCCGGTGCTGACCACCCGGCTGACGCCCGCTCCGCTCCTGGGATCACCCGCCTGACACCAGGGCCGCCTCGTCATGCGTACCGCTTGCGCCCCGCTGCCGATTTCCCGGTGGCGGGGCACTTGCTTTCCCACCCACCTGGAATTGCCGCTCTTTCGGGCGCCAATACGCTCGTACGAGCTATTCACACACCTTCCCCGCCGCCGGACTAGCCCCATCCGGCCATGGTGAACCACCCGAAGGGGCAGTGCGGTTGAGATGAACCATCCGGGCAGGCGATGCGTCATCAACCTGTGAAGAAGTCGTGCTGCGAAATGCCTGCGGATTGACGCCCGTGGGGCAACACTGGGACCGGACCGATTTATCACAACGGGGGGCGGCCATGAACGGGGCTTCAAGCCGCGGGACAGACAAAACAGCCATCTCAGACCACACGCCAAACCGAGAGATCCCAACAACCATGTGCCAGCACCAGCCACTGTGCCCGACTGCCGAATCCGCCGACCGGGAAGGCGCCCGACTCGTGGCGCACCACCCGGAGCAGGGATGGAGCCTGCTCTGCAACGGCGTTCTGCTCTTCGAGGACACCGGTGAGCTCCTGCCTGACGGCCAGATCATCGCGCCGCACCGCCCGATGGGCACGGTGATGACAGCCGCCTGAGCCGCACTCACGTGCGCGCAGGGTGAGCGTCCCCGCACAGGACGTCCGCCCGGACACAAGAGGGGCCGGCCGGAGAAGCACTCTCCGAACCGGCCCCGACGCGTAACCGCGCCCGACTACGCTTCGTAAGCGTCCAGCGGCGGGCAGGAACAGACCAGGTTCCGGTCACCGAAGGCCTGGTCGATCCGGCGCACCGGCGGCCAGTACTTGTCGGCGCGCGAGACCCCGGCCGGGAAGACCGCCTCCTCGCGCGTGTAGGCGTGCTTCCACTCCCCGCCGAGCGCGCCCGCGGTGTGCGGCGCGTTCCGCAGCGGGTTGTCGTCCGCGGGCCACTCGCCCGAGCCGACCTTCTCGATCTCCGCGCGAATCGCGATCATCGCCTCGCAGAACCGGTCCAGCTCACCGAGGTCCTCCGACTCGGTCGGCTCGATCATCAGCGTCCCCGCCACCGGGAACGACATCGTCGGCGCGTGGAAGCCGTAGTCGATCAGCCGCTTGGCGATGTCGTCGACGCTCACCCCGGTCGACTTGGCCAGCGGCCGCAGGTCGATGATGCACTCGTGCGCCACGAGCCCGCCCGGGCCGGTGTACAGCACCGGGTAGTGCGGCTCCAGCCGCTTGGCGACGTAGTTGGCGCTGAGCACGGCCACCTGCGTGGCCCGCTTGAGCCCCTCACCACCCATGAGCCGGACGTACGCCCACGAGATCGGCAGGATGCCCGCCGAACCCCACGGCGCCGCCGAGATCGGGCCCACGCCCGTCTCCGGGCCCGCCGCGGGCTGCAGCGGGTGGTTCGGCAGATACGGTGCGAGGTGCTCGCGCACCGCCACCGGCCCGACACCCGGACCACCGCCGCCGTGCGGGATGCAGAACGTCTTGTGCAGGTTCAGGTGCGAGACGTCACCACCGAAGTGCCCCGGCTTGGCGAGACCCACCAGTGCGTTGAGGTTGGCGCCGTCGACGTACACCTGACCGCCCGCATCGTGCACCTGCGCGCAGATGTCGGCCACGTGCTCCTCGAACACCCCGTGCGTCGACGGATACGTGATCATCAGCACGGACAGCTCGTCGCTGTACTGCTCGATCTTCGCCCGCAGATCCTCGACGTCGATCTCGCCGTCCTCGGCGGTCTTCACGACGACGACCTTCATGCCGGCCATGACGGCGCTCGCCGCGTTCGTGCCGTGCGCGGAGGACGGGATGAGGCACACGGTCCGCTGCTCGTCGCCATTGGCCCGGTGGTACCCGCGTACGGCCAGCAGACCGGCCAGCTCACCCTGCGAACCCGCGTTCGGCTGCAGCGACACCTTGTCGTACCCGGTGGCCTCCGCCAACCCCTCCTCCAGCTCACGGATGAGCGTGAGATACCCCTGCGCCTGCCCGGCGGGCGCGAACGGGTGCAGCTGCCCGAACTCCGGCCACGTCACCGGCTCCATCTCGGTGGTCGCGTTGAGCTTCATCGTGCAGGAGCCCAGCGGGATCATGCCCCGGTCCAGCGCGTAGTCCCGGTCGGCGAGCCGGCGCAGGTAGCGCAGCATCGCGGTCTCGGAGCGGTACTCGTGGAACACCGGGTGCGTGAGGTAGTCGTCCGACCGCAGCAGCCCCTCGGGCAGCGTGTCCGCGGCGGCGGCGTCGAGGGCCTCGACGTCCCCCTCCACCTCGAAGGCGGTCCACACGGCGCCCAGCTGCGCCCGCGTCGTGGTCTCGTCGCAGGAGATCGACACCAGGTCGGCGTCCACGAGGTGCAGATTCACGCCATGTTCCCGCGCGGCGGCCACCACCTCACCGGCCCGCCCCGGCACCCGCACGGTGAGCGTGTCGAAGTACGCCCCGTGCACGACCTCGATCCCACCGGCCGCGAGCCCCGCGGCGAGCACGGTGGCGTACCGGTGGGTACGCCCGGCGATGGTCCGCAGCCCCTCCGGCCCGTGGTAAACGGCGTACATACCGGCCATCACGGCGAGCAGCACCTGCGCCGTGCAGATGTTGCTGGTCGCCTTCTCCCGGCGGATGTGCTGCTCCCGCGTCTGCAGGGCGAGCCGGTACGCCTTGTGCCCGTCCACGTCCACGGAGACCCCGACGAGCCGTCCGGGCAGGCTGCGTGCGAACTTCTCCTGCACGGCCATGTAGCCCGCGTGCGGCCCACCGAAGCCCATCGGCACACCGAACCGCTGCGTCGTCCCGACCGCGATGTCGGCGCCCAGCTCACCGGGGGACGCGAGCAGCGTCAGCGCCAGCAGATCGGCGGCGACGGTCACGAGCGCGCCGAGTGCGTGCGCCTGCTCGATGACAGGCTTCAGATCCCGTACGACACCGGAGGCGCCCGGGTACTGGAGCAGCACCCCGTTGATCTCCCGCCCGGCGATGTCGGCCGGAATCCCCGCGCCGAGGTCGGCGACGACGACCTCGACGCCGGTCGGCTCTGCACGGGTCTCGATCACGGCGATCGTCTGCGGCAGCACGTCCGCGTCGACGAGGAAGAGCCCCTTCTTGTTCTTCCCCATACGGCGGGACAACGCCATGGCCTCGGCGGCAGCAGTGCCCTCGTCCAGCAGGGAGGCCCCGGAGGTGGGCAGACCGGTCAGCTCGGCCACCATGGTCTGGAAATTGAGAAGAGCCTCGAGTCGCCCTTGGGAGATCTCGGGCTGGTACGGCGTGTAAGCGGTGTACCAGGCCGGGTTCTCCATGACATTCCGCAGGATGACGGGCGGCGTGAACGTCCCGTAGTACCCGAGCCCGATCATCGAGCCGAGCACCTGGTTGCGGTCCGCGAGCGAACGCAGCTCGGCGAGCACCTCGGCCTCGGTCCGCGCGCCGGGAAGGTCCAGCGCCTCGGCGTTCTTGATCACTTCCGGGACCGCGGCCGCCGTCAGCTCGTCGAGCGAGCCGTACCCGACGTGCGCGAGCATCTTGGCCCGCGCCTCGACATCTGGGCCGATATGGCGCCGCTCGAAGGGGATTCCCTGTTCGAGCTCGGAGAGCGGAATGCGATGGGCGGTCATTGCGGAGGCCTCCTGGTCTGACACGACCTTCGAGGGGCACCACGGCACGGGCGCCCCGACGGCCTCCCCCTCTGTCATCTCAACCTGAGAGCTTCACCGGTCCAGGAACGAACCGGCTTTCACCGTCGGTGAGAGCGGAAGCCGTGACACCCGCTCTGCTTTCCAGAGTGACCTCGTCCGTGCGGTACGTGAGCCTGAGAGATTCCGGGGAGGAGTTGCTCCTTCGGCGCCTCCGGATGGTGTCCGGAGGACTCTCCCGCACGGGGTCAGCAGCCGCTGCCAGGGTATCAGCGCGACCCACGCACGAGTCTTCGAGTGGCCACCTTCCCCGTTGTGCCTTTTCGTAGGGGTGAGGGATGATTTGCGACTCCTCTGCGAACCACTTGGAGGGCCCGTGCAGACCGACATCGATCCGCGCAACCTGATCGGCCGCAAGGCGTTCGACCGCAAGGGCAGCAAGATCGGCACCGTGGACGAGGTCTACCTGGACGACGCCACCGGCATCCCCGAGTGGGCCGCGATACGCATGGGGTTCTTCGGCCGTGACGCCTTCGTCCCCCTGGAGCCCAGCGAACTGATCGAAGGCACCCTCCATGTCCCCTTCGACCGCACCCTCATCAAGGACGCCCCCGACTTCGGCGTAGGCCGCCACCTCTCCCCGGAGCAAGAACTCCAGCTCTACCACCACTACGGCCTGGACATAGCCCCGCCCCCACCCATGGACCGCAACTTCGGAAACGTCGCGGGGCAGGAAGACGTCTGACCGATGGCACCGGGGGAGTCCGTGGCCTCTCCTCCCCCTTCCCCACGCTCCTTGACTTCGCCTGCCTGGCCGGGCCCTCCCTCACGTCGCTTCCTCACGCCCTCCTCCGGCCCGCCCCACCGGCGCTCCACGACGGCGGCGCAGACAGGACAGGCGGTCCCCGCCCGCCTCAGCCCCGCACCCCGTCCGGCACCAGCGGCAACGGCTCCGCCGGCTCCAGCGCCGGATCGCCCGTCCTGAAGGTCCGCACCCGCCCCGGCCCCACGTCGAGCGGCGTCTCGAACCGCACGGTCACCCGCCCCAGCCCGCTCCCCTGCACCCACCCATGCCCGTACTCGGTATGCCGTACGTCATGTCCGGCCCTCCACTGCCGCTCCGCACCCGCGCTCTCCTCCACCGCGGGCACCTCCGCAGCGGCCCCGGCCTCTTCCTCCACGGGCTCCGGTTCCCCCGCCGCCTGCGCGAACAAGTCCTCCTGCGTGTAGTCGGCGAGCCCGCTCACCCCCACCCCCAGCAACCGCACCCCACCCGTCGTGTCCACGGCCTCCAGCAGCCGCGCCGCCGCCTCCCGCACCACCGCAGGGTCGTCCGTGGGCCCACGCAACGTCTCCGACCGGGTCAGCGTCGAAAAGTCGTACCGCCGCACCTTCAACACGATCGTCCGGCCCGACAGCCCGGCCCCCCGCAACCTCCGCACGCACCGGTCCGCAAGCCGCTGCACCTCCATCCGGACCCGCACCCGGTCATGGATGTCCACGTCGTACGTGTCCTCCACCGACACCGACTTCGTGTCCCGCTCGGCCACCACCGCCCGGTCGTCCCGCGCCAGCGCCATCGCGTACAGCCCGTGCCCATGGGCCTTTCCCAGCAGCCGAACGACCTCGTCCTCCCCCGCCTCCACGATCTCCTCGACCGTGGTGATCCCGGCCCGCCGCAGATGGTCCCCGGTCGCCGGCCCCACCCCCGGCAGGATCCGCACGGACATCGGCCCCAGCAACGCCCGCTCGGTCCCGGGCTCGATCAGCACCAGCCCGTCCGGCTTGGCCTGCTCGGAGCCGATCTTCGCGAGCATCTTGCAGGCCGCGAGCCCGACGGATCCCGTCAACGCGGTCACCACCCGTATGTCCGCGCGCAACCGCGCCCCCACCAGCCGTGCCGATGCCTCGTCCCAGGCGGCGCCCCCGGCCTCCAGATCCACGAACGCCTCATCCAGGCTCAGCGGCTCCACCAGCGGCGAGAGATCACGCAACAGCCCCATGACCTGATCGCTGATCGTCCGGTAGAACGTGAAACGCGGCGTGAGATACGCGGCGTTCGGCGCGAGCCGACGTGCCTGCGCCGTCGGCATCGCCGAGTGCACCCCGAGGACGCGGGCCTCGTACGACGCCGTCGCGACCACTCCACGCGGCCCGAGCCCACCCACGACAACGGCTTTCCCCCGCAGACTCGGCTTCGACGCCTGCTCCGCCGAGGCGTAGAAGGCGTCCATGTCGAGATGCAGGATCGTGGGCGCGGTTCTCACATCTCCGATGCTGCCCTACGCCACTGACAATGCCCGTACGACCGGCTCCGCAGGCCACGCCGACGCCCCGAGCGGCCTCGCCCCGGGGCGGACAAGCCGCGACGCCCCTCAGACCGCCCGGTTCCGGCGCCGCGCGAGCTCGTCCGCGGGATTGTTGCCCACGAGCGTCTCCCCCGTGTCGACCCGCTCCCCGTGCAACTGCGAGAGAGCGCTTTCCACATCACGCCAGACCACCCCTACGGCGATCCCGAAGACCCCCTGGCCGCCCTGGAGCAGGGCGTGCACCTCGTCGGGCGAGGTGCACTCGTAGACGGTCGCACCGTCGCTCATCAACGTCATCCGCTCCAGATCGCTGAAGCCCCGCTCCCGCAGGTGCTGGACGGCGGTGCGGATGTTCTGGAGCGACACTCCCGTGTCGAGGAACCGTTTCACGATCTTCAGGACGACGACGTCCCGGAAGCTGTAGAGGCGCTGTGTCCCCGAGCCCTGGGCGGTCCGCACGCTCGGCTCCACGAGACCGGTGCGGGCCCAGTAGTCGAGCTGCCGGTAGGTGATGCCGGCGGCCGCACACGCCGTGGGGCCGCGATAGCCGACGTTCTCGTGCGGCTCCGGAGCCGCCTCCGCGCTGTCCTGCACAGCCGTGGGCCGCTGCGGGACGTGACCGGCCGCGCTGCCGTGAAGCGGGTACGGGCCGCCGTCCCCCAATTTGCGTCCGGGGGCACCCCCAGCCGTACCGTCGCCGCTGATTCTCACGCCGACCTCCGTCCTTGACCTGCCCTATCGACGGTAGGCAGCCACCAGGGGCGCGTCAACGACCACCGCACTCGCCACGCCGAGTGATAATCACCCTGAGAGTGGTTTCCCGTGCCCTCCCGCGGGGAAAGGCTAGCCGAATGCGCTCCGGCCAAGCTGCCTGACAGCGCACCCGCCCCGGGCATGTGCCGCCTCAGGGCGAACACTCCCACCGACCGCGCCCACGGCGCCCGCGCACCGGCATCTTCGACCAGCCACACCGGACGCGCCTCTGCCCGCCCGTCGCGCAACTCCCCCGCGCACCTGCCACCGGTGACCACCGGCGGCGTCAGGGCCCGTCAGCCCTGTTGGACCGCGGGCCCGACCTCACTGACTGTTCGTTCCGAAGTCCTCGGGAGAGATCTGGTCGAGGAACTCACGGAACTTCTCCACCTCGTCCTCCTGCTCGTCCGGGATCGCGATGCCCGCGTCGTCGAGCACCCCGTCACTGCCGAAGATCGGCGTTCCGGTACGCAGCGCCAGCGCTATGGCGTCGGAGGGACGGGCACTCACCTCGACCCCGCTGGCGAACACCAGCTCCGCGTAGAAGACGCCCTCACGCAGGTCGGTGATGCGCACTTCCGTGAGCTCCTGGCCCACGGCCTCCAGCACGTCCTTGAACAGGTCGTGGGTCAGCGGTCGTGCGGGGGCCATGCCCTGCTGGGCGAAAGCGATCGCCGTCGCCTCCCCCGGCCCGATCCAGATGGGGAGGTAACGGTCGCCTCCCACTTCGCGCAGGAGCACGATCGGTTGGTTGGAGGGCATTTCGACCCGGACACCTACGACATCGAGCTCGTTCACACAGCAACCCTAGGCCGTGCTCGGGATGTTTGGGTAGTCGGGCTCGGATCGGCCGACCGATCCGCCACAGGCGAACACCGTCGTCTCAGCGGAGCCGTACACCCAGCGCACTCTGCACGAGAGCGGCGTGCAGCTTGACCGTGAGCCCTGCCAGCTCCCTCGTACGGTCCTCCGCATGGGCCCTGGTCTGCGGATTGCGGTGGCGGCGCAGGGGCGCCACGACCTGATCGACGAGCCCCGCCTCGCGGTCCGCGGCCGCCCGCATCAATCTCAGATGCCGGGGCTCGATACCGAACCGCCCCAGTTCCACCACAAGCGTGGCAACAGTGAGAACCTCGGCGTCGTACGACCCGTCCGGCAGGGGGGCCACCAGTCCGTACGACTCCCACTCGGCCAGCTGCTCCTCGTCGATCCCGGCGCCGACGACGAGCTCGCCGCGCCCGATCCGGGCGGCCGTGGGCTCCTCGGGCTCCCCGAACAGCTCGCTCAGGCGCTCTCCGTCACCGACGTCGCGCTGACGCCCCACGGACGGCAGCCGGACGTCCTCACCACGCCCCAGAGCCTCCAGATACTCACGGATCACCTTGAGCGGCAGATAGTGGTCCCGCTGCATCCTGAGGACGTGTCCGAGCCGCTCGACGTCCTCGGCACTGAACTTGCGATACCCCGAGGGGGTCCGCTGCGGCTCGATGAGCCC
Organism: Streptomyces europaeiscabiei; assembly: GCF_036346855.1. Lineage (NCBI taxonomy): Bacteria > Bacillati > Actinomycetota > Actinomycetes > Kitasatosporales > Streptomycetaceae > Streptomyces > Streptomyces europaeiscabiei. The sequence goes on from NZ_CP107841.1 coordinate 1,773,805, forward strand.
CTCCGACTCCAGGAAACGGATCTTGGAGATGGTTACCTCGGGGAACTCCTCGCGCAGTGTGTTCAGCACCGTGCCGATGCTCATCAGGCCACTGTCCGCGGCGGCGGTGCCGTGGTCGGCACCACCGCTCGTTGTTCGAAGCATGGACCTTCCCTGGGGTTCCCCGGACGCGGTCCGGGGGAGGGTCAGTAGCCCCGCTGGCTCGCGTAGAAGACCAGGCGGTACTTGCCGATCTGCACCTCGTCGCCGTTGTGCAGGGCGACCTGGTCGATCCGCTCACGATTGACGTACGTGCCGTTCAGGCTGCCGACGTCGGCGACCGTGAACGAGCCGTCCTGACCTCGGCGGAACTCCACATGGCGGCGCGACACGGTCACGTCGTCCAGGAAGATGTCGCTCTGGGGATGACGGCCCGCCGTGGTCAGATCGCCGTCCAGGAGGAAGCGACTGCCCGCGTTCGGGCCACGGCGCACGACCAGCAGCGCCGAGCCGAGCGGCAGCGCGTCGACGGCGGCCTGGGCCTCGGGAGAGAGCGCCGGCAGCTGAGTCTGACCGGTGACCTCGGAGTCGTAGGCCTCGAGGCCGGAGATGGAGATGGTGGAGGTCGTCTCGGACGGACGCTCGGCGGTCGCACCCGCCCGCAGCGGAGCACCGCAGTTCGAGCAGAAGCGGCTGTTCTCCGCATTGCGGTTACCGCACCTCGTACACACCAGGGCCGACATCGACGGATCCTCCTGCCGCGGCTGCCCCGCCGGGGCATTGGACGCATACGGGTCTGAGGCCCCGAAACCTATGCGGCCCGACTGGGCAGGGTCAACAGACGGCGCGCCCTGACCTCCCGAAATGTCACCTCCCGGACCAGTGACCTGGTCCCGGAACAGCGGGCGCTCACCGCCCTGCCCCTCCGCTTCCGAAGGCTGCGCGCGATGACGGGAGGTCGCGTTGTCGCTTCCCTCTCGCGCGCTCTTGCCGAACAACTTCGCAAACAACTTCACGGGCGATTCCCCTTGACCGAAACAGACCCGCCCGTGGGGCAGGACGAACCCTGACTGAACACACCGGCCGACCCGGACAACCTCACAACGTCCGTATCCACCAGACAGTTTCCACCACGCACCAACCATTCGGTGCGCCGACCCCCCGCAACCTCATGCCCTCGCCGGACGGGCCCCATGCACCTACGGTTCACCGGGAGGACGACCGAGCGTAGTCAGGCCGCTTCGCCGCTCGCAAGGCATCCACGACGATCTTGTCCGCCCGCCGCACGGTCACGGTGGCCTGCTCCTTCTCCAGCGTCTGCACCACGCCTCCGGGGATGTTCAGTGCGGGCTCCAGGTCCTGCGGGTTGCCGATGACCTTGAAACGAAAGGGCTGGGTGATCTTGTTCCCGTCGACACTGACTCCCTCACCGGAATCGGTCAGATAAGTACTGGCCACGACCCGGACGCCGTTCACCTGGATCGCCTCCGCGCCGGCCGCACGCAGCTCCTGGATCGCGTCGAGCAACATGTTCGCCTCGACCGTCCCCTTCGTATCGTCGATCGTCAGTGTGATGCCGGGTCCCTGCGCCGCCACGGTGCCCGCCAGAATGCCGAGCTGCCGCTCCTTCTCGACCGTCTGCTTGCGCGCCTCCTCGGCCTGGTCCGAGCTGTTCTCCAACTCGGTGCGCTGATCCTCGAGACCCTTCTTCTCCTCCTCCAGACGCTGAGTGCGGTCATCCAGTTCATCCAGGATGCGTACGAGGTCTTCTTGACGTGCTCCGCGCAGCGCGCTGTCGTCGTTGTTGGAGGCCACCTGGATGGCCAGTCCGAAGCCGAGGCCGAACAGCAGGAGGGCCACGATGAGTTGGGCACGGGTGAAGCGCGGCGGCCACAGCCCCTGAGCCAGCCTCTGCCGTCCGGTCAGCTTCTCCTTCTCCTCCCGCGGAGCCTCACCGGGCTCCTCAGCGGCCGTGGAGGGCACTTCCTGGGGGAGTTCCCGGCGTAGCTGGGTCGTCGGTGTGTCGTCCTCTCCCCCGCCCGGTGTCGGCTTCGGCCTCGGCGTCTCGTCCCGCTCGTTCATCGGCCTCACGCCCGGAACACGTGCCGGCGGATCGCCGCGGCGTTGGAGAAGATGCGGATACCGAGGACGACCACGACGCCCGTGGACAGCTGGGCGCCGACGCCCAGCTTGTCGCCGAGGAAGACGATCAGGGCGGCCACGACCACGTTCGACAGGAACGACACCACGAAGACCTTGTCGTCGAAGATGCCGTCCAGCATCGAGCGCAGACCGCCGAAGACGGCGTCGAGCGCCGCGACCACGGCGATGGGGAGATACGGCTCGACGACCGCCGGTACCTCGGGCCGGACCAACAGTCCGGCCACGACTCCGAGGACGAGGCCCAGTACGGCGATCACGATGTGCCCTTCTCTGTGCTGGGTTCTGCTGTTCGTACGATCACGCTCGGCGCGGCCGGCACCTTGATGTCGTCCTCGACGGAGATGCTCGTCCGGATGCCGAAGTTCTCCTGAAGGGCGTGCAGATACAGCCCGTCGGGGCTGTTCTGGAACTTGGTGCTCAACCGCTGCCCGTCCCCCACCGCGAGGACCGTGTAGGGCGGTGCCAGCGGCTTGTTGTCGACCAGTATCGCGTCGCCGGCGGCCCTGATCGCCGACAGCGCGGTGAGCCGCTGTCCGTTGATCGAGACGGCCTCGGCACCCGACTCCCACAGCCCGTTGACGACGCGCTGCATGTCCCGGTCGCGCACCCGGCCGGTGTCCGAGAACCCGGACGTCTCGCGCGGGTCGCCGTCACCGCCCTGGCTGGCGCCCTTGGAATCGTTGACGACGAGTCGCACCCCGGGGCCGTGCACCTCGACGGCGCCCGACAGGATGCCCACCAGATCGTGCCCGGCGCTGCCGCCGTCGTCCTTGAGCGCCTTGCGCTGCCGTGCGCTCACGTCGTCACGGAGCTCGTCCACGGAGTCCTCGAGCTTGTCCGCGGCCGCGGTCTCCTCCTGGATGCGGTCGATGAGCTCCTCGCGCTCCTTGGCGACCACGGGAGCGCTTATCCGCGCCTGCGCCGCACCCACCGTCACCACCAGGGCGGCGAGCACCAGGCCGACCGCGAGCCCCACCTTGGCCCGCACGGTCTTGGGCATGCCCTCGGTGCCCGCGGCCTTCCTGCGGGCGGCGGCCTCGGCGTATCCGTCATCGAGGCTGTGATCCATGACGTTGTTGAGCAGCGACATGGAGGCGTCCGGACGCGACGGGCGCGTGGGTGTGCTCCGAACGGGGGGCTGCTGCGGCATGCCGCACATCGTCGCACGTCGCGACCACTACCTCCGAATGGCCCCACCGGCGTGCCGGACAGGCCCCGTTGAGGGCACTTGTCCGGCACGCGGTCGTGCGAGGCGGTTCAGCGACCTGCGCTGTCCACGATTGCCGACCACTCGTCGAGCAGGGCCTGCGCGGAGGCGTCGTCGGGCCCCTCGGCCCACAGATGGGTGACGGCCTCGGCAGGGTCCGGCAGAACCATCACCCACCGACCGTCCGTCTCCACAACCCGCACACCGTCGGTCGTGTCGACGAAGCGATCCCCGGCCGCCTCCACGACCCTGCGCATCACCAGGCCCTTGACGGCCCACGGGGTGGCGAGATCCCGCTTCAGGACATGCGCCCGCGGAATGCGCGCGTCGATCTGGCTGAGTGTGAGCTGTGTCCGCGCCACCAGCCCGATCAGTCGTACGAAGGCCGCCGCCCCGTCGAAGACGCTGCTGAACTCCGGCACGATGAACCCGCCGCGCCCGTCACCGCCGAAGATCGTGGTCTCGTCCCCGCCGACCCGCGTGAGGTCGTCCGGCGAAGTGGTCGTCCACTCGACCTGGGTGCCGTGGTACGCCGCGACCTGCTCGCCGATCCTCGTGGTGGTCACCGGCAGCGCCACCCGGCCGCTACGCCGCTCCGCGGCCACCAGGTCGAGCATGACCAGCAGGGCCCGGTCGTCCTCGACGATCCGCCCCTTCTCGTCGACCAGCGACAGCCGTTCACCGACCGGATCGAACCGCACACCGAACGCGGCTCGCGAGGACGCCACGATCTCGCCCAGCCGCACCAGCCCCGCCCGCCGCATGTCTCCCGTCTCCGTCGGTCTCGACTCGTCGAGACCGGGGTTGATCGTCAACGAGTCGACACCCAGCTTGCCCAGCAGACTCGGCAGCACGAGACCGGCACTGCCGTTGGACGCGTCCACGACGACCTTGAGTCCCGACTCGGCGATCCCGGTCGTGTCCACGTTCCGCAGCAACGACCCGGTGTACGAGTCGAACACACTCGCCGGGAAGTGCAGGTCCCCGATCTCTCCCGGGAACGCGCGCCGGTACTCCTGCCGCGCGAACACCCGGTCCAGCTTCCGCTGACTGGCCTGCGACAGGTCGGCACCCTGCCCGTCGAAGAACATGATGTCGACCGAGTCGGGAACCCCCGGCGTCGTCCGGATCATGATCCCGCCGGCACTGCCCCGCGCGGTCTGCTGGCGCGCCACCGGCAGCGGTACGTTCTCCAGATCTCGTACGTCGATGGCGCTGGCCTGCAGGGCCGAGATGACCGCCCGTTTCAGCGCACGGGCGCCTCGGGAGTGGTCTCGGGCGGTGGTGACCGTGGAGCCCTTCTTGAGCGTCGTGGCGTACGCCCCGGCAAGTCTCACGGCCAGCTCGGGAGTGATCTCCACATTCAGGATGCCGGAGACACCACGGGCGCCGAACAGATGCGCCTGCCCCCGGGACTCCCAGATCACCGAGGTGTTGACGAAAGCACCGGCCTCGATCGTCTTGAACGGATAGACGCGAACGTTCCCCTGGATGATCGATTCCTCGCCGACGAGGCACTCGTCGCCGATCACCGCGCCGTCCTCGATCCGTGCGGCCCGCATGATGTCGGTGTTCTTACCGACCACGCATCCACGCAGATTGCTGTGCTGGCCGATGTAGACGTTGTCGTGGACCACGGCCTTGTGCAGAAAGGCCCCGCTCTTCACGACGACATTCGAGCCCACCACGGTGTGTTCACGGATTTCGACGCCTGCCTCGACCTTGGCGTAGTCCCCGATGTAGAGCGGTCCGCGCAGCACGGCATCGGGGTGCACCTCGGCGCCTTCGGCGATCCACACTCCCGGCGAGAGTTCGAACCCGTCGATCTCGACGTCGACCTTGCCCTCCAGTACGTCCGCCTGAGCCTTCACATAGCTCTCGTGCGTACCGACGTCCTCCCAGTAACCCTCGGCGACATAGCCGTAGACCGGCTTGCCCTCCTTCATCAGCTGCGGGAAGACATCACCGGACCAGTCGACGGGAACATCGGCCTCGACGTAGTCGAACACTTCGGGCTCCATGACATAGATGCCCGTGTTCACGGTGTCCGAGAAGACCTGGCCCCAGGTCGGCTTCTCCAGGAACCGCTCGACCTTGCCTTCCTCGTCCACGATCGTGATACCGAATTCCAGCGGATTCGGCACCCGTGTCAGACAGACGGTGACCAGCGCACCCTTTTCCTTGTGGAAATTGATGAGTTCGGTGAGGTCGAAGTCGGTGAGGGCGTCGCCGGAGATGACGAGGAACGCATCGTCCTTCAGCGCCTCCTCGGCGTTCTTGACGCTCCCGGCGGTACCGAGTGGCTTCTCCTCATTGGCATAGGTGAGCTCCATCCCGAGCTCCTCGCCGTCACCGAAGTAGTTCTTGACGAGTGACGCCAGGAACTGGACTGTAACGACGGTCTCGTTGAGCCCATGCCTTTTGAGCAGCCTCAGCACGTGCTCCATGATCGGGCGGTTCACCACGGGCAGGAGCGGCTTGGGCATGCTCGAGGTCATGGGGCGAAGGCGTGTGCCTTCACCTCCGGCCATCACGACGGCCTTCATGTCGGAAGCGTCCTCCTTGAAGAGACGGTCAAGCCGACTTCACCCGTCCAGATTGTCCCGCACTTTTCCGAAGCGGGCCATCGAGCCACTACGGCCGCCCAATCGGGCGGGCTCAATCGGCCATGGCGTCCGCACTGACGAGTCGGCGGACCTGAACCACGTAGAGGATCCCTGCCCACCAGTACAGGGTTGTACCCCATCCAGCGAACGCCCATCCGAAAATAGCAGCGAGTGACGAGATCCATCCACTTCCGTCACTGAGCAGCAGCAACGGGAAGGCGTACATCAAGTTGAAGGTAGCCGCCTTCCCGAGAAAGTTCACCTGCGGCGGCGGATAGCCGTGCCGCCTGAGGATGCCCACCATCACCAGCAGAACCAGCTCCCGCAAGAGCAGTAGAGCGGTCAACCAAAATGGCAGAATCTCGCGCCAGGTGAGTCCCACCAGGGTTGACAGAATGTACAACCTGTCAGCCGCGGGATCGAGGAGCCGGCCAAGACTGCTGATCTGGTTCCAGCGCCGCGCCAGCATGCCGTCCAGATAGTCACTGACTCCGCTGAGAGCGATCACCAGGAACGCCCAGCCGTCGACCTTGGGGCCGCCGAACTCGGGCCAGAGAATCAACCACAGGAAGACGGGCACGCCAACGAGCCGCGCCATGCTGAGAATGTTCGGGATGGTGAGGACCCGGTCCGTCTGGACCCGGGTCTCCTGTACCTCCACCCGGGGGCCTCCTGTGGGAAATGAGCCAACGATGCCCTCTGACCCTACCTCAACGCAAAAAAGCTCTGGCTCTTGGGCGGTGTGCCCAAGAGCCAGAGCTCTAAAAGGAGTTCGGCGGCGTCCTACTCTCCCACAGGGTCCCCCCTGCAGTACCATCGGCGCTGTAAGGCTTAGCTTCCGGGTTCGGAATGTAACCGGGCGTTTCCCTCACGCTATGACCACCGAAACACTATGAAACACTCAACCGCACCATCCCCCGTGACCAAACAAGGGAATGGGGTTGTTCGTGGTTTCAGAACCAACACAGTGGACGCGAGCAACTGAGGACAAGCCCTCGGCCTATTAGTACCAGTCAACTCCACCCGTTACCAGGCTTCCATATCTGGCCTATCAACCCAGTCGTCTACTGGGAGCCTTACCCCATCAAGTGGGTGGGAATACTCATCTCGAAGCAGGCTTCCCGCTTAGATGCTTTCAGCGGTTATCCCTCCCGAACGTAGCCAACCAGCCATGCCCTTGGCAGAACAACTGGCACACCAGAGGTTCGTCCGTCCCGGTCCTCTCGTACTAGGGACAGCCCTTCTCAATATTCCTGCGCGCGCAGCGGATAGGGACCGAACTGTCTCACGACGTTCTAAACCCAGCTCGCGTACCGCTTTAATGGGCGAACAGCCCAACCCTTGGGACCGACTCCAGCCCCAGGATGCGACGAGCCGACATCGAGGTGCCAAACCATCCCGTCGATATGGACTCTTGGGGAAGATCAGCCTGTTATCCCCGGGGTACCTTTTATCCGTTGAGCGACGGCGCTTCCACAAGCCACCGCCGGATCACTAGTCCCGACTTTCGTCCCTGCTCGACCCGTCGGTCTCACAGTCAAGCTCCCTTGTGCACTTACACTCAACACCTGATTGCCAACCAGGCTGAGGGAACCTTTGGGCGCCTCCGTTACTCTTTAGGAGGCAACCGCCCCAGTTAAACTACCCATCAGACACTGTCCCTGATCCGGATCACGGACCCAGGTTAGACATCCAGCACGACCAGACTGGTATTTCAACGACGACTCCACAACCACTGGCGTGGCCGCTTCAAAGTCTCCCAGCTATCCTACACAAGCCGAACCGAACACCAATATCAAACTGTAGTAAAGGTCCCGGGGTCTTTCCGTCCTGCTGCGCGAAACGAGCATCTTTACTCGTAGTGCAATTTCACCGGGCCTATGGTTGAGACAGTCGAGAAGTCGTTACGCCATTCGTGCAGGTCGGAACTTACCCGACAAGGAATTTCGCTACCTTAGGATGGTTATAGTTACCACCGCCGTTTACTGGCGCTTAAGTTCTCAGCTTCGCCACACCGAAATGTGACTAACCGGTCCCCTTAACGTTCCAGCACCGGGCAGGCGTCAGTCCGTATACATCGCCTTACGGCTTCGCACGGACCTGTGTTTTTAGTAAACAGTCGCTTCTCGCTGGTCTCTGCGGCCACCCCCAGCTCAAGGAGTAAATCCTCTCACCAGTGATGGCCCCCCTTCTCCCGAAGTTACGGGGGCATTTTGCCGAGTTCCTTAACCATAGTTCACCCGAACGCCTCGGTATTCTCTACCTGACCACCTGAGTCGGTTTAGGGTACGGGCCGCCATGAAACTCGCTAGAGGCTTTTCTCGACAGCATAGGATCATCCACTTCACCACAATCGGCTCGGCATCAGGTCTCAGCCACATGCACGACGGATTTACCTATCGCACGGCCTACACCCTTACCCCGGGACAACCACCGCCCGGGATGGACTACCTTCCTGCGTCACCCCATCACTCACCTACTGCAAGTCTGGTCCGTCGGCTCCACCACTTTCCTTTCCCCGAAGGGTCCGGAACGGCTTCACGGACTTAGCATCGCCTGGTTCAATGTTTGACGCTTCACAGCGGGTACCGGAATATCAACCGGTTATCCATCGACTACGCCTGTCGGCCTCGCCTTAGGTCCCGACTTACCCTGGGCAGATCAGCTTGACCCAGGAACCCTTAGTCAATCGGCGCAAACGTTTCTCACGTTTGTATCGCTACTCATGCCTGCATTCTCACTCGTGAACCGTCCACAACTCGCTTCCGCGGCTGCTTCACCCGGCACACGACGCTCCCCTACCCATCCCAGCGGGCGTTGGCCCTCATGCTGAAATGACACGACTTCGGCGGTACGCTTGAGCCCCGCTACATTGTCGGCGCGGAATCACTAGACCAGTGAGCTATTACGCACTCTTTCAAGGGTGGCTGCTTCTAAGCCAACCTCCTGGTTGTCTGTGCGACTCCACATCCTTTCCCACTTAGCGTACGCTTAGGGGCCTTAGTCGATGCTCTGGGCTGTTTCCCTCTCGACCATGGAGCTTATCCCCCACAGTCTCACTGCCGCGCTCTCACTTACCGGCATTCGGAGTTTGGCTAAGGTCAGTAACCCGGTAGGGCCCATCGCCTATCCAGTGCTCTACCTCCGGCAAGAAACACACGACGCTGCACCTAAATGCATTTCGGGGAGAACCAGCTATCACGGAGTTTGATTGGCCTTTCACCCCTAACCACAGGTCATCCCCCAGGTTTTCAACCCTGGTGGGTTCGGTCCTCCACGAAGTCTTACCTCCGCTTCAACCTGCCCATGGCTAGATCACTCCGCTTCGGGTCTTGAGCGTGCTACTCAGTCGCCCTGTTCGGACTCGCTTTCGCTACGGCTACCCCACTCGGGTTAACCTCGCAACACACCGCAAACTCGCAGGCTCATTCTTCAAAAGGCACGCAGTCACGACGCACCGAGTAAACTCGATGCGCGACGCTCCCACGGCTTGTAGGCACACGGTTTCAGGTACTATTTCACTCCGCTCCCGCGGTACTTTTCACCATTCCCTCACGGTACTATCCGCTATCGGTCACCAGGGAATATTTAGGCTTAACGGGTGGTCCCGCCAGATTCACACGGGATTTCTCGGGCCCCGTGCTACTTGGGTGTCTCTCAAACGAGCCGTCAATGTTTCAGCTACGGGGGTCTTACCCTCTACGCCGGACCTTTCGCATGTCCTTCGCCTACATCAACGGTTTCTGACTCGTCGACCAGCCGGCAGACTGATCAAGAGAGATCCCACAACCCCGTACACGCAACCCCTGCCGGGTCTCACACGTATACGGTTTGGCCTCATCCGGTTTCGCTCGCCACTACTCCCGGAATCACGGTTGTTTTCTCTTCCTGCGGGTACTGAGATGTTTCACTTCCCCGCGTTCCCTCCACTTGCCCTATGTGTTCAGGCAAGGGTGACAGCCCATGACGACTGCCGGGTTTCCCCATTCGGACACCCCCGGATCAAAGCCTGGTTGACGACTCCCCGGGGCCTATCGTGGCCTCCCACGTCCTTCATCGGTTCCTGGTGCCAAGGCATCCACCGTGCGCCCTTAAAAACTTGGCCACAGATGCTCGCGTCCACTGTGCAGTTCTCAAACAACGACCAACCACCCATCACCCCGAACCAGCAGTCCGAGTGCACTGGGGCCGGCACTGAAGGCAGCCATACGGCCATACCCTCAGACACCCAACAGCGTGCCCGACCGGTCCTCGTCCAGAGATCATGCTTTCCACACTCTTACGAGCAGTACTCACAGCCTCCGGCCCGTGAACCGGCCGAATAATCAACGTTCCACCCTGAGCTAACCAGCATCAGACGTTCGCTGATGATCTGGCCTCTGACCTCACCCCGAAGAGTTCGGTAGAAGTGCTCCTTAGAAAGGAGGTGATCCAGCCGCACCTTCCGGTACGGCTACCTTGTTACGACTTCGTCCCAATCGCCAGTCCCACCTTCGACAGCTCCCTCCCTTACGGGTTGGGCCACCGGCTTCGGGTGTTACCGACTTTCGTGACGTGACGGGCGGTGTGTACAAGGCCCGGGAACGTATTCACCGCAGCAATGCTGATCTGCGATTACTAGCAACTCCGACTTCATGGGGTCGAGTTGCAGACCCCAATCCGAACTGAGACAGGCTTTTTGAGATTCGCTCCGCCTCACGGCTTCGCAGCTCATTGTACCTGCCATTGTAGCACGTGTGCAGCCCAAGACATAAGGGGCATGATGACTTGACGTCGTCCCCACCTTCCTCCGAGTTGACCCCGGCAGTCTCCTGTGAGTCCCCATCACCCCGAAGGGCATGCTGGCAACACAGAACAAGGGTTGCGCTCGTTGCGGGACTTAACCCAACATCTCACGACACGAGCTGACGACAGCCATGCACCACCTGTACACCGACCACAAGGGGGCGACCATCTCTGGCCGTTTCCGGTGTATGTCAAGCCTTGGTAAGGTTCTTCGCGTTGCGTCGAATTAAGCCACATGCTCCGCTGCTTGTGCGGGCCCCCGTCAATTCCTTTGAGTTTTAGCCTTGCGGCCGTACTCCCCAGGCGGGGAACTTAATGCGTTAGCTGCGGCACCGACGACGTGGAATGTCGCCAACACCTAGTTCCCACCGTTTACGGCGTGGACTACCAGGGTATCTAATCCTGTTCGCTCCCCACGCTTTCGCTCCTCAGCGTCAGTAATGGCCCAGAGATCCGCCTTCGCCACCGGTGTTCCTCCTGATATCTGCGCATTTCACCGCTACACCAGGAATTCCGATCTCCCCTACCACACTCTAGTCTGCCCGTATCGAATGCAGACCCGGGGTTAAGCCCCGGGCTTTCACATCCGACGCGACAGACCGCCTACGAGCTCTTTACGCCCAATAATTCCGGACAACGCTCGCGCCCTACGTATTACCGCGGCTGCTGGCACGTAGTTAGCCGGCGCTTCTTCTGCAGGTACCGTCACTTTCGCTTCTTCCCTGCTGAAAGAGGTTTACAACCCGAAGGCCGTCATCCCTCACGCGGCGTCGCTGCATCAGGCTTTCGCCCATTGTGCAATATTCCCCACTGCTGCCTCCCGTAGGAGTCTGGGCCGTGTCTCAGTCCCAGTGTGGCCGGTCGCCCTCTCAGGCCGGCTACCCGTCGTCGCCTTGGTGAGCCGTTACCTCACCAACAAGCTGATAGGCCGCGGGCTCATCCTTCACCGCCGGAGCTTTCCACACTCATCGGATGCCCGAAAGTGTTGTATCCGGTATTAGACCCCGTTTCCAGGGCTTGTCCCAGAGTGAAGGGCAGATTGCCCACGTGTTACTCACCCGTTCGCCACTAATCCCCACCGAAGTGGTTCATCGTTCGACTTGCATGTGTTAAGCACGCCGCCAGCGTTCGTCCTGAGCCAGGATCAAACTCTCCGTGAATGTTTACCCGTAATCGGGTCGACACCACGAGAGCGGAACAGTCAGGCGGAATAAGCCCGACCGTTCACAGCGTCCTCGCTGTGTTTTACTTCAAAGGAACCTCGACCACCGAAAAGTTTCGGCGGACGGGGTATCAACATATCTGGCGTTGATTTTTGGCACGCTGTTGAGTTCTCAAGGAACGGACGCTTCCTTTGTACTCACCCAAGATTTCCTGGGCTTTTCTCCGGGCGCTTCCCTTCGGTGTTCCAAACTCTATCAGTGTTTTTCCGGCCCCCTGACCACCATCCTGCAGACATGCAGAAGGTGACCCCGAGATGGGATCTGAACGAGTTTGGTACTGCCGGGCACACAGACACAAAGTGTCAGTCACCCCCAGGCAGGAGTACGACTGTACATGGGGCCACAGAGCAGGTGCAAATCGCCTGGAGGGGTGGTCTAGACCTCTAGTGCGAAGCTATCGTGCGGAGCGGGTACTTCATCTGACCTACCCTGCTGATCAGCGCGCCGTCCGGGACAATCAGTGACGGTGTCCATAGAGATCTCCACCCTGGGAGGCTTCCCATGACCACCGTGACGTCCCCTCTTGCAGGACGCGCCATCGGACTGGCCGCCGTACCGGACCCCGTCTTCTCGGGAGCGATGGTCGGCCCGGGCACGGCCATCGACCCCGTGCGCGAGGCAGGGGAGGCTGTCTCCCCCCTGGACGGAGTCATCGTCTCGCTGCACCCACATGCGTTCGTCGTGGTCGACAGTGAGGGGCACGGAGTGCTGACTCACCTCGGTATCGACACCGTGCAGCTGAACGGTGAGGGCTTCGAGCTGCTCGTCAACAAGGGCGACACCGTGCAGCGGGGTCAGGCCGTGGTCCGCTGGGACCCCGCCGCCGTCGAGGCCGCGGGCAAGTCACCGGTCTGCCCCGTCGTGGCCCTGGAGGCCACGGCCGACTCCCTCTCCGAGCTCCGCGAGGACGGCGACGTGAAGGCAGGCGGCACGCTCTTCGGCTGGCAGTGACGTCAGGGCCGTATCGGACCGCAAGTTCCACAACCACGGCGGCGGCGACGCTCGCCGCCGCATTAGTCGGAGACAGGTGAAATGGAGACAACGCTGCGAGGCGTCGGTGTGAGCCACGGTGTGGCTATCGGCGAGGTTCGCCATATGGGAACGGCGGTGCTGGAGCCGCCCGCCAAGCAGATCCCGGCGGAGGACGCGGAGCGAGCACAGGGGCGCGCCCGCAAGGCGGTGGATGCGGTGGCCGCCGATCTGATCGCGCGCGGCAACCTCGCCGGAGGCGAGGCCCAGGCCGTGCTGGAGGCCCAGGCCCTGATGGCCCAGGACCCTGAGCTGATGGCAGACGTGGACCGACGTATCGCCGTGGGGAGCACGGCGGAGCGTGCCGTCTACGACGCCTTCGCCGCGTACCGCGCGCTGCTGGCGGGGGCGGGCGAGTACCTCGCGGGTCGCGTGGCCGACCTCGATGATGTGCGGAATCGCATCGTCGCCCGGCTGCTCGGGGTTCCCATGCCGGGGGTGCCGGACAGCGACGAGCCGTATGTCCTCATCGCCCGTGACCTGGCGCCCGCGGACACCGCGCTGCTCGACCCGACACTCGTCCTCGGCTTCGTCACCGAGGAGGGCGGACCGACCAGCCACAGCGCGATTCTGGCGCGGGCGCTCGGCGTGCCGGCCGTGGTCGCGCTGCCGGGGGCCGGGGAGCTTGCCGAGGGCACGATCATCGCCGTGGACGGCAGCACCGGTGAGATCTTCGTGAACCCGAGTACGGAGAAGAAGGCCGAGCTGGAAGCCGCCGCGGCTGCGCGGAAGGCAGCGCTGGCGGCGTCGAGCGGGCCGGGCGCGACCTCCGACGGGCACAAGGTTCCGCTGCTGGCCAATGTCGGCGGTCCCGCTGACGTGCCGGCGGCCGTGGAGGCCGGGGCCGAGGGTGTCGGGCTGTTCCGTACCGAATTCCTCTTCCTGGACGACAGCAAGACGGCGCCGTCCGAGGAGAAGCAGGTCGAGGCGTACCGGAAGGTGTTGGAGGCCTTCCCCGAGGGGCGTGTGGTCGTGCGGGTGCTCGACGCCGGCGCCGACAAACCGCTGGAGTTCCTGACCCCGGCCGATGAGCCGAACCCGGCGCTCGGTGTGCGCGGGCTGCGGACGCTGCTCGACCACCCTGATGTGCTGCGGACACAGCTGACGGCGCTCGCCAAGGCCACCGAGGGCCTGCCGGTCTACCTCGAGGTCATGGCGCCGATGGTCGCGGACCGCACGGACGCCAGGGCGTTCGCCGACGCGTGCCGTGAGGCGGGGCTGCGGGCCAAGTTCGGTGCCATGGTGGAGATCCCGTCGGCGGCGCTGCGGGCGAGGTCGATCCTGCAGGAGGTCGAGTTCCTCTCGCTGGGGACCAACGACCTCGCGCAGTACACGTTCGCGGCCGACCGGCAGGTGGGCGCGGTGTCCCGGCTGCAGGACCCGTGGCAGCCCGCGCTGCTCGACCTGGTCGCGCTGTCCGCCGAGGCGGCCAAGGCCGAGGGCAAGAGTTGTGGTGTCTGCGGTGAGGCGGCTTCGGATCCACTGCTCGCGTGTGTGCTGACCGGTCTGGGTGTCACCTCCCTTTCCATGGGCGCGGCGTCGATTCCGTATGTGCGGGGGACGCTGGCGAAGTACACGCTGGCTCAGTGCGAGCGTGCCGCGGCCGCCGCGCGGGCGGCGGACACGGCCGAGGAGGCTCGCAGCGCGGCGCAGGCGGTGCTGTCGGGCGAGTAGCTCGCGACGGTCAGTCGCTGTCGAGGGGCGCTCCGCCTTTGGGTGGGGCGCCCCTCGCCCGTTTCAGTGGACGTGTCCTTCCGTGGACGGGCCTCCCCTGCCGATGTCGTCCCCGAGGTCGGGTGGGGTGCAGTAGTCGACGCCGGACTCCGGGGAGACGAGGTCTCCGGATTCCATGTCGGTGCAGTAGGCGTCGAAGACCTCCCCCGCGGTGAGAGGTTCGAGGCGTTCGCCGCGCAGGCGCCAGCCGTAGACGCGGTCCGTCGTGTCCGGGGCGGTGGTGCGCATGACGAGTCCGCCGGGGCTTCGGGTGGCGATGCCGAGGGCGAGGACCGTGGCGAACTCCAGGGCTTCGGACTCGTCGAGCTGGGTGGCTCCTTCGTCGATCCGGTCGGCGTGGAGGACGGCGGCCAGTGCTTGGGGCTTGGCAGACACGCTGCACACGAGATGGCGTTCGCCGGGGTCGGCCGTGTCGAGGATGCGCTTGAGCAGCTGCATGGCGCGGGCGAAGGCGGCCCGTCCGATGTCCTCGCCGCAGGAGGCGCAGTCGCCGATCTGGGCGAGGAGTGTGGTGGCGTACTCCCAGGTGGCGAGGCGGACGGCTTCGTCGATCAGGTCGGGGACGAGCTCGGAGAAGGGCTGGCCTTCATAGGGGACGGCGGCGCCGGTGGCCGCCAGTTCGGCGGTGAAGCGGGTGCGGCTGGACGGGGTGTCCGGTTCGAGGCCGGTGTCGGCGCAGAACTCGGCGTACTCCTCCGGGTCGAAGAGGGCGACCGTGGTGTGGTTGCCCTGCGCGGCGAGTGTCCTGAGCAGGGCTTCGACCTGGCGGAGGTAGGTCGTGTGGTCGTCGAAGGCGAAGCTGCTGTAGCGCCGCATCGCGGTGAAGTCGTGCTCGTCGGCCAGCAGTCCGATGGTGCCCGCGATCTCACGGCGCAGGACCCGTCGCGGGCTCTGTTGGCTGGTGTGCGTCATGTCTTCCCCCTGTGCGAGCAGTCGATCAATGCTCACTCACAGTAATCGGGGGTACTGACAACGCGGTCGCGTGCGGGTGTTCAGGCTCGTTTGCGGGCCAGGTCCTCGTAGAAACGCAGGAGGTCGAGGTTGTCGATGGAGCCGGGGTTGACCGCCTTTTCCAAGGGGGTGCCCTGGAGGAGCCGTTTGACGGGGACCTCGATGCGTTTGCCGGTGAGGGTGTGCGGGACTCCGGGGACTTCGATGACCTCGTCGGGGATGTGGCGCGGTGAGAGGTGTTCCCGGATGGTCTGCTTGATGCGGCCGAGGAGTGCCTCGTCGAGGGTCGCGCCCGGGGCGAGTTGGACGAAGAGGGGCATCCAGTAGCCGCCGTCGGCCTGTTCGATGCCGATGACGAGGGATTCCTTGATCTCGGGGAGTCGTTCCACGGCTTCGTAGATGTCGGCCGAGCCCATGCGGACGCCCTGCCGGTTGAGGGTGGAGTCGGAGCGGCCGTGGATCACGACGGAGCCTCGGGAGGTGAGGGTGATCCAGTCGCCGTGGCGCCAGACGCCGGGGTAGGTGTCGAAGTAGCTGTCGTGGTAGCGGGTGCCGTCGGGGTCGTTCCAGAAGTGGATCGGCATGGACGGCATGGGGTTGGTGACGACGAGTTCGCCGACCTCGTCGACGAGGGGTTTGCCGCTGGGGTCCCAGGACTGGAGGTCGGTGCCGAGGCCGGGGGCCTGGAGTTCGCCGATGTGGACCGGGAGTGTGGGGACGGCTCCGGCGAAGCAGGAGCACACGTCGGTGCCGCCGCTGACGGAGGCGATCCACAGGTCCTCGCGGACCTCGTCGTGGAGCCAGCGGAAGCCGTCGGGCGGGAGCGGGGAACCGGTGGTGCCGACGCACTGGACGCGGGAGAGGTCGTAGTCGCGGCCCGGGTGGATGCCGGCCTTGCGGCAGGCCATGACGTAGGCGGCGGAGGTGCCGAAGAGGGTGGCGCCGGTGCTTTCGGCGACGGCCCACTGGGCGCCGGTGTCGGGGTAGCCCGGGCTGCCGTCGTACAGGACGACGGTGGTGCCGGTGAGGAGGCCGGAGACGAGGAAGTTCCACATCATCCAGCCGGTGGAGGTGTACCAGAAGAAGCGGTCGTCGGGGCCGAGGTCGCAGTGCAGGCCGAGCTGCTTGAGGTGTTCGACCAGGATGCCGCCCTGGGACTGGACGATGGCCTTGGGGAGGCCGGTGGTGCCGGAGGAGTAGAGCACCCACAGGGGGTGGTCGAACGGGACCTGATCGAAGGTCGGCGGCACGTCCGCGGAGGTCAGGGCGGACCACTCCAGGGCGCCCTCGGGGGCCTCGGTGCCGAGGACGGGGATGTGGACGACGGCCCGCAGGGTGGGCAGTTCGCGGCGGAGTTCGGCGACGGTGTCGCGGCGGTCGTGTTCCTTGCCGCCGTAGCGGTAGCCGTCGACGGTGAACAGGACCACGGGTTCGACCTGCTGGAAGCGGTCGAGGACGCTGCGGGCGCCGAAGTCCGGGGCGCAGGAGGTCCAGACACCGCCGACGGCGGCCGTGGCGAGGAGGGCGACGACGGCCTGCGGGATGTTCGGGAGGTAGCCGCTGACGCGGTCTCCGGGGCGTACGCCGAGGGCCCTGAGTTCGGCGGTGAGGGAGCCGACCTGGCGGCGCAGCTCGGTCCAGGTCACGGGGCGCGGTTCGTGGGTCTCGTCGACGTGGAGCAGGGCCGGTTCGTCGGCGCGGGTGTCGGCGGCGCGCAGGGCGTGTTCGGCGTAGTTGAGGGTGGCTCCGGGGAACCACTCGGCGCCGGGCATGGCGCGATCGCCGAGTACGCGCGCGTAGGGGGTGGAGAACCGTACGTCGAACCACTCGGTGACGGCCGTCCAGAACGTCTCGAGTTCGTCGACGGACCAGCGGTGCAGCGCCGGGTATCCGCCCTCGGCGGGGGCTCCGTGGTGTTCGGCCGCCCAGCTCTGGAACTCGGTGATCTTGGCCCGGGCGATGCGTGCCGCGTCGGGCTGCCAGAGCGGCGAGGGGTTCGCTGAGGTCATGTGGCGGCTCCCGGGACTGTGCGCGTGGTGTGCGGCGGGCGCGCACGGGCAGGGGTGTGCGCGTGACGCGGCTGACACGGACGATGCCATGTGATCGACTTCCGCACCAGGGTGAGCCGCTGATGGACGGCTGCGTGAACATGTGCTGTCACCACGGGTGAACGGTAGTTGAACGGCTCACACGAATGGGCCGGGCAGTGGCAGGGTGAGCAGCATGGACGGTCGTGACCTGGTGCGTTCGGTGAAGGCGATCGGTTCGGCGGGGGTGGCTCAGGGGCTGCGGACCGTGCGGGCCGCGTGGCGCAGGAGGCGTGCCGACGCCGCCGGTCTGCCGGCGCGGGGCGCCGAGCGGGCTCGGGTGCCCGGGCCGGTCGTGGATGTGGAACCGGGCCCCGGTGGCGGGATCGTCCGGTTCGGCCGGTCCGCGCTGAGAGTCACCGTCGACGTGAACGGGGCGGTCTTCTGGGGCTGGGACGGGGCCGGTCCGGAGCCCTCGTACGCGCTCGCGGGCCGGTGCCCCGAGCCGGATCCGCGGGCCGTTCTGGAGCCGGACAAGGACGGTGGCTGGCGGGTCGTGGCGGAGCGGGTGACGGTCGTGGTGTCGCGGCACGGCGCCGTCGAGGTGTGTACGCCCGGTGGAGTGACCCTGCGGCGTGATCTGCCGCCCCGGTGGTGGGAGCCGGTCGGCGGGGGCGAGGCACGGTGGGTGCAGCGCTCCGAGGTGGCGGCCGACGCGCGGTTCTTCGGATTGGGCGGCCGGGCGGCCGGCCCCCGGCTGCGTGGCGGAACATATCGGTTGTGGAACACGGACCCCGGTCATGCGTTCGCGCCGGGGGACGATCCGCTGTACCTGACGATGCCGGTGCAGATGGTGGTGGCCGACGCGGCCACACATCTGGTGTTCCACGACACGACGTGGGACGGCACGGTGACGCTGCGCGAGGGCGAGGAGGGCGCCGGGTCGGGGCACGACCGGGCCGGGACGTCGGAGCTGCGGATGGACGGGGGACCGCTGCGCTGTTGGGTGATCGTGGGCACCCCCGCGCGCGTGCTGCATGCCTGGGTCGCCCTCACGGGGGCTCCGGCGCTGCCGCCCGCGTGGGCGTTGGGGCATCATCACGCGCGGTGGGGCTTCGGGAGTGAGCAGGAGGTGCGGCGGATCGTCGCGGGCTACCGGGAGCACGCTCTGCCGCTGGACGCGATCCACCTGGACATAGACCATTACGACGCCCGTCAGGTGTTCACGGTGGACGAGGAGAGCTTCCCGAAATTGCCGGTTCTCGCCGACGAGTTGCGGCGCGACGGGATCCGGCTGGTGTCGATCGTCGACGCGGCGGTCAAGGCGCAGCCGGGCAACGCGGTGTACGACGGCGGGACGGCCGAGGACGCGTTCGTGCGGGATGCCTCCGGGCAGGTCGCCGAGGGGCTCGTGTGGCCCGGGGAGTCGGTCTTCCCGGACTTCACGCGTGCGCGTACGCGCACGTGGTGGGGCGGTCTCTACGAGGAGCGTCTGGCGCAGGGCTTCGCAGGGTTCTGGCACGACATGAACGAGCCGACGTCGTTCACGGCGTTCGGCGAGAACACGCTGCCCCGTTCGGTCCGGCACGATCTGGAGGGCCGGGGCGGCGATCATCGCGAGGCGCACAACGTGTACGCGCTGTGCATGGCCCGCGCCGCGTACGAGGGGCTGCGCCAGTTGGTACCCCAGGAGCGGCCGTTCGTCTTCTCGCGTTCCGGTTGGGCCGGCATTCAGCGTTACGGAGGGACGTGGTCCGGGGACGTGGCGACGGGCTGGCCCGGGTTGCGGGCGTCGCTCTCGCTGGTGCTGGGGCTGGGTCTGTGCGGGGTGCCGTACTCGGGTCCGGACGTGGGCGGGTTCGACGGGAGCCCGTCACCGGAGCTGTATCTGCGGTGGTTCCAGCTCGGCGCGTATCTGCCGCTGTTCCGTACACACGCGAGTCTGCGGGCGGGGCGCCGGGAGCCGTGGGAGTTCGGAAAGGAGACCGTCGGGCACGCGCGCGTGGCGCTCGTCGAGCGACGGCGGTTGCTGCCGTACTTCATGACGCTGGCCCATCTGGCGCGTCGTACGGGGGCGCCCTATGTGCGCCCGCTGTGGTGGGGTGCGCCCGAGGACCGGTCGCTGCGCGACTGCGAGGACGCGTTCCTGCTGGGTGACTGTCTGCTGGTGGCGCCGGTGCTGGATCCGGGTGCGGACCGGCGTACGGTGCAGCTGCCGCGGGGGCGCTGGTACGACACCGTGACCGGGCAGGCGTACGAAGGGCCGGGGCAGGCGCTCCTGGAAGCGCCTCTGTCGAGGATCCCGGTACTCGCACGCGCGGGTGCCGTGCTGCCGGTCCGGGGCGCCGACGGCGGCCTGGAGCTGGAGGCGTGGGCACCCGCGCGCGGGCGGACGGGTGGCGGGCTCGTGGTGCCGGACGCGGGCGACGGCTGGGACGAGCCCGAGGTCGAGCGGTACACGGCCCGCTGGGTGGGGCCGCGTGTGGTCGTGGAACGGGACGGGGACAAGGGTCCGGCCGAGCCTTCGTATCCCGTGCGGGTACGCGGGCTCGACCGGGAGTGAGCCGGGTTTCGGCTCGGAGATGGCTTCCGCTCAGATATGGCGGACGTGGGTTCGACTCAGATGTAGCGGCCGTCGAAGAACGCCTGGACGGCCAGGGTGTGCAGGGGGAAGGCGAGTTCGGTGGGTCGGCGCAGCAGGTGCCAGCCCTCCGTCTCGTCCGTTTCGACGGGCGGTGGCAGGGTGGCGGCCGAGCGCTCCGGGAGGAGCCCGAACAGCAGCAGATGACCGTCGGGTGAGCTCATGGCGTCGGCGAGGCGCACGTCGCGGTCGGCCACGCAGATGCCCGTCTCCTCCTTGAGTTCACGGGCGACGGCGTGCTTCCAGTCCTCCCGGTGGTCGATGAAGCCGCCGGGCAGGGCGGTGCCGCCGCGCGCGGGGGCGATGGTCCGTGTGATCACGACGAGGGCTGTGCCCTTGGTGTCGTACACGGGCTGGAGGGCCACCGCGACGGGGAGCGGATTGCGGTAGGCCACTGTGTGGCAGGCCTCGCAGGTGCGGGGCCAGCCGGACACGCCCTCTCCGTAGGGCGCTCCGCATCTCGAACAATGCGAGTCCGGTGCGGAGTTGGCGGGTGGGTGTTGATTCGCTGACACGCGGCGGACTGTATCCGATCATCAGCTCGTCGTCTTACCGGGGCGGGTCAATGCGCCACGCCGCAGAGCCCGTGGGTACACGGGGAGGGTCGGCCGGAACCACCCCCGTGGGCCCCGGCCGACCCTCCCGATACTGCGACGCGGGCGGGGCCTCGTTGGTTCTCCCGCGGCCTGCCCAATTCGAGACGGCCGTGGAAGAATTCTGACGGTCCATCAGATCTGTTCGCCGGGGAGGGACTTTGTCGCGAAGTCGCACACCTGTGGTCGCCGGATGGTTCACCGGGGAGGGCGAGCGGTTCCGGCTGCTCGGCACGCGCTGTTCGGCGTGCGCCTCGGTGTTCTTCCCCCGTGAGGACGCCTGTTGCCGCAACCCGGGCTGTCCGGGCGGTGACCTGCGCGAGGTCCCGCTGTCGCGCCGGGGCCGTGTGTGGTCGTACACCGACGGCCGGTACCGGCCTCCGTCACCCTACGTGTCCGATCCGGAACTTCCGTGGGAACCGTACGCGTTGATCGCTGTGGAACTGGCCGAGGAACGCCTCGTGGTGCTGGGACAGGCGGTTCCCGGGGTCACCGTCGCCGATCTGGCGGTGGGCATGGAGGTGGAGGTCGTCCCCGGTGTGCTGAACGAGGACGCGGAGACGACCTGGACGACGTGGCACTGGAGGCCGACGGGGGTGAGGGCATGACGGCCGAGGTGGCGGTGCTGGGCGCGGGTATGCACCCGTGGGGCAAGTGGGGGCGGAGTTTCGTCGAGTACGGGACGGCGGCGGCGCGTGCGGCGCTGACCGACGCGGGGGTCGACTGGCGGGACGTCGGCTCGATCGTCGGAGCGGACACGGTGCGTGGCGGCTATCCGGGCTATGTGGCGGGGGCGACCTTCGCGAAGGCGCTGGGCTGGCAGGGCGCCCGGGTCACGAGCGTGTACGCGGCCTGCGCCTCCGGGGCTCAGGCGGTCGGCACCGCGCGGGCCCAGATCCTCGCGGGCCTCGCGGACGTGGTGCTCGTCGTCGGTGCGGACTCGGCTCCGAAGGGATTCTTCCGGCCGGCCGGAGGGGACCGGGCGGACGATCCGGACTGGCTGCGGTTCCGGGTCCTCGGTGCCACCAACCCGACGTACTTCGGGCTGTACGCGCGGCGGCGGATGGCGGTGCACGGGGACACACCGGAGGACTTCGCGCGGGTCAAGGTCAAGAACTCCGCGTCTGGGGCGCTCAATCCGTTCGCGCGCTACCGCAAGCGGGTCACCGCCGACGAGGTCGCGGCCTCCGCCGTCGTCGCCGATCCGCTGCGGCTGCTGGACATCTGCGCGACCTCGGACGGGGGTGCGGCACTGGTGCTGTCGAGCATGGAGTTCGCGCGGCGGCACGGCGTGGCCGAACCCGTGCGGATACGGGCGGTGTCCACGGTGTCGCCCCGCTATCCCAACCCGGTGCTGGACCTGCCGGACATCGCCACGGACTCGGCGGTCGCGGTGGCACCGCCGGAGGAGGCGTTCCGGGCGTCGATCGCGCGGGCTGCGTACGAGGAGGCGGGCGTCGGGCCCGACGATCTCTCCTTCGCCGAGGTCTACGACCTGTCCACGGCGCTGGAGTTGCAGTGGTACGAGGACCTGGGGCTGTGCGGCGAGGGCGAGGCCGCGAAGCTGCTGAGGGACGGCGTGACGGCGCTGGGCGGACGTATACCGGTGAACGCCAGTGGGGGGCTGGCCTCCTTCGGAGAGGCGGTTCCGGCGCAGGCGATCGCCCAGGTGTGCGAGCTGGTGTGGCAGCTGCGGGGTGAGGCGACCGACCGGCAGGTCGAGGGGGCGCGGGTGGGCATCAGCGCCAACCAGGGGCTGTTCGGGCACGGGTCGGCGGTGGTCGCTGTTCGGTGATCGGCGCTCACTCATGCCCCCGGCCGCGTCGGCGGCGCGGTCGTGCGCCCGCGCATTCCTCGGACACGGAGGCCGGTACGAAGGCCGGTGACGTCCTCGCCCAGGCCCGCCGGGACCCCGGACTCGGCGGCCGGCCGGCCACATCGACGAGCCGGGCGGCGGCTCGCCGACCTGAGCGGCCCCCCGGTACGGCCGTGCTGCGGCATCCGCACGGGGGCAGGAGACCGCCCCGGGAGTGACCCTGGACGTCGTGTCGCCGTCGTACACACACGTGCCGCGGCCGGAGCTGCCGGAGGCGGTCGCCGTGCTCCTGGGCGAGGGCTGCGGGATCCTCGCGGACGGGGTCGGCGACGGTGACGTGCCCCTGCGGTTGCCCGTGGATCTCGGCCCCGACTCGGTCGGGCTGGACGCGTCGCCGCCGGGCGACCTGTGGCCGTGCGAGCGATTCGGTTCCTCCGTGCCCGCTCGTCCGGGCGAGGCCGCTGTCGCGTCGTGCCTCGCTCCGCCCGGTTCGGTGTCCGGTCGGCCCGGGTTCGGTCCAGCGCGGGGTGGGTGCGCCCCGTAGCCGCTCCCAACCGTTGCCGTCCGTGTTCTTGACGCCCCCTGGGTGCCGGTGAACACTTCCGGTGTCGGTCGGCATCGCCGTATTCGGGCCTCTTTGTGCACCACGCCGCTCGGGCTCCCGCCCGCGCAACGGGCCATCCCCGTGGGCGATTCGGCTGCGACGGCACGCTCGTCACGGACGCCGGGCGGGGCGCGGGATCTCCCTGCCTTCGGCTGAAGTAGCCATGGGAACGCACCCTGCACGGAAGGTCCGGGGTCGATCGCTCCGGGCCGGGGCCAAGGAGCCGCCATGAGCAACGGAGACATATTCGTCGGTGAGGTCATCGGTACGGCGATCCTGATTCTCTTCGGCGCCGGTGTGTGCGCCGCCGTCACCCTCAGGTTCTCGAAGGCGAGGGCGTCGGGCTGGATCGTCATCGCGTTCGGCTGGGGCTTCGCCGTGTTGGCGGGCGCCTACACCGCCGCTCCCCTGTCGGGCGGGCACCTCAATCCGGCGGTGACGCTGGGGATCGCGGTCGACACGGGAACCTGGGACAAGGTCTGGGTGTATCTGCTCGGCCAGTTGGTCGGCGCGATGCTCGGCGCGGTCCTCGCCTACCTCGTCTATCTCGCGCAGTTCCAGGCGAACGTCCGCGAGGAGGGCACCGCGGAGGCCACGGCGTCCGAACCGACGCCGACGCTCGGGATCTTCTCCACGATCCCGGAGATCCGGAACCCGGTCGCCAACCTGATCACGGAGATCATCGCGACGATCGCCCTGGTCCTGCCGATCCTCGCCCTCGGCCGGAACACGGGCATCGGCATCGGCCAGGTCCCGGGCGAAGAAGCCGGAATCTACGGCTCCGGCATCTCGGTCCTGCTGGTGTCCTTCCTGGTCGTCGGCATCGGTCTCTCCCTGGGCGGGCCCACCGGCTACGCGATCAACCCGGCCCGTGACCTCGGCCCGCGCATCGTGCACACCTTCCTGCCGATCCCGAACAAGGGCACCTCGGACTGGGGTTACGCCTGGATCCCGGTCGCCGGCCCCCTGATCGGTGGCGCCTTCGCGGGTCTCATCTACGACGCAGCCTTCTGACGCGACCGACATAAGACGTGAATCGACGTAAGACGTGAGGGGATGTCATGCCGGACAACGCCCAGAAGTACGTCGCCGCCATCGACCAGGGCACCACTTCGAGCCGCTGCATCATCTTCGACCACGGCGGCGCCATCGTCGCCGTGGACCAGCGTGAGCACCGCCAGATCTTCCCCAAACCGGGGTGGGTGGAGCACGACGCCACCGAGATCTGGTCGAAGGTGCAGGCGGTGGTGGCCGGGGCGATCGCCAAGGCGGGCCTGCGCGCGGAGCAGATCAGCGCGCTCGGCATCACCAACCAGCGCGAGACGACGGTCCTGTGGGACCGCACGACGGGCAAGCCCGTGCACAACGCGATCGTCTGGCAGGACACGCGTACCTCGGCGCTCTGCAACGAACTCGGCGGCACGGACGGGCAGGATCGTTTCCGTGAGCAGACCGGTCTACCGCTGGCCAGCTACTTCTCGGGTCCGAAGGCCACCTGGCTGCTCGACAACGTCCCCGGTCTCAGGGCCCGCGCCGAGCGCGGCGAGATCGCGTTCGGCACGATCGACTCCTGGCTGATCTGGAACCTGACCGGCGGTACGGACGGCGGCCGGCACGTCACCGACGTCACCAACGCCGGGCGCACCATGCTGATGAACCTGGAGACCCTGCAGTGGGACACCTCGATCCTCTCCGCGATGAACGTCCCGGAGGCGGTCCTGCCGGAGATCAGGTCCTCCGCCGAGGTGTACGGCACCGCCGTGGGCCCGCTCGCCGGCGTGCCCGTCGCGTCGGCGCTCGGAGACCAGCAGGCGGCGGTGTTCGGGCAGGCCTGCTACGACGTGGGCACGGCGAAGAACACGTACGGGACCGGCAGCTTCCTGCTCCTCAACACCGGGAACCGGCCTGTGCCGTCGAAGAACGGGCTGCTCACGACCATGGGGTACAAGATCGGCGGCGAGGCGCCGGTGTACTGCCTGGAGGGGTCGATCGCGATCACGGGGGCTCTGGTGCAGTGGTTCCGCGACCAGCTCGGCATCATCCGTACCGCCGACGAGATCGAGCCCTTGGCGGCGAGCGTCGACGACAACGGCGGAGCGTACATCGTGCCCGCGTTCTCGGGTCTGTTCGCCCCCTACTGGCGCTCGGACGCGCGTGGGGTCATCACCGGGTTGACGCGGTACGTCACGAAGGCGCATCTCGCGCGCGCGGTACTGGAGGCGACGAGCTGGCAGACGCGTGAGGTCGTCGACGCCATGTTCCAGGACTCCGGGGTGCGCATCACGACCCTCAAGGTCGACGGCGGCATGACCAGGAACAACCTGCTGATGCAGCACCAGGCGGACGTCCTGGACGTGCCGGTGATCCGGCCGCGGGTCTCGGAGACGACCTGCCTGGGTGCCGCGTACGCGGCCGGGCTCGCGACCGGGGTGTGGAACGATCTCGACGAGCTGAAGTCGCACTGGCGCAAGGACGTCGAGTGGACGCCGTCCATGGAGGCGTCCGCCCGTGACCGTGAATACCACAACTGGCGCAAGGCGGTGGAGAAGAGCCTCGGCTGGCACGAGGACGAAGTGCGCTGAGGACGACCACGTGAGCTGAGATCGAGGCACGCGTGGGTGTGTTCGTCCGCTCGGAACGCGGAACATGTCCACGCGCGCGTGTCATGAAGCAACGGCCCGTACCCCTGTCGGCGGGGGTACGGGCCGTGTCAGGTGATGGCGGGCTGGCGGTGCTCCGTCGCGTGCACCATCGCGTGGCGGACCACGGAGACCAGGACGTCCTTGACCGAGTCCCGTCGACGGGCGTCGCACAGCACGATCGGCACCTCGGGGTCGA